>DUSO01000165.1 GCA_012842565.1 Bacillota bacterium
CGATTATCGAGATAGCAAGGCAAATTCTTGTGGGTCTCGTGACACTACGCTTTGGCCTGCCAATACCGATGCATAGCTCATGGTAGTGGGCGAGAAGGTAGGTTGGGAGATCTGGGCAAGTAAAACGCACAAGATCCATTCTTCCGGAGCCAGGAGGCTGGGGGAAAGGGGGCCCTATCTGCATGATTTGGGTTGGATAGTGTTGCCATTGTCTATTCCAACAGCGCCCTACCATACAGCGCCCTACCATATGCTGGCAGGCCAAAATGCGTTTGCGGAATTCCTGACGCGCAGTCCAGACCCATTGACATTTCCAGCTGGGCAAGGTATGATAATGGTGAACGTGCGCCCGTAGCTCAGTTGGATTAGAGCACCAGACTACGGATCTGGTTGTCGGGGGTTCGAGTCCCTCCGGGCGTACCAGTATTTTCAAGGGCTCCGACATTCGGAGCTTTTATTTTCGGGCTCGGATGGTGTGAATTTGGTGAAAATAGAATAAAAGCCCTCGGGATGGTCGAGGCAAATGGTGAGCCGACACACCTCACTGTTACCGGCCTTCTTCTCGCAGGCAAGGAGGAATCTATCCGAAGGCACATGCCTACCAGCGAAGTTGCATTCCAGGTGCTAAGGGAACTAGAAGTGGAAGTCAACGAATTCTTTCGCTGGCCGCTAGTGCGCCTGCTCGAGCAAGTTCTGACATACTTCAAAGCCCGCAATAGCCAGAAGGAAATAATGATGGGTCTCTTCCGTGTCGGCATCCCAGATTACCCTGAGCGCGCTTTTCGCGAAGGACTCATCAATGCTCTTGTGCACCGTGATTACACCCGCCAGGGAGCGATTCATGTTCAGTGGTATGACGATCGGATCGAAATTTCCAATCCGGGCGGCTTTCCTCCGGGCCCTTACAAACGGAGCCCAGAAGCCGTGAATTGGAGATGAAAAAGTTCAAGGTTATAGTGGGAAAGCACCCGGATGGCTATGTAGCCTAATCCGGTTGGGCTTAAAGGCATCGTTGTCGGCGAGGGCGATACCTATGAGGAAGCTCTGGCCGATGTGAGGTCTGCAATTCGATTCATATCGAAACCTTCGGCACAGAGGTGCTTGAATCCGACCCTCCGGTCCTTGAAGTTTCTGTGACGGAAGCCGGGGTAGCCATTTGATGGCAAAATTCCCGGTAGACGCACCTAAAGTCAGGGTTTTGAAGGCATTTGGAGCCCTTGGGTTTCGCATCGTGGGAGAACGGGAGCTCTTTAGCCCCCTCTAATCTATGATTTTCAGACTTACGATCCATGCCTCACCCCCCAGAGAAGAGTTGTAACATTTGAAACAGATGGGCCGAGGAGATGATGGATTTGAATGCTGTGGTTGTATCGGGCCTACGCAAGGTATACGGGAGCGTAAAGGCGGTGGATAACCTCGACCTTCGCGTTGAGTCAGGGCAGGTCTTCGGAATGCTGGGACCGAATGGGGCAGGGAAGACCACAACCGTTGAGATCTTGGTGGGTTTGCGAAGCCGCGACGCTGGAGAGGTTTCCATCATGGGGTTGGATCCCGCCAAACAGGCCAGGGAGGTCAAGTCGAGGATCGGCGTTCAGTTACAAACTCACGGGCTTTATCCGAGGCTTACGGTAAGGGAGTTGGTGTGCCTCTTTGCCAGTTTCTATAAGAATCCGTTACCGCCAGATGAAGTCATAGAGCGGGTGGGACTTACAGCCAAAGCGAGGACTATTGTGAAGGCGTTGTCCGGCGGCCAAGTGCAGAGGCTCGCGGTGGCGCTGGCCATGGTGAATGATGCGGAGTTGGTCTTCCTTGACGAGCCCACTACCGGCCTTGACCCCCAGGCGAGACGGGGCCTTTGGGATGTGATCCGTCACATGAGGGAGCAGGGTAAGACGGTATTTCTCACGACGCACTACATGGAAGAGGCGGAAAGGCTTTGCGATACAGTAGCTATAGTAGACCATGGTAAGATCATTGCACAGGGTCCTCCGTCAAGCCTGATCATAGAACACTTCCAGGAGCAGGCTGTGGAATTCTCGAATTTCATGGCGGCCGACCGTGAGAGACTTGAATTGTTGCCCGGGGTAACCCGAACGCGCTTCGACGGCGACAGGGCCACACTGTATACGCGCGATATCCCGCGCACCATTGCAGGGCTCATGGAACTTGCAGAGGGCAATGGCGTTACTATAGGCGATGTAACGGTCCGGCGTTCGACCCTGGAAGATGTCTTCCTGAAGCTCACGGGGAGGAGGATAAGGGAAGAATGATGAACGCATTCCGGGAATTGTTCATGGCAAGCTTCAAGGATATGGTAAGGGAGAGAATGAACCTTTTCTGGTTTCTTGGCTTTCCGATCCTTTTTATATTTCTATTCGGGACGATCTTCTCCAGCGGCGGGAACGTCAAATATGATGTGGGCCTTGCCTATGACTCTGAGGGTCCTCTCGTTCACGAGATCTCAGCCGGCCTTGGTGCGGTTCCGGCTTTTACTCTCCATACCGGCACCCTTGACGAAGAGCTTGCCATGCTCAAGAAGGGGAAAAGGAGGCTGGTAGTAGAGGTTCCCTCTATCTCTTTGCCGTCCATTGGGTCTCCGCAATCCATTCGATCTCTGCAATCTACGGGATTCTTACAGTCTGGAGAAGTGGGTGGGCCTATAAAGATATCGGTATATTACGATCAGAGTCATCAGATAACAAGCCAGGTTCTGCTCCCCGTGGCAAGGCAGGTGCTTGATGAGGTGGAACGGCGGATAACGGGAAGGCCCAGGGTATTTGAGGTGGTTGCCGAGCCTGTCCAGCGGGCCAAGTTAAGCGATATAGACTTCCTCCTCCCCGGTATTCTCGCCATGGCCCTCATGCAGTTGGGGCTCTTTGGTTCACTTCGAGTTGTAAGCCTGAGGGAGCAGAAGATTCTCAAGAGCCTCGGCGCGACCCCATTGCCCAGAGGGTGGTTAATCGGAGCGGAGGTGGCCATTAGGATACTGATGGCTATGGTCCAAGCCTGCGCTATAATAGCCATAGGGCAGGCAGTCTTTAATGTCAACATCATAGGAAGCTGGTTTTCAATACTGGGGTCAGTGTTTCTTGGGGCGGTCACCTTTGTGAGCATGGGCTACATGCTGGTCTCATTCGCGAGGACAGAGGAGAGTGGCCAGGGGATAATCCAGCTTGTTCAGTTTCCGATGATGTTCCTCTCCGGCATCTTCTTCTCCGTGGAGATCATGCCTTCCTTTCTGCGGCCTGTGGTGACGGCTATGCCCTTGACATACCTAGGTGACCTTCTACGCCAGGTCATGGTCGGTGCGCCCCCGATCTACAGTATCTCCACCGACCTTTTGGTGCTTTGTAGTTGGACTATTGTGACTCTGGTGTTGGCGGCACGGCTTTGGAAGTGGGAATAAACTTTACGCCCCTTCCTCTACTCTAGCCCCGGGCTTCGGTCTGCGTGGGGCTCCGGCTTTTCATGAGCATCCCGGCTTCACTTGCTACTTGCGGTAAAAGCAGTATAATGTCCTCGGAATCGGGGGCAGGACCCTCAATAAAGAAGGGGCATATATGCTATGCAGAAGGGTGACGTGGTTTTGGTTTACATGACGGCCGCATCGCGCGAACAGGCCATGGGGCTAGCGAGGAGCCTTGTGGAGCGAAGGCTCGCGGCTTGCGTAAACATACTGGGAGAAATAGGGTCGTATTACTGGTGGAATGGGAAGCTATGCGACGAAAAGGAAGTCGCCTTGATAGCAAAGACGCCGGCTAACCGGCTCGACGAGCTTGTGACTGCCGTAAAGGATATGCATGAATATGAGGTTCCGGCAATTATCGCCATTCCAGCCGTAGGCGGCAATCCAGACTTCCTGGAATGGGTTGTAAGGGAGACCCTACCACCCGTTTGATGCTTTGATCACCCCCATTGTGGGGCAGGATCTTAGGGTCCCTGGAGGCGTAGCAGACTGGATAGAGTAAAGATAATGCGGCCGGGCCATGGAGGTAGGCCCGGCCACGAGCTTGCATGCCCGGCATGTGTCACTGTGTGGTCTTGGAGGCATGCGATTGCATATCTTGAGGCATTTTCCCGGGCTTTCTATGCCGGCACCTTGGGCAGCCGCGCAAGGGCTTTTTCGATCAGCTCCTGCGGGTGCTGGTAATCCTCGAGCTTCCCGGCAAAGTAGGCATCGTAGGCTCCGAGGTCAAGGAGACCATGGCCGCTCAAATTGAATACGATCGTCTTGCTGGTCCCGGCCTCCTTGCACTTGTCTACCTCATCCAGCACGCATTTGATTGCATGAGCCGATTCGGGAGCTGGCACGATTCCTTCAGCCCTGGCAAACAGGCATGCCGCCTCAAAGACCCCGAGTTGAGTGAATGCCTGGGCCTCAATGAGGCCATCACGCAGGAGCTGGCTTGCTATCGGCGCAGCGCCGTGGTATCTCAGGCCTCCTGCATGGATGCCGGCGGGGACAAAATCATGCCCCAGCGTGTACATGGGCAGGAGCGGCGTAAGGCCTGCCGTGTCGCCGAAGTCATAGTTGAAGACGCCTCTGGTGAGGGTCGGACATGCCGCTGGTTCAGCAGCGATTATCCTGATGTCCTTGCCGTTTATCTTATCCAGGACAAAGGGGAGGGCGAGCCCGGAGAAGTTGCTTCCCCCACCAAAGCAACCTATCACGATATCGGGGTAATCACCCGCCTTCTTGAATTGCTCTTTGGCTTCGAGGCCTATTATGGTTTGATGGAGCATCACGTGGTTTAAGACACTCCCTAACGCATAGTTGGTATCATCATGACTTGCCGCGTCTTCGACGGCCTCGCTTATGGCTATGCCCAGGCTCCCTAGGGAGTCAGGGGTCTCTGCCAGGACCTTGCGGCCTGCCGCCGTCCTGGGGCTGGGACTCGGTATGACCTCAGCCCCATAGATCGCCATTTGGGATTTCCTGTAGGGCTTTTGCTCATAGCTTACTTTTACCATGTATACCGTACAGTCGAGCCCCACAAAATTGCAGGCAAGGGCCAGGGCGGTGCCCCACTGTCCTGCGCCAGTCTCTGTTGTGAGGCGCCTTACGCCTGCTTCCTTGTTATAATAGGCCTGCGGAACGGACGTGTTCAACTTGTGACTGCCTGCCGGGCTTACACCTTCGTACTTGTAGTAGATGTGGCAGGGGGTGTCCAGCGCTTCTTCTAGCCTGTGGGCCCGGTATAGCGGGGAGGGGCGCCATAGGGTCAGGATCTCCAATACCTTCTCTGGTATATCGATCCACCTTTCCCCACTGACCTCCTGCTCTATAAGGGCCATCGGGAATATGGCCGACAGGTCCTCGGGTTTTGCCGGCTCAAGGGTCACAGGGTTTAGCGGCGGCCCCGGTTTGTTAGGCATGTCGGCTACAATGTTGTACCACTTCCTGGGGATCTCTCTTTCTTCTAATGTGATCTTGGTTGCCATCGTCTTTCGTCCTCCCCTTGTTTAAGATAAAAAGTCCTCGTCCCAGAAGGGACGAGGACTCAATTCCCGCGGTACCACCCTGATTGGCTCGCGCGAGACACCTTTGCTCGCAGAGCCCGCTCATCAGCAGGCACGGGCCAGATGCGGTCTACGCCTTCCCGGCCGATGCCCTTCTCCTTTTAACGGTGGAGACCTCCGTGAGATCCTACTATCACCGGATTCCTTTCGCTTATACTTTATACAATTCCCTTGGCCTAATCTCCCTTAGATTCTCCGGCTTTCGGTCTCAGGCTCATGGACCCATTCAATGCCCGCTCCGCGCCGGGTTTCCACCACCCCCGGCTCTCTATGGCTTGCGCAGGGCACCTACTCTTTCCAATCCTAGCCTTTGGTCGCTATGGTCGTATCTAGATTAATTTGAATTCTAGCATTGCAGTCGAGAGCTGTCAACCCGGGGTTAGCCCCCAGATGTCCGTCCTCAAGCTGGTCGACCCTCAACTCGTTGACGCCTCAACAGGATTCCTCATGTACTCCTCATAGTATACTATATCCTCTACAGGGAGCCTCGGCGGGGGAGGCGGGATCATCTTCGGGTAACCCACCGGCAAGATGCCGATTGGTTTGACGCTATTCGGGAGGCGGAGGATCTCCCTGACTCGTGCCTCGTCATAGCCGCTTACCCAGCAACTTCCAAGGCCCACGGCTACAGCTGCCAGGAGGAAGTTTTCTATGCACGCGGCCAGGTCCAGTATTGCGATATCCTTCCCGTGATCTCCGTACCGGGCCTCAGATTCCCCGAGATTTGCACAGGCCACAACAACCACTGGCGCCTTCAGTATCCAACTCTGAGGTTTGCCGGTCTTGGCCATGTATCCCGCGTAGGTGGCCTGGACCAGGCGTTCCTTTTGGGTTTGGGACTTGACGATGACGAATTCCCACGGCTGCAGATTTCCACCTGTGGGCGCCCAACGGGCAGCTTCGATCAATTGAGTCAAGATCTCGTCAGGTACAGGCTTTGAATCGAAATCCCTCACGCTTCTCCTGGATCTAATCGCCTCGAATAATTCCATGGTGCGGCCGCAAGCTGCTCCACTGCCTACGCAACGAGAGTAGCTGCTGCAAACCTCCTTATCCTGGAATGAATGGCCTCCTGTTTCCGGGAGTAAACAGCCTCTGGCGAGGCGGTATCTGCACTGGGCGCTCTCCAACGACTGAGTGCTCTTCAACGCATCGCAGCACCGCAATTGCGCGAATTACGCCGCAGGTCACCGCGGTAATCAACCTAAACTGGGCACTATCCGGCGCGCCGCGGTACTACCAGGTTCATGGAGGGCCGCGAGGCCCGCCGCGGACCCATCACGCCCACCGGCAGAACCTGTTTATAGCCAGGCGGGGGCGGCCTTCAAACTCCATAGCCGCCTTTTCCGGGTTCTTGGGAAATCCCAGGGTCACCAGCCCTACCGGCAGCAGGTGCTTGCCCAGAGAAAAGAGCCGGGTAATTCTCTCAGCCGAAATCTCCCTGATCCAGGCGCTTGCGATGCCATTCTGGCAGGCGCTTAGCCTGAGGTTTTGGACTGCCGCCGCAACGTCCTGAATTGCTACATCCCTCCCTGCTTCCCCAAACCGGGAGAGCGCCCGGCGGAGATTGGCCAGGATCACCAGGACGACCGGGGCAGATTCAATCCATGTCTGGCGCATCTCATCACTGTCCCGGAAGAATGCATCCAGTGTGCACCCGACGATTTGGCGCTTCTTTTCGGGGTCTTGCACCACGATGACTTCCCACGGCTGCAGGTTGCCAGATGAATAGGTACGTCTGAATGCCTCGAGTAACGACAGGATCTCTTCGCGGCTGAGCCCCTTATCCGGGGAATATTCCTGTTCATCGTAGATGAGGCCCTGAAGATGATCAAGGTCGCAGGGGACCGCGCCCCCGCCTGCTGTGCCGGCGGTCTTGTCCATCGGAAATAGAACCATCCTTTCTATGACAATTCATACAAGGGGCTTGTATGAAGAGATTCTCTGTGGGAAGGTTCATGCCTCCTGAGTTCTCATGTCATGGGAAAGCCTGGCGTCAGAACCGGGAGGGCCTTGAGCCTGGCCGGCTACTAGAGACAGCAGGGTTTCCCTCTCATTCAGGGCGGGGTCCTCCATCACGATATCTAGGAGATTTTGCAGCACCCGGCCAACTTCGGGCCCCGGTGGAATTCCAAGTACCTGTTTGACATCATCGCCATCTATGGCAAGGTCCCTGACGCTCAAGATATTGCCTCTGGCCAGGACCTCCTCCACGCGTTGTAAGAAAAAGGCCATGTTGTTGCCCACACCATTCATGGTGCCAGTTGCCTCCCTATCAGCCTTACGGAGCTTGGCTAGGTCATGGATGAAATCCAGCCCAAGCTTGGCAACTAGTTTCCGGACTGCCCGGTCGGAGGATGTCTTGTCAAATAGAAACATGTGATATGCCACCAGGGAAGAGACGCGTTCTATTATGGCTGAAGGGTAACCGAGACGTCTCAGCACACCCCTCGCTATCTCTTTGCCCACCGCCTCGTGGCGATAAAAGCGAATCTCCCCCGTTTCCTCCCTGGAGAATGTCTTGGGCTTGCCGACATCATGTAGTAGCGCCGCAAGGCGAAGGCGCAGGATTGGTTCGATCCTCGCCACAGCCTCAATGGTATGATTCCACACCGTGTAAATGTGGTTTGGGCCCTGTCTCATGCCAACAGTCTCCTCAAGCTCCGGGATGATCTCCTTTAGCAGCCCTGTCTCTTGGAGGAGTTCAAGGCCAATTCTGACGCCACCCGAGACAAGTATCCTATCGAGTTCTGCCCGTATTCTTTCATTAGAGACATTCCGGACCAGGTGAACATTAGCCTTGATAGCAGACTTGGACTCATCCGCAATGTCAAAATCCAGCTCGGCGGCGAGCCGCACGGCCCTTAGCATCCTTAAGGCGTCTTCTCTGAACCTCTCTCCAGGATCGCCGACGCATGCAATCCTTCTACGGGCAATGTCCCGTGCCCCGCCATGGGGATCAATTATGCGACCGGTAGCTGGGTCATATGCGATTGCGTTTATGGCGAAGTCGCGCCGGGCGAGGTCTTCTTCGAGGCTGGCGGAGAATATGACCATATCAGGTCTCCGCCCGTCTGAATACACTCCGTCGCTTCGAAACGTAGTTACCTCGACTACGTTGGCGCTTGTCTTCTGTACTGTATCGCGTACCTCTTGCCTCGCATCGCGAGGTTGCTCCTCCACAGGCACAATCACGCTGATTGTCCCAAACCTCTTGCCCGTGGGAATGGCGCGCCCTCCCAAGATGGTTTCTACCTGGTCGGGGGTTGCGCTTGTAGCCACATCCCAGTCCTTGGGTACCTGGCCTAAGAGCGCGTCCCTGACTGCGCCGCCCACCAGAAACGCCTGATGGCCATGGGCTCTAAGGTCGGAGATGATATCCAGGACATATCTGGGCACATCTATTGGTCTTGAACTCGCCGGCATGCAGTCCGATAACCTCACATTCCCTGGCATGGGGCCGATATATCTCCCGATGGTGGGACACCCGATGCTGGGAGGCCGACCGGAGACTTCTTGCGAGAGCCCATCATTAAAGAAACTAAAGCCCCGCCCCTTTATAATATACATTTGTACCGGAACAGGGCAAGAGTGAGTGCAGCTGTTCAGTGACCGACGCCATCATAGGAGCCATAATAGGGGCTTGCGGTCACGAGGGGCTGGCGGTCGCACGGGCTAGCGATCATAGGGGCTTGCACGCTCCCCTGGACCCATAGATGCCGGGGGCTAGTCAAGGCCTGCCCCGCTTCTGAAACATAGAGGGCGCCCGCTTGCGGCCTTCATGGGCGCCCTTGGGAGTCTCTAGACCCTTACTGCCGGACGTTGCACAGATATCCATTAGTGTCGCTGCGTATCATTGCGCCAGGAATAAAATACGCCGAATACCTGCTACATCAGGTATTACGGCGGGCCTTACAGATCTGGCTGGTCGCCGGCGCCGGGCGGTTCTGCCGCGCTGGGGGACTGAGCACAATCATCCCCCGTTTGGCTAGCTCCTGATTCCGGGCTTGATCCGGAGGTGATGGTGACGCTCGATTCAGAGTCACCTGTCAAGGTAACGTCAGACTTGGCAGCGTCTACTGGTTGATGTACCTTTCGTATCACTATAGTGTCGCGGCACAATGTAAACTCAACAGAATCCAAGGGCTCCAGTCCGATACTTTCTCTGATCTCGCTGGGTAAGAATACTCCTCCTCCACTGAGCACTTTAGAAATCCTATAGTGTGTCCGATGTCTCAACTCCACACCTCCTTCGGCTTTGATACGTCCAGGTGCGCGTGAATGCCGCCGCGCCAGGCGGGCCTGGATGGCAGGCTAAAAGTTACCGTGGGGATGTCACCAAATAGCCCACCGGCCAGGATGGGCATCCTTACCTGGGATATATAAGCATTTCCATTATACACCTCACCTGGCAGATTGCAAGGGGTTTTAATAATTTTTAGCCATTTTTTCATAGAACACCACATGGATAACTGCAATTGTTTGAAAACTCAGGATTAGTGCTCATAGCACAAGATAGCGCCAGATATCGTGCCTATGGTAACTCCTTCCTTGATAAGCAGTCACCCATGCCAGCACCGGCTGGCACCACCGAAGGACGAGGATGGGCTGCACGCCTTTCTCAAAGCCCTAAAGCGCCCTGGCGTTCACTCGAAAAGGTGCATACCCAGGGCATCATAGACGTCTTCTGTTATCTCCCCAGTTGCTTTCAGGCCTGACCTTTTCTGAAATTCCTTGACGGCGTTAGAGGTATCCTCATCGTAAACACCATCGACTTTGCCTACTTTATACCCTAAACGCTCGAGGCGGCGCTCGGCGAGGAGAACATCCGCTCCCCTTTCACCGGGTCCCAGGAGGCGCCTCGGCCTGCGTATGGGATCGTAGGGGTGGCTCACGATTTTAACCTTCGTCCCAATTTTGACCCATTGGAATAGCTCCTCCACGTGCCTGTTATGCATTCGGATACAGCCACCCGAGACAGCGTCCCCGATCGACCACGGCTTATTTGTGCCGTGGATCCCATAGATCCCCCAGGGCACATCGAGGCCCATCCACCTTGTGCCAAAGCCCCCGCTCCAGCTTGATTTCTTAATGACCTTCCATTCGCCGGGTGGGCTGGGAGTGGAAGGTTTACCAATAGCTACCGGGTATTGTCTAAAGGGCTTGCCGCGGGAATATACGGTAAGAGTGCGCTCTTCCGTATCTATGACCAGGATTATGGGCTCCTCCGGCTGGTCGAGCGTTTCCTTGACCTGACCGGGTCTTCTGCCCGTCGGGTCAGGGGCCTTCTGGTCAGGGACACGGACCCCCAGGCCAGGCTCCCCCACCTCCGGTGTCCCGCCGCGGGGCCGGTGGGGCGGCTGTAGCGGCAACTCCGTAGTTTGAGCTACGTCGTCCGGGGTAAGGACATGCGGGAGGCCCCAATCGACAGCCGCGGCCCTGGCCAAGGCGTGCCACGTGCGCGGCCCCACGATGCCATCGGACTTGAGGCCGTGGTGCCGCTGAAACTCCTCAATCGCGGTCTCTGTCCCTGGGCCGTAAACCCCGTCGATGACACCTCGGTAAAGGCCCATTCGTGAGAGGATAATCTGGATACCCCGCACGTCCCGTCCTTTGACCCGGGGAATCCTGAGGGCTATCATCTGGTCAGGCGGGCAGTCGCAAGCCGTCGGGGCCGGGGCGGCCGCAGGATGCTCCTTATCAATACCCCCAGGGTCAGTGTCCTTGGCGCTAATCTCATTGGACTCGGCATGCAGTCCTGCCGGTTGCCGATTGTCGGCTACCCCGGCCAGGTCCCCCGGGGCCGAGAACATCAGTGAAATAAGGATAAAGGCCATGATAGCTGGCCAGCAAGTCGACCAATTCATACGCAGGAATCCTCTTTATAACCCAAAGGAGTCTCTGGAACTTTATCATGGACAACCTTATTATTCCCTATAACGGTGCATCAACCATTTCCATATATCCTTTGCTTCTCTCGTCGAACGTTGCGGCGCTACGATGTGTGTGGGGCCAGCAGGGGAGTCGGTTCGGGAACGCAATGGGATCACTCCGCAGATAATGGCGTGTCTTGTAGCCGGCAATTGTCTACCTCCGCTGACGGAGTACCTCAGGATTTACCATGTTCGTCAACTTTTCCCCCCGTAAACCGGCGACTACCGTGGTGGCAGCGCCTAGTGAGAGCCTTCGCAAGGCGTCGGAAGAGGCACCTGCTGCGTGCGGGGTGAGGAGGACGTTATCGAGGCCCAATAGCGGGTGATCGGCGGCCGGAGGCTCCTGGGCGAATACGTCCACGGCAGCGCCCGCGAGGTGCCCGGAACGGATTGCACCAGCAAGGGCTATCTCATCTACCAGCTCACCGCGCGCCGCGTTAATAAAGAAAGAGCCCTTCTTCATCAGGGAAAACTGTTTTGCTCCCATCATTCCCCTCGTTTCGGGCGTGGATGGTGCGTGTAGGGTCACGAAATCCGCCTGGCTCAGTAAGGACTCCAGGGAATTAACATATCGGACCCCGAGGGCTTCGATGTCCTCTCTCGAGACGTTGGGGTCCCACGCAATCACCTGCATCCCCAGCGTCCCCATGCATTTTTTCGCCACCTCACGACCGATGCGGCCGAATCCAACAATCCCCAGGGTCCGTGTAGCTACGTCGATCGACGGGATTGTAGATCGGGCCTGGAAATTTCCCTCGCGGACAGCCCTATCGTAGATCAGGAACCGCTTGGCCAAGGCCAGGATGCTTCCGAGGACATGTTCGGCCACTGATAGTGTATTGGCATCTGGTACATTCGCCACCATAATACCCAACTTCGTGGCCGCCTTGAGGTCGATGTTGTCCAGGCCGACACCATGTCGCACGACCAGACGGAGCTTCTTGCCAGCCTCCAACACGGACTGCGTGATGCGGGCGAGCCGGACAATGAGTGCGTCTGCAGCACGTACTTCTTCACAGAGTATATCCTCTGCAGTACCTTTGGCTATCCGTATTACGAGCCCTTCCTTCTCGAGAAGGGCAACACCATCGGGGTGGATGGGTTCGGTCAACAGGACGAGCTGCTTCACTGCGCTCCCTCCGTTTCTTCGACTTTCGCAACCCTCTGATCATCATCTTCGGGGTGGATTAATAGCCAGCTTTTGGTTAGGCTTCGTCAATTGGTTAGGCTTCGTCAAGAAGAGACCTCCTGAATAACTGGGTTTGTAAGGTGTCCTATATATTCCACTTTCGCGGTTACTATATCTCCCGGGTCAAGAAAAGCCGGGGGATCGTAGAATTGCGGGGTGCCGGCTGGGGTGCCTGTGGCAATGATGTCTCCCGGCTCCAGGGTCATGACCTTTGAGAGGTACGAAATCACTACAGGAATAGGGAAGAGCATCTTACTCGTATTGGAATCCTGTAATACGCGGCCGTTAACATCCAGGCAAATGCGGAGGTTTTGTGGATCGGGAATCTCGTCCTTTGTAATGATCCACGGCCCCATTGGGGCAAAAGTGTCGAAATTCTTTCCGCACATTACCTGCCCATCCTGGGCGATAATATCCACGGCACTTATATCGTTTACAATGGTGTAACCTGCCACGTAATCATAGGCTTCTTCTTCGGGGATGCTTTTCCCTCTCCTACCTATTACGACGGCTAGTTCAGCTTCGTAACCCACCTGGCGAGATAACCAAGGATGGATTATATATTCCCCGGGACCTATAATGGTAGTCGGGAATTTGGCGAAGAATCTCGGTCGGGCGGGGAATGGCCGGTTCAGCCCCTCCAGGTAATCGACATAGTTATGCAGCAGGCATATGAATTTGGATGGCACAGGCAATGGAGCCGCGAGCTTCAAGTCCTTGAGCTGGTAGACCAGGCCCCCCTGGGCGCGACCGGTCTTGCACTGGAGATTGCCGGGGCCAGTTTCGCTGGCCCACTGCTGTATTGTCTTCAAGGCATCAAAGGCGCGATCGCCCATCCGCAGGATATCGGCAATTTGGCAGGGTCCGCGAGGTATCAAGCTTTTCAGGTTTGCAGGGAGTGCCGGTGCGTCTATACTCCTCAAAGCGGGCTCTGGGTTCCCGGAGAGAATGAGGGAGCAGATAGACGCCAAGTCAATTACGAATTCCCCCTGTGGGTCCAGCAGCATGCCAGGCCGGAGGTCATCCCCGAGCTTAAATGTCAGGAGGCGCACTCTAGATGGTCTCCCCCTTCGAATACATGGAGATGGCTTCTTCATTGAGATGGATACCAAGTCCGGGTTGCTGAGGGATATTGACCACTCCTTCTTCGGGAACGGGGAAATCTAATACTAACTCACTTCTCAGGGGATCTTTGCGGATAGGGTACTCTACATACTTGCTATTCCTTATCCCACCGAGAAGGTGTATCATGGCAGCGAACCTGACGCCGGGGCCATAAAAGTGAGGGATGCATGGAATTCCCCATGCATCGGCGAGATCAGCAATCCGCTTGCATTCCGATATCCCACCAGACCGTAAATCTGGCTGGAAGATATCACCTGCGCCCTTTTGGATCAGCTCTTTAGCATCAAAGCGGGTGAATATCTCGTGCTCTCCAATAGCGATAGGGATATGAGTGGCAGCGGCGAGTTCACTTATTCCGTCCAGCTCATATGGGGGCAGCGGCTCTTCTATCCATGTTGGATTATATTTTTCGAGAGACCTTATACGCTTCAGGGCCTCGAGCCGGGACCAGGCGGAATTGACATCTATCATCAGAATACCGTGATCTCCCAGCGCATTCCTAGCTTCTCTTACGATATCTTCGTCCTTATCTGGCTCGACACCGATCCTGATCTTTACTGCCCGGAACCCCCTGTCGAGGCAATCCCTCACTACGTCACCAATCTGTGAAGGGCCTACGTAATCGAGGCTTGCATAAGCCTCGATCTGATCTCTATTTCCCCCTAACAACTGGTAGACAGGCAACCCTACATGCTTGCCAAGGATGTCCCAGAGCGCCATATCCAGTGCGCCAATTGCATAGATCTCAAGTCCCTTATACCGTCCCATTGCATGGGGGACACCAAACATCTTTTCCCATAGCCTGCCGATCTCAAGGGGGTTTTCGCCTATCAATAGCGGGGCAAACCGGTGCTGGATGAGCTCCACTATCGAAGGGTCACCCGTTGGGAAAGCATCAGCGTCACCGACGCCTACTATTCCTTCATCAGTTATAACCTCCACCAGCACGATCGAGCGGTAGGGGATAGACAGGTGGGCAAACGTAACCGGACGCTCATAACTGCAGGACAAGAGCGTGGTCTTAACCCTGGTAATCCTCACGCCGCAGGTCGCCTCCTTCCTGAAACACTAAGACTGAGATGCCTCTCCTGCGAAGGTGCGCTTGGCATCTTCACGGCGTCTATAGAGCTGGAGGGCGAGAGAGATTCCAAGTAGTATAAATCCCAAGACGTCCGTTAAAGAGCCTGGGTCTATTAGCGTAAGACTGGCTGCGAACAAGAGGAGTCTCCCCAATGGCGTCACCTTTGTTATCATCCATCCTTCGCCGGCTGCCGCCAAGCAGGTGACCCCTATCAGCGCTGTAATGGACGCCTGGATTACCTTATATGCTGGGCCCATCAATAACAGAGGCGGACTGAATACGAACATGAAGGGGACTATATAGGCTGCTATTCCAAGTTTTACGGCCGTGAACCCCGTCTTTGATGCATTGGCATTTGCAAGGCTCGCTCCAGCATAAGAGGCTAATGCCACTGGGGGAGTTATACACGATATCACGGCAAAGTACAGGGCAAATAGATGGGCAGCCACCACATTTATGCCCATTTTTATTAATGCCGGAACCAGCAGCGCGGCGCATATTACATAGGCAGGTGTCGTGGGAAGCCCCATCCCCAATACCAGGGCCACCGTGGCTGTCAGGATGAGGGCTAGAATCACGTTACTCCCGGCAATCCCCAGGATAAGACTGGATAGCCTTAGGCCCAGCCCGGTAAGCATCACAATTCCTATGACGATGCCGGCACATGCGCAAGTGATGGCGACCGAAATGGTGTCAACCGCTCCTTTTTCCAATGCTGAAAGGATTGCACGGAGATCCAGCCTCGTATGTCTGTTGAATGCAGTGATCAACACCACCGAGAGGATGGAATAAAGACATGCATACATCGGGGTGAAGCCAAGAATCATCAGGAACACTATCACGCCAATGGGAATAAAGAGATAAGCCTCTCTGAGGACGCTCGATATCTTGGGCACTTCATTGTCCGGTAAGCCCTTGAGGCCGAGTTTTAGCGCCTCGAAATGGACCATGAGGTAACATGCGGCGTAGTACAGTATGGCAGGGAGAATGGCGTACTTGCAGATAGTTAAATAGGGTATGCCGGTGTATTCGCTCATGACAAACGCCGCCGCTCCCATCACGGGGGGCATGATTTGTCCTCCTGTAGAGGCTACGGCTTCTACGGCGCCAGCGAAGTAATCCCTATAACCAGACTTTTTCATAAGTGGAATGCTGATCTGTCCGGTGATGACTACATTGGCAACAGCGCTTCCGGAGATTGTCCCCACGAGTCCGCTGGATACAACCGCCATCTTGGCAGGTCCTCCTGCAGACCTACCTGTCAACGCGGAGGCGAAACGCATAAAATAGTCACCAATTTTGGATTTCTCAAGGAATGCGCCGAAGATGATAAAAAGCACAATGACGCTCGCGGATACCTGGATTGGTACCCCGAAGACGCCCTCGGTGGTCAGGTACAGTTGATCTATGATCTCGACCAAACTGAAGCCACTGTGTCTTAGTATACCGGGCAGGTGATTTCCCAAGAGCCCATACAAGACTGACGCAACCGCAATTATCGGAAGGGCCGGACCGCTCGTCCTTCTGGTCAGTTCGACAATTAAAATCAGGAAGAGTATCCCGAGGACATATTCCTGCGCCTTCAGCGGGGAAACCCATACGATCCTCGTTATAACATGCTCGTAATTGAGCCATATATACGCTACAGTGCAAAGGGAGAGGGCGGCAAAGAGGGCATCTACCACGTTGGGACCTTTACCTTTTCGAACCTTGGATGCGGGGTACAGCAAGAACCCAAGCACCAGGACAAAGCCGAGGTGGATGCTTCTCTGGATCAATGCCGGCCTCGTGCCGAAGGCCGCGGTATACAAGTGAAAAAGGGACATGGCGATCGCTATGCACTTTATTGTGATGGCTACAAGGTTACCCTGTGTCAACCATTTCCTCACTCTTTCCACTGTCATCACCCCAATACTGCCGGGAACTGCATGAATCGACTGGCGATTGCATAGGTTAAGCGGCTGTGCTTGATTATTACGGGTGCAGGCGACCTGTTGTCTACCTGCACCCACCATGCGCGAATGCCGTGTCTATTTGATAACGCCTATCTCCTTGTAATACTTTAATGCCCCCTCATGGAAAGGCACTCCAACATTCTTGGCCATTAAAGCCGGTGTCAGTGGTTTATAGAGGGCATGTACATCGCCCAATTTGGAGAGGTTGCGGGCCAGAGATTTTGTAACCTCGTACACAAAGTCGGCTGGCAGGTCAGCACTTGCCATCAGATGAGTTGCGGTCCCGAAGGTCTTCACAGGATAGGTTTGGAATTCATATGCGCCTGGCTCAACTACCTGGGGTACATAGCCCTCGTTGAGGTGGTTCAACTCCTTGAGTTTTTCATCGCTCAGGCTTATCCACTTAATCTTGCGGGTTGCGGCGAGGTCCATGACGGCGGAGGCCGGTACAGCGGTCCCAAACATCCACGCGTCCGCGTGCCCGTCCTTCATCAACTCGACAGAGTCGTTATAGCTCCCAAAGTGCACCCTGGCCATATCCTTATAGCTAAGGCCGTGCACCTTGAGGACGTCCGCGGCCATTTGCTCGCCTGTGTTCCCTTTTTGCAGCGTGGTGAGGACTTTCCCCTTTAGATCCTCTACTTTTTCTATCCCGGAATCGGCCCGTACTATGAAGTGGAAGCTTTCATCGTACAGGTACATCACGTTGCGTACTTTACTTGCCTTCTGCTTGAAGGGGGGTTCACCTCTTAATGCTTGCCATGTAGTGCATGCCTTTCCGAATGCTATGAGGCTTCTTCCACTCTCCATGGCCTCTATATTGCTGATCCCCGCTCCGGGCATGACGGTCATTGTAAGCCCCGGGATATCCTTCTGCAAGAATTCGGCCATAGCCCCGCCTGTGGGATACCAAACCCCGCCCATAGTCCCGGTCATCAACTTGATGTTGTAGTTCCAACTCCGGGCACCAATGGCGTTTCCGCCGGTGAAAACCATTATGATAAGAGTAGCTATCATCAAATATGCGGTCTTTAGAATCCTCCGTCGCGACATGTCGTCGACCTCCCTAGCAACTCATGTTATGAGCTTCTCAGCCATAATGGCCTTCTCGATTGCTCTGACCTCAGTAAGAAATCGGTTGGGCTCCGCCCCTAGAAATGCTTACCCCTGGACCACATGAAGCTGGAGTGGCGTCTTACATAGAGGCTCCCCCCCTCCTGGTGTGACAAGCACGGGCAACTCAAGGCGCATTCCACCCACTCCTGGCCAGTAAATATGGGTTCCAGCATTCACCACCATGTTCTCGACAAACTCCTCATGATTGTTCAAAGTAATCAATGGGGGTATTCTGGAACAGGTTCCGATGCCGTGACCAAAAGAGGGGATGCACCACCTGTCGAGGCCATTATTCTTTATCTTTTCATAGGCGGCCCTGGCCACCTCGGATATAACGGCTCCGGGCACCATACCTTTGACAAGGGTAGTAACAGCTTCAACCCAGGTATGAGCCAGTTTCTGCTGGTCGGATGTAGGGGGTCCGACAACGGCGTTTGCCGCGAAGTCCGCGTAATAGAGCCTGTACATCGGGTGCAGGTCGATAATGACCATGTCGCCCCGCTGAATGATCTTGTTGGTAGCAGGTTGTGTGAATCCAAGGTAATAAGCAGAACGGTAGCCAGACCCGACCTCGGTTCCTGCTGTGACGGACCAGGCCCACTCACTGCCTGCGCACCGCATCGCATACTCAGCTACACCTGCGATTTCGTTTTCGGTCTTCCCTGCTTTGAGGGCATCGAGTGCTGCCGCAAATCCTATATCGGCTATAGCACTAACCTGCCTCATGAGGAGTATTTCTTCTTTTTCTTTAACGGCTAGGATCTGGTCAACGCATCCTGTGGCGTTGACGAAGTGTGCGCTGGGCAGGAGTTTTTTGAGGTCCTCGTATTCAATGGCAAGGAGCAAGCCTGGGGCCGTTCTCGCTCCCTCTACTGCGAGTTCGACACCTATCGTACCTCGGTCCAGGCCCAAGTCCCTTATTGTATTTGCAATAGCTTCGGTGAAGGAGCATTTATTCCTGGCCCCCCATTCGATTACGTGATCCATCCAGGTATCCTCTTTCAGCCTGGACGCGTCGTTTTCCCATAAAAGCCCTATGGCAGGCCCGCTTTGGGGTATTATAACGGCAGTCCTCCAGGGGGCAAATGCGCCGAGTGTGTACGACACGGTTGCGGTTCTTACTGCTATATAAACGTCTATCCCATGGCGATTAAGTGCATCCTGGATTTTCTGTATCCGGCGCGGATAATTGATACTTATGTTCATTTTTCAAGCCTCCACGTAAACGTCATAGGACGTAGGCAGGTCCCGGAATGAATGGGAATTTCTTGAACGCATCTACGTTAAGCTCGATCCCGATTCCAGGCTTTTGAGGGATCTCAACAAAGCCATCTTGGATGTTCAACTGGCCAGGAGCCAGTTCGTACATGAGGGGGTTATCGGGTAATACGTCGAATTCGCAGATAAGACCGTTGGGGATCGATCCAAGAAGTTGTAAGCTTATAGCTGTTCCAATGGCGGTACCGAAAATGTGGGGCGCACACGGGAGATTTGCCGCCTCCGCCATGGATGCTATCTTCTTGGCTTGAAGAATGCCACCGCATTTGCAGCAGTCTGGCTGGACAATGTCGAGGGCGCGGCTTCTTAAGGCCTGGTCAAAGCCGTAAATGGTATATACGTTTTCCCCGCCCGCAATGGACACGTCTACGTTGGCGGCAAGTTCCGCTAAGCCTTCAATATCTGTGTAGGGCAGAGGCTCTTCGATCCACAAAAGCCCCAAATCCTGGTAGGCTCTTGCCATGTCGAGCGCGACGCGCCGGGAATACCCGCCGTTGACATCTACCATGATGTCTATGTCGCGTCCTACGGCATCTCTGACTGCGCTAACGCATTCCAGATCCTGTTTGGGGTTCCTACCCACTCTAAGTTTGAGGGCCTTAAAACCCTGTTGTACCAAAACCTTTGCCTCCTGTGCCAGTTGATCTGGATCTTTCCACCCCAATCCCAGGCCACCAGCGTATGCCTTGATCCGGTCGCGGTACCCCCCAAGAAGTTTGTAGATGGGCGTCTTTAGGGCCTTCCCCACAACATCCCACAGGGCGATTTCAACACCCGACATTGCCATTACGGGAGCCCCGGTGTTCCCTAACATGCGGCAACCCTTATACATCTTGGCCCATATCTTCTCAACGTAAAAGGGATCCTCGCCTATGACCAGAGGTTTGAGGGTTTCCTGAATGATCTCGGCAATTACTGTTGGAGATAGGGCATGATTAGATTCGCCATACCCGGTTATCCCTTCGTCGGTTTGAACTTCAACGACAACTGTGTCCCTCTTTACCGAATAGCCAAGGCTCGACTTCCAGGCATATCTTGGGTCTATCGGGGCAGACAAGAGATGGACCTTCAAATCCACTACCTTCATTTCACCGTCGCCTCCTCCAGAATTAAGTATCTCAGGTGTTGGTCATGGGGTACCGGGCACACCCCGAAGATGCAGGAGATTATTCTATTCGCCTTTCGAGAGTGGAAGTATGTATCCAGATTCATCCAAGACATCTTCTGTCCAGTCCACCGCCTCCCTGTCCAGGACCAAATAAACACTATTCCGGGTGTCGGCGATATGGGCCACCATAGCACCTTCGGCCGCCGCACCATCTCGCGCCTTCAGGGCATCTAAGATGGCGCAATGCTGGCCGAAAGACGTTTCCGTGCGTTTTGGATCCAGGCTCGAGATCCTTCTGAGCCTTTCGATCTGATCGTTGAGGGAGCGGATAAAATTATAGAGCCTGCGATTTCGGGCGGCTTTTAGAATGGCATCATGTAGCTCCAGCCCGAAGTTGTAGAATTCCTGGTGGTCGGCAGCCGGGGATTTGAGTTCGAGTTCCTTCCGCTTTCTTTCAAGTTTTTCGAGTACCTCAGGCGAGATGAACTCAGCGGCAAGACGGCTCGCAGCGCCTTCCAGCACTTCCCTTAGCTGAAATATCTCTCTGATATCGTTTAGAGATAGCCTCGTAACGAAGGCACCTCGATTAGGGATAACCTGCACCAGCCCTTCTAACTGCAGCTTGCGCAGGGCCTCTCGGATGGGGGTGCGGCTCATGTCGAGCCGGGCGGCGATGAGTTCTTCTGAAAGTGCTTCTCCGGGCTTAAACTGGTTGGCGATGATGGCGTTCTTTATATAGAGATACGCCTTTTCAGATAGCGATCTATTCCTCGTTTTAGGGGAACCAGTAGCCTCCATACTATCAAATCACCCCGGGTATAGACATCATGAAGGAATGACCATGAAGGAATGACGGTCGGGAATAATTGTATTTCCATTGTATTTCGATCGTATTTTGGTTGTATACAATTTTATTCGATATGGTTACCCAAAATCCTTCCTGCCTTCTTAATTCCGAGATGAATTTTGTAGATTTGTTCCCCCCGCTTGTGGCCTAAGACCCGGTGGAGACCGATGCGGAGACCACGACGGCTTCATTGCTCGGGGGAGAACGCTGGTTCACCCCAAAAGCAGGAGCTTCCGCCTTTTTGCTGAAACAATATTGTACTGGTGGCATTGACAAGATCCAGGGCGTCGGTCGGTGCGGGGGGATAGGTGAGTTGGTTTGTCTGCACTGGTGTCAGAGTCTTCGAGTCATCCTTATGGGCCTGCTGGTGACGTCCAATATTCTACACGTGTTTACGGGCCTGGGCTTTTTTGCTGCACTCACTGCTGCCCTGGCCGCAATCAATCTCGCGATGTGTTACCCTGACCTTAGGCCGGATACCAAGGCAATGACAGGCCTCCTGTTTGGATTCGCCGCTGCGACGTTTCTGGTTACCGGAGCCCCACTCATGGCGTGGGTGGAAGGGCTCATAGAGATGGTCGGGATTATTGGCTTTATAATTGTCTGTCGCTTTCTTGCGTTGCCGCTCCGGATAAGCCGCTATGACAGGTTCTTGAGGGAGATCTTTCTTGCACGTAAACCAAACCCGTCAACCCTTTACCGGCTGTCCATGCTGGCTACGTATGCATTGGGAACGTTCGTCATTTTCGGATCCCTCCCCATCATCTACAACATCCTGGACGGCATCTGTGAATGGGGAAAGAAATCGAAACAGCTCATAGGGACGGCAATGACGCGAGGTTATGCGAGTCTCCTCCTCTGGGCGCCTGCTTCGGTCATGGTTGTAACGTCTCTTAAGGTGACAGGTGCCACCTGGTTCGGAATTGCTCCTGTGGGCTTTGGCGTGAGCCTTGCTATGCTAGCCTTGGGGCTGGTTATGAGGCCTTTCAGGGATAGAGGCTCATTTCAGGACGCACCTCTCGTGTCGTTGAGGGCGGAGGGATGCTCAAGTGGTCACCGGGACCGGACCGGTGGCAGCCAGTGGGGAGACAGCCGAGGAGGCAGTAGCGAGGGCGGGGACGGCCGGACAGGCGACAATGGAGTGGGTGGTTCGTCGATCTCGCTATGTATCGCCTTTGCCGCACTGGTCGTCATATTCGTAGCCTTTCAATCCTTCACAACCATGGGTCCGATCTACACAATGACTGTAATAGCGATTCCTTTTTCCGTTGCGTGGATTGCCATCACGTCAGGTATAAAGGAGTTGCGGCGGGTGTTTATTCCTTCTCTTGCCGATAGCCTGGGCGCCTCATCAGCACAAAGTGCGCTACTGATCTCCGTCGGGTTGGCCACTAGAGCGCTCGATGAAACAGGGCTCAGTACCTGGCTTTCCCGTACGGTTTCCTACTTGATGCCCAGGCTCGGCATGGTGGGCGTAATCTTCTGCATAGCTGCTGCGATATTATTCCTCGGGATGATGGGAATATATCCCTTGTTTTCGATTGTCGCCATCGGCAAGGGACTTGCCGCTGCAAGGGGGGGACTGGCCATGGCAGCTCCAGGGGCTGCTCTATCCGTCATTCCGGCGGAGACACTGGCTCTCTCCTTGATCCTGGGCGGGTCGGTTTCATATATTGTCTGCCCTATTACTGCTACCACCCTCGTGATCTCAAGCTTTTTCGATGTGAGCCCGTTGGAGGCCGGGATCAGGTGGAATACGGCCTATGCCTGGGCGTATGTCAGTCTGGGGGCGGTTTTCATCTATGTCTTGGGCCGGCTGCTGTGATCTCTTCACACTTTCGCTCCAGCGTTTGGTGCTCCTTTGCGATGTACTCATTGATGTACTCGTAGAAAGATTCAATCGTGGCATGGATTCCGGGAGGGCTGCTGTATGGACATAAGCGTCGTGGGAGTAGGTCATTCTTGCATAGATTATGTGGGACTTGTGAACAGAATCCCGGCTGCCGATGAGAGGGCAATCATAAAGCAGCTCACCTGCCAGGTCGGAGGATTGGTCGCCACGGCCCTTGCGGCTCTTGCGCGCCTCGGCGTAAAGGTTGGTTTCGTGGGCAAGGTTGGCGATGATGCGCTGGGCCAGATGATCCTGAAGGAATTCACAAGGGAAGGCATTGACATTAGCAGAGTAGTGGTAGAAAAGGGGGCAAGTTCTTCGGCAAGCCTTGTCTTGACGGAGGAGGGGACCGGCAGGAGAACCATAGGATCCTACAGGGCCTTTGAAGATTTGAGTGAAGATGAGATGGACCGGGACTACATAACCAGCGGGAAGTTTGTTCACGTGGACGGGAGGTTTCCCAAGGCCTCTCTACTGGCTGCACGGTGGGCAAGAGAAAAGGGGCTTGAAGTCACATTCGACTGCGACCAGATAAGTCCACATGTTGAGGAGACAATACGATTTACTGACTATCTTATAGCTGACGAGGCATTCCCGGCGGATTTCACCGGTCATGAGGATGTGGTAGAGGCGGCGACGGCCTTGTTGAGGCTGGGGCCTAAGGCTGTGGTTGTTACCCTGGGACGGAAGGGCTGCGTCGCGGTAACTGCGCAGGGCATCATAAGGCAGCCCGCCTTTGAGGTCAAGGCTGTGAATACCCTCGGAGCCGGGGATGTATTTCACGGGGCCTTTCTGTATGGCCTCCTTCAGGGATGGGGACTGGAGGATAACCTGAGGTTTGCCAGTCTCGTGGCTGCGATAAAGTGCACGCGCCTGGGAGGGTGGTCGAGCTTGCCGACCCTGAACGAGGTCAAGGATTTTGTCAGTGAGGCAGGGATTTCATTCCCTTTGTTGGCTTAAGTGGCGAGGATGCAAGGATCTCCTTTCTTTGAGAGGATCCACGGCGTGGATTTACATTGAAGGATTCCGCGGTTGAGGAGTATGCCAGTAATACGTTGGGATCATAATTGCCTGGCTGCTCCTCACCGAATGTAGTCTACAATGTAACTGGAAAGAGGCTCATCGTAGCGCTTGATCTGTTTCACTTCCGGTCATCGGTGCCGCTTATATTCCTCCTTGAATTCACACTTACGCTAAAAGTGCGTCGTGTATTTTCATAGTTCGATAGTGCCGACGAGGGCCGGCACTTTATAAATTTTCTCACGCCTGGAAGGAATGTCAAGGTCTATATAGAATTATACATTTATCAGAAATGGATACTTGGTTTCTATATAGAAACTAAGTGGACAGAATTTGGACGTGCCATGGTATAGCTGTGAGGCGCTGAGGGACGGGGTACGCTTCATACTTTCCAAGCCGGACCGGAAAGCCCGGGAGTTTCAGGAGGTTTTGTGAGGGGGGTTCGTAGCTGTGTCGCATTTGCCCGAAGTCAAGGAACACTATGGAATCTTGAAGAATTACATCGAAGGCAAGTGGGTGGATTCTGCTTCGGATAAGACTGAGGCCGTGATAAACCCCGCAACAGGCAAGGAGATCGCCAGGGTGCCCATGTCCACCCGCAAGGAAGTGGATGATGCGGTCGCTGCGGCCAAGGAGGCGTGGTGGTCCTGGAGGGAGACTCCGCCGGTCACCAGGGCCAGGATGATGTTCGCCGTGAAGGAGCTCCTCGAGCAGCACTTCGAGGAAATCGCACGCATCATGGTGCAGGAAAACGGCAAGACCATTGACGAGGCTCGTGGTGAGACGAGACGTGCGATCGAGAATGTTGAGGTAGCCTCCGGGATCACGACTCTTCAGATGGGCTATTCTCTGGAAGATGGGGCCGGCTCCGGTATCGACGAGGAAGCCATCCGGCAACCCCTCGGCGTATTTGCCTGCATCGCCCCGTTCAATTTCCCCGCCATGATCCCCTTCTGGTTCTGGCCATACGCTGTTGCGTGCGGGAATACTTACGTAATCAAGCCCTCCAGGCAGGTACCATGCACGATGCAATATATCCTCGAACTGATTGACAGGGTCGGATTCCCGCCCGGGGTTATTAACCTCATAAACGGTAGCCATGATGTAGCCGATGCGCTGATGGAGCACCCTGACATCAAGGGGATATCCTTTGTCGGCTCTACCCCTGTGGCCCGTCATGTGTACAAGACATGTGCCCAATATGGCAAGCGGGTCCAGGCCCAGGGAGGGGCAAAGAATTGTCTTGTGGTAATGTCTGATGCCGTCTTGCCCCAGGCTGTCTCGAACATGCTCTCATCGTGCTTTGGGTGTGCAGGCCAGAGGTGTCTTGCAGGATCGAACCTCCTAATCATGGAGGACATATATGACGAGTTCAAGGAGAGATTCATCGCGAGGGCGAAGAACATCAAGGTCGGCTATGGCCTTGACGAGAGCGTCAACATGGGGCCCGTGATCTCTGCAAAAGCTCGTGCCAAGATACTTGACTATATTGAAAAGGCGATATCCGAGGGCGGGCGGCTCTTGCTGGACGGGCGGGATATCAAGGTTGAAGGGTATCCGGATGGTTTCTTCATTGGTCCCACAGTATTCGAGAATGTAACGCCGGATATGACCATTGCCAAAGAAGAGGTTTTCGGTCCCGTTGTCTCGCTGATGAAGATAAGTAGCCTTGACGAGGCTATCGATATCATCCATTCGAGCCCGTTCGGCAACGCAGCTTCTATCTATACGCAGAGCGGGAAGATAGCAAGGGAATTCAAGTACCGTGTCCAGGCGGGGAATATCGGCATAAACCTCGGGATCGCGGCCCCGATGGCATACTTCCCGTTTGCGGGCTATAAGGACTCGTTCTTTGGGGATCTCCATGGCCAGGGGATGGATGCCATCAACTTCTTCACGGATAGAAAGGTAGTGATCACCAGGTGGATATAAAGCCCTTGCCGGTTCCCGAGCTCACAACCTTTGGCGCCCTTATAAGGCATGCGCTCGCCCTCGAGGAGTTTGCTGTAGAGCTTTATAAGGGGCTAGAGCAGAGCTATCAGGGCAATGCGGATCTATCCAGGGTCTTTGCCGACCTGGCGGCCCAACACGGAGCTAGACAGAAGCTCCTGGAGCGCACCCGGAGGGAGAAGCTCAGCGAGATGATCCTCGAGCCCATAGAGGGGCTGGACGGCCGGCTCTATGTTCCCAAGGTTCATGTGACCGGAGCACCTGGCGCCGCGATCCAACATGGGGAGACTGCACCTGATAGTGAGACAGCCCTCGCTGGGAAAGGAGGGATAGCCTTTGCCAGGGAGCTCGAAGGAATTTGCGCCAGGTTTTATTTAGACTCCGCCCGGGCTGCCCGGATGGTGCTGGCCGAGGTAAGTAAGGTGTTTGAGCGGCTGGCGGAGGACAACAGGAAGAACAGCGACATGATTGGGGGATGATTGGAAAATGCGTACTAAGGTGGAGTTGGTCGCAAGTCGAGGCCGGTGTCCAGTATGGCTTTAAGTGATAACAAGTATGCTGTCCGCTCCGTCAAGAGGGCCTTCGAGATCCTCGAGGCCCTCCGGGATGACCGGGAATTACGACTGATAGACATCAGTCGGAAACTGGGCATTCCAAAGGGTATGGTTTTCAAGCTCCTCGAGACCCTGGGTTCGCTGGGCTACGTGAAGAAGAATCAGGATACGGGGCGTTACCGGCTCGGGATAAGGTTGTTTGAGCTTGGCTCGAGCGCATTGAGTTACATCAAAGAGAGAGAAGAACTCCATAGCATACTTCAGGCCCTGGTTGATGAGACCAACGAGACGGCTCACTTCGCGGTGCTCCAGGGTGGAGAGGTTCTCTATCTTGATAAAGTGGAGAGCCGGGCAAGCCTGAGAATGGTGACTGCGATCGGCCTGAGGAGACCTGCTTACTGTACCGGCACTGGAAAGGCACTCTTGGCCTGGCAACCAGAAGACTTTGTCCGGCGTATTATGAACGGCAGTGTCACTCGATTTACGCCAAATACCATCACAGATGTCGATTCCCTTTTGAAGGAGCTGGCCCTTGTAAGGGAGAGGGGATACGCAGTTGACAACGAAGAAAATGAACCCGGTATTATCTGCATAGGAACCCCGGTCCGCAATCATGAGGGTAGCGTGGTCGCAGCGATCAGCCTGGCCGGGCCTAGTATTCGTATAGGCCCGGAGATCGTTCCAGTGCTTGCCAAGAGAGTGATTGAGACAGCGCAGGTCATCCGGGATAGGCTTGGATATATACTGTAGCTTTTCCCAAAAATAAGGCGCCAATTCCATCCAACATGATTTTCATGAGCGGTGGTGGCGACGAGTCATGGCGAGTGTCTACTCTTAAAACCGCGTCGCAGGTTTTCATGCTTCGATGACGCTGGCCGGAGGCCCGCGTGGAGATTATCATAGGATTTGTCCGATGCCTATTATCCAGTGCCAGACCCTATCTATAACGCCATCAATACGCCATTGATCCTCTTCAAATTCAGATTCCCCAAAAGAGGACTTCCGTCTTCCCCGGCGAAATCCATACTGGCCCCAGATGTGGTAGAGTGCCCCTAATGCAACGGGGTCGCTATGAAGGCTGGGGTATCACTTTGCCTGCCGGCCGGTAGAATCACATCCGTATTGAGGCCGGGGCCAGGATGAGCTCCACTTTCTCGAGGTATAGTTATGGCGACCTCGCCGTAGCACACGATGATAGAATCTCTCCACATTGTTCTGAGAAATGGATTGTGAGTATGGCCACGGGTAACGAATACTATGAGTGGGATGCATGGGATGTCTGTGCCCACCGGGCCTGATGCAAGATCGGGGATGGGAGCCTGTTCCGTGGCCTAAAAGGGGTTCTGACGGGGGGTAGAATATATGTCTGGTTTCAGGGCAATTGTGCTGGCAGCCGGTCTCGGCAAGAGGATGAAGTCCAGCATGCCCAAGGTCCTGCACAAGGTCTGCGGCAGGCCGATTATTTTCTATGTTCTGGATGCAGTTAGTACCGCTGGTGCCTCGAACGTTATTGTTGTCGTGGGACACCGCGGCGAGCTGGTCGAGGAGGCGGTAGCAGATTGGGAAAGCCGGTTTAACGGCCAAGAGAATAGCCAGGGAAATGGCCGAAAAGATGGCCAGGAAAACGCCCGGGAAGGTAGCCTGGAAGGTCGCCTGGAAGGTAGCCTGGAAGGTCGCAGGGGAGAAAGCCTGGGCGCCTTTTCCGAGATTGGCCCCCGCGTGAGGTGCGTTTACCAGAGAGAACAGTTGGGCACTGCCCATGCCGTGATGCAGGCCGCTGGTGAGTTCCGGGACTATGACGGGCCGGTCGTGGTGGTGGCGGGGGACATGCCATTTTTGCCTGCCGGATATATCCGGCGGTTGGTCGACGTGCTGGAATCCGGCGGCGCGAATTCTATCCCTGTCTCGGCAGTGGTGCTGACCGCAATTATGGAAGAACCCCAGGGCTACGGCCGCATAGTGCGCGGGGAGGACGGCAGGGTCCTGCGGGTGGTAGAGGAGAAGGACGCGACGCCGGAGGAGAAAGCCATCCATGAGATAAATAGTTCAGCATATTGCTTTAACGCAAAGGATATTTTTTGCATCCTCAGTGAAGTTAGCAGGGATAATGCGCAGGGCGAGTACTACCTTACGGACGTTATTCGGATCATGACCGGCCACGGGATGAGGGTGGAGGCTGAGGTAGCCCCGGACCCCGTGACAGTCATGGGAATCAACACAAGGATGGAACTGGCCAAAGCTGAGGAGATCATGCGTGACAGGGTGCGCCGTTCTCTAATGGAAGAAGGCGTTACCATGATCGATCCTCGTTCCACATTCATTGATGCCGGGGTCAAGATTGGACGGGACACGGTGGTCTATCCGTTTACCTTCATAGAAGGGAAGACCGTTATAGGGGAAGGCTGCACTATCGGCCCGGAGGCGCGGCTGGTTAACGTAACTGTGGAGGACGGGGCCAGGATAGAGCGTGCCGTAGTTTATAGCAGCATAATAGGGAGAAATGCCAATGTCGGTCCCTTTGCATACATCCGGCCTGGAACGGTGCTCAAGGAGAAATCCAAGGTCGGTACCTTTGTGGAAGTCAAGAAATCCACCATAGGCCCCGGGAGCAAGGTGCCGCACCAGAGCTATATTGGAGATACCACAATAGGGACGGGTGTAAACGTAGGTGCCGGAACGATCACGTGCAATTATGACGGTCGAGAAAAGCACCCCACAATCATTGACGATGAGGTGTTCATAGGGAGCAATACCAATCTGGTCGCGCCCGTCAGGGTTGGAAAGGGTGCCTATGTGGCAGCCGGTTCTACCATAACCCAGGATGTGCCGGCAGGAGCGTTGGGCATTGCGAGAGGGCATCAGAGAAATATTGAAGGGTGGATTGAACGCAGGCGACAGAAAAACAGCGACGTCAGTAGCGGCGATCATGCAGATGGCGGGACCTGAAGCGCGCCTGAAAAGAGGGGGAAGGTATAATTGCTGCCATGCTACAAGAGAATAAAGGTATTTGGCGGTAGTGCCAACCTGCCCCTGGCCCAGGAGATAGCCGAACACCTTGGGCTTGAGTTGGGGCGCATGAAAATAGATAGATTCCAGGACGGCGAGACCCGCGTTCGCATCGAGGAAACGGTTAGAGGAGCTGATGTATTCATCGTCCAGCCGACTTGCTGGCCTGTAAATGACAACCTCGTTGAACTCCTGATAATTGTAGATGCTATGCGCAGGGCATCAGCCAAGACGATCACCGCCGTGATACCCTACTACGGGTATGCAAGGCAGGATCGCAAGACCGCACCGCGCGACCCGATTACTGCTAAGCTTGTCGCTAACCTGCTCGTCAGCGCAGGAACGCAGCGTGTTGTGACCGTGGACCTCCACGCTGGCCAGATTCAAGGGTTCTTCGATATTCCCGTCGACCCCCTGATTGCCATGCCGATCCTGGCCGATTATTACAAGAGCGTTGGATTCAGTGGGGTGATAGTCTCCCCTGATATCGGGGGGGCGACCCGGGCGAGAGCCATGGCTGAGCGGTTGCACGCGGGCTTGGCCATTGTAGACAAGAGGAGGCCGGAGCCCAACGTGGCCGAGGCCATGAACGTAATAGGGGATGTGGCAGGCAAAGAGGTGCTGCTGGTGGACGACATAATTGATACAGCGGGCACGGTTGTCAATGTGGCAGCCAAGCTCCGTGAAGCAGGAGCAAAGGACGTATTTGCATGCTGCACTCATGCCGTCCTGTCGGGAAGCGCTGTCGAGCGGCTGGAACAGTCGGCTATCAAAGAGATAGTCGTCACAAACACCATTCCTATCCCGCCGGAAAAGAGGATTGACAAGATAAAGATCCTGTCCGTGGCACCGTTACTAGCCGAGGCCATCCGGCGCATCTATGAGGAGCTCTCGGTAAGTGTGCTCTTTGACTAATGGGGTCAGAACCTCCGCTTATGGAGCCGTAGAGAGTAGCAAGGGTTGGTCAACGCGTAGCGGTCTGCGGCGGGCCCCGCGGCTCTTTCCTTGAAGGATTTGTTTCATCCGGGCCTTATCTGTGGTATACTTTCTCTTGGTGCCGAAGGCCTATCTTGGCCACCAGCCTGTGTGCGGCACCAGTAGCCCGCAGGTGGCGCAGGGTTTACATGCAGGCGTTTGTGTTTCCAGCGGCGTGTGTTTCTATCGTTACGTGCCTTTAAGTTTCGATGAATTGACTTTGATGGTTTGAGAGGGGGTTGGTGCGGCGCCATTGTGGCGTTGCGGAGTCTTCATGAGAGAGGTTGCACTTTCCTGTGAGGTAAGAACTGCTGTTGGGAAGGGTCCCAACCGGAGAGCACGCCAGGAGGGACGGATACCCGCAATCGTCTATGGAAAGGGTACCCAGCCTGTTCCCATTTCGGTCAATGCCCGGGAGCTATCGAGATTGCTGGGCCAGGGGCTGTCTGGCAAGCTTATCAAGCTTGCCATAAAGGATGGCGAGGCTCCCGTTGAAAAGACTGCCGTACTTAAGGAAGTCCAGCGTGACTTTAGAGAGGGCCGGGTCCTTCATGTGGATTTCCAGGAGGTTTCGTTGACCGACAAGATAACGACCAAGATCCCCGTGGTCCTCGTCGGCGAGGACAGGCGCAAGAGCGACGGGGGGATCCTCGAGCACCAGCTGTGGGAGCTTGAGATTCAGGCCATTCCCACCGAGATCCCCGAAAAAATTGAGGTTGATGTGTCCGGTCTTACCATAGGGGATACGCTTAAGGTCTCCGACTTGAAAGTAGACCCCGGCATCAAGATCCTGACGGACGGAGATGAGCCTGTAGTTACGGTTGCAGTGCCGACCAAGGCAGAGGCGGAAGTAGAAGCTCCGAAGGCTGCTCCTGGGGAGGCCGGGGCCGAAGCGGGTACTGCTGCCGGCACAGAGGGCGAAGGCAAGCGGGAGGCCTAAGCAGGATCATGAGGCTGGTCGTCGGTCTTGGCAACCCGGGCAGTAGCTATGAAGGGTCTCGCCACAATGTGGGGTTTAGGGTGATAGATCTCCTGGCCCGGCGGTCGGGGATCACTACAAAAGAGCGCCGGTTCCGGGCGCTCCTCGGCTATGGTAAGATCGGGAGCCAGGATGTAATCCTGGCCAAACCCCTAACCTATATGAACCTGAGCGGTTACGCCGTAAAGGCTATCATGGACTGGCACAGCCTTGAGACATCACAACTGCTGGTAGTGTATGATGACATGGACCTCGACCTGGGCAGGATAAGAATCCGTCCCAGGGGTAGCGCCGGCGGGCATAACGGCATGAAATCCATCATAACCCTTGTAGGCAGTGAAGATTTTCCGAGGGTCAGGGTGGGCATCGGCAAGCCCTCCCCGTCCCTCGACAGTGTCGAGCATGTGCTCGGGTGGTTTTCAGCCGAGGAGATGCCTGTCATCTCCACAGCCATTGAATGGGCCGCCAATGCTGTGGAGCTTTGTATCCAGGAGGGCCTGGACGAGGCCATGAATCGCTACAATGGCCTCGTCATTGATTAATGCCCTCGCATGAGCTCCTGTCTGAACCCTGCCTGGGCCGCGGCGATTCCTTGTTCTACCAGGCTTCGTTCGGCGGCCTCGATCATTCGCTTCACCATCATCCCGCCTATTAGGCCGCACTGGCTGGAAGGAATACCGCCCCAGTAGTCACCCGGGGGCTTACTTAAACCCAGGTCCTGTATAATCTTGTCTTTGAAAGTTTCAATAGCCTGCTCTACCTGCGGCACAGCGTGCGCTTTCTTCCGTCTTGGCATATTCTGGCCTCCCGGTTTTTAGGTTGCCAGCGAGAGCCTGAGATATTCGAGGAAGCTTCCGGAAGGCCAGGAATCCCCGTCCATGGGTTGTGGTAAGGCCCCGATGATCGATAACCCACGCTGGCCGGGTGCCTTGACCGGCGAGTAGGAGCAGCGTATACTGGAATTGGATCGCCCATAACATCGCGGCTCGCTCGCTCATGGCGACATGGCGAGTTGATTGCCTGCGGCGAATTCATTGATGCGTTTATATACTCGCGCATGCGGATATCCTATCCCTTTGGTCCCCCGGCCCGGGGGGACCTTAATGGGATAATATTGCTATGTACACGGCGCACGTGACAGTCGAGGGGAAATGCATGAAGGGATTGCTTGACGTCCTAGTCGAATCAGAAGTATTCAAATCCATAAGGCGAAGCATTACAGCCGGGGTGCCGACGCAGACGGTACAGGGGCTTTCAGGCTCGCCAAAGACCTACTTCATAAGCAGCCTCTATTCAACACTTGCAAGATCAATTGCCATCGTGACCTACAGTCTCCAGCAGGCCGAGAAGCTCCTGACTGACTTCAATACATTTCTGGGCCCCGGCAGAGCCTTCATCTTTCCCCCCCTCGAGGTGTTTCCTCATGAGGAAGTCCGGGAAAGCCCGGACATCCTGTATGATCGCCTCAAGGTCGAGACCATGCTGGCCCAGGGCAGGCAGATGATCGTCATCCTACCTTCCAGGTCATTGATCCGCAAGCTGATCCCCGGCCGGGCATGGGCACATGGCCTTTTCGCATTAACCCCCGGCACGGTGATGGATCTCGAGGCCCTGACCCGGCGCCTGGTCACGATGGGCTTTGAACGCGTCGAGATGGTGGAGCACAGGGGACAGTTCAGCGTCCGGGGCGGCATAGTAGATATTTTCCCCACAGGGAGTGATGCGCCTTTTCGGGTGGAGTTCTTTGGTGACGAGGTAGATTCCATAAGAGAGTTTGATCCCGCAACGCAAAGGACGACTTGTCATTTAGAATCGGCAAGCCTGGCACCTGCTCGTGAGTTTGTCCTGGATATGAGTGAGGATATTAAATCCGAATGCCTGAACAGGATAAGAACAGAACTGGGAGAGACTTGCAGGAGGCTTACCAACCTCGGAGCGCGGGACCGGGCAAAGGAGATCGAGGGCCGGGTCAACTCCCATCTCGAAAAGCTCGAGCGAGGTATCTACTTTGATTCTGACGAGCAGTATGCGCCCTTCTTTTACAGGGATATGGAATCTATTCTCGACCGGATGCCAGGGGCCCTCGTCATTCTGGATGAGCCGGCCCGCATACGTGAATCACTATCGGCTGCTTTCAAGGAGATTCATGAGGGTTACATCTCTCTTCTTGAAAGGGGAGCTATTCTCCCGTCTCAGGCAAATATCTACGCCGGGCCCGAGGACATTACAGGGATGCTCCGCAAGCGTGAGACGCTGGGCCTGACCTTCATTCCAAAGGGTACGGACTTTTATGGCGAGGCGAGGGTGTGGAATTTCCAGGCCAGGACGGCGGAGTCGTTCAACGGCAACATGGAGCTGCTGGTCAAGGCCCTCCAGTCGTGGAGGCGAAAGTCCTATTCTGTTGTAGCCTTCGTGTCTACCACGAACAGGGCCCGCGGCCTCGTAGAGTCTCTGAGACAGAATGATGTGCCTGCCCTATACTGTGAGAGACCTGGAAGTGAGGTAAAGCCGGGCAACGTGGTTGTCACCGTGGGGGAGCTGGAAAACGGCTTTGAATTCCCGTCGCAACGGCTCATAGTGCTCACCGACCTGGAGATCTACGGGGCGCCTAAGAAGAAGAGGCGGGTCATCCCGACCGAAGATGCCGGCAAGATATCTTCATATACAGATCTCGTCCCCGGGGATTATGTTGTCCATGTAAACCATGGCATAGGGAAGTACCTGGGGGTACAGACCCTTGAGGTTGCGGGGGTCAAGAGAGACTACCTGGTGGTAAAATACGCGGGCGAGGACAAGCTCTATGTCCCGACCGACCAGGTGCATCTCCTGCAGAAATATATAGGCCTGGAGGAATCGGTGCCCAAGATATATAAGCTGGGAGGCTCCGAGTGGTCCAAGGTCAAAAATCGCGTGCGGGAAACTGTAAGAGATATTGCGAAGAAACTCATTGACCTCTACGCCGTGAGGGAGGCCACCAAGGGACATGCCTTCTCGCCCGATACAGTATGGCAGAAGGAATTCGAGGAGATGTTTCCCTATGAAGAGACTCCTGACCAGTGGAGGGCCATTGAGGAAGTCAAACGGGACATGGAAAAGCCTCGCCCCATGGATCGCCTCCTCTGTGGAGATGTAGGCTATGGCAAGACCGAGGTCGCGATCAGGGCGGCGTTCAAGGCCGTCATGGACAACAAGCAGGCTGCCATGCTTGTACCGACTACGATCCTGGCTCAACAGCACTATGGGACGTTTTGCGATAGGTTCCAGGGTTTTCCGGTGAAAATAGCCGTCTTGAGCCGGTTTCAATCGGACAAAGAGCAACAGGAGGTGCTGAAAGGGCTCAGGAGGGGCGATATCGACATAGTCATAGGGACCCACCGCCTCCTGCAGCGTGACGTGAAATTCAAGGACTTAGGTCTCCTCATCGTTGACGAGGAACAGCGTTTCGGCGTGATGCATAAAGAGGCGCTGAAGGAATTAAAGAAAAACGTGGACGTATTGACCCTTACGGCGACTCCGATACCGAGGACCCTTCATATGTCGCTTGTTGGCATTAGAGACATGAGCCTGATTCAGACCCCACCAGAAAACAGGTTTCCTGTGCGAACTTATGTTATGGAGTATGATGAAAACGTCATCCACGATGCCATACTGCGCGAACTCGACCGGGGCGGGCAGGTTTACTTTGTGCACAACAGGATTCAATCCATAGAATCATGCGCGTCAAGGCTTGCGGAGCTAGTGCCGGGGATCAGGATCGGCATTGCGCACGGGCAGATGCCGGAGGAACGTCTCGAGAAGACCATGCTGCAGTTCCTTGACAGGGACTACGACGTACTTGTATGTACTACCATCATCGAAAACGGTCTCGACATTCCCAACGTGAATACCATTATAGTCGATGATGCTGATACCCTGGGGCTGGCACAGCTCTACCAGCTCCGCGGCCGGGTAGGCAGGGCGAACCGGGTGGCGTATGCCTATTTTATGTACCGCAAGGACCGGATTCTCGCTGAGGCTGCAGAGAAGAGGCTCGAGGCTATAAAGGAGTTTACGGACCTTGGATCTGGATTCAAGATAGCCATGCGTGACCTCGAGATTCGTGGAGCCGGTAACATCCTTGGCCCCGAGCAGCACGGGCATATAGCTGCCGTAGGTTTTGAGCTATATGCCGAGCTCATGCGGGATTCTATAAGGGAGCTCAAGGGAGAGGAGATAAGCCAGGAAATACCCGATCCCATAATCGAATTGCCAGTAAGCGCTTTCATTCCCGATGATTACGTCCCTGATAGCAGGCAGAAAGTGGAGCTCTATAAGAAAGTGAATGCCATCTCCTGCGGGGAGGACGCCAGCGATCTCGAAGACGAGATTCGAGACAGGTTTGGGGAGCTACCACCCCCTGTGCATAACCTGTTGCTCATAGCCCGCATCAAGGCTGCCGCAAAGAATGCCGGAGTTACGTCCATCGCGTCTCAACGGGACGGAGTCACTATCAAGTTGTCGCCATTTGTCAGTGTATCCGGCGAGGACTTGATGGCAGTTGTCCGGGCCCACCGGGGGAAGGTCAGGGCCGAGTTCGGCCGTTCGCCTGCGCTCAAGATAAGGTCCTCAGATCTCAACGATTCAGATCTCCTGGCTTTGGTCGAGGCCTGCATATTGGGCATAGGGACAAGGAGAAAGGCGGTTAGTGGTGAATAGGCTTTCAGCGCGAAATGGTGGATATGGCAAATGAGGGATATCTTACCATGTTGCGGCGCCTGCGTGCCTGGTAGAAGTGGTAAGAGCTGAATAAAACTGCTAATGCAGTTATATACTATGGGAGGAATCCGGGTACTTGCCGAATAGGGTGGGAATGAATGTGCAAGAATAAACAACGGAGAAGGAGGGGTGGTAATGAAGGCAACGGGGATAGTGAGGCGTATAGATGATCTTGGAAGAGTCGTCATTCCCAAGGAGATCAGGAGAACTCTGAGAATTCGCGAAGGGGATCCCCTGGAGATCTTCGTTGACAGGGAGGGTGAGGTCATCCTCAAGAAGTATTCTCCCATAGGCGAACTGGGGGATTTTGCCAAGGAATATGCGGATTCTCTTTATGAGGCCACCGGCCATATTGCGCTAATCGCTGACCGCGATGCAATCATCGCGGTAGCAGGGGCGCCCAAAAAGCAATTCATGGACAAACGGATTTCGCCGGCCGTAGAACGTGCCATGGAAGAAAGAAAGTCGGTTATCATGAGCCAACCGGGCAAACATGAGTATTGCGAAGCTTGCCCAATCTTAGAGGAAGGTGAGGAGTGTAAGTTTACCGCGCAGGTGATAGCGCCGATTATCGCCGAAGGGGATCCAATCGGTGCCGTCATACTTACCTCGATGACCCCGGACGTCAAGATGGGGGACCTTGAGCTCAAGCTCACTGAGACGGCAGCGGGGTTTTTGGCGAAACAGATGGAGCAGTAGCCAGGGACTGTAACCAAGTAGCACGGGGTCATAACGGCCGGCCGGTCAGGCTTACCGGCAGGGTAGATTCAAGAAGGCAGGGTGTCCGAGGGATGCCCTGCCGTTTGTTGTACACTGAGGCCGCCCGCCATGCCCTGGCTGTATCACGATATACTTGAAATGGGTGTGGAAACGGGGACCCGTTTAGGCTATACTTGTGCTGTGTACTATTCGACGATTGCGGGGTGTAAGACGCCCGATGACCAGGAAGTCGTTTGTCCGTGGTGCAGCGATCCTTGCCGTGGCGGGACTCGCAAACCGGGTTGTGGGTGCTATCTCCAGGATCATTCTCCCGGCGATGATCGGCGACGAAGGCATGGGCCTCTTTCAGATGGCTTATCCTATTTACTCGATGTTTCTTGTGGTATCTACCGCAGGAGTGCCGGTAGCCGTATCAAAGCTTGTTTCTGAGCAGGCAACGAAGGGCAATATGGCCAACGCTAGGCGAATATTGCGGGTCGCGGCTACAATTCTCTTCATGACCGGCGCGTTAGGGACGCTGGTCTTGATCGCAAGCGCGAGGCGGCTTTCCCTCACGGTCCTAAAGGATCCCAGAGCAAGTATCTCTATAATTGCTACTGCCCCGGCTGTGCTGTTGCTGTCATTCATGTCTGCCTTTCGCGGGTATTTTCAGGGGCTCCAGGAGATGGAGCTGAGCGCGTGTTCTCAGATCACAGAGCAGCTTGTAAGGGTCTTCTTCATGATCGGCCTTGCCTATGTCTTGTTGCCCAGGGGCATCGAATACTCTGCCGCGGGAGCGGCCTTTGGAGCTGTGGCCGGAGGGCTTGCCGGCCTGTTTGTGATCATGGTGCCGTATTACACGCGGTCTGGGAGCCCATCAAGCAACATGAACATGGGAATGGTAACGTCGCCGGATGATGACTATATGGCGTCTTTTGGCAGCTTGGCCCGGCGGATTTTCTCGTTGTCGATCCCGATAGTCATCGGTGCCGCGATAATGCCCCTCATGCAGGTGGTCGATGCGGCCTTGATCCCGACCAGGCTCAATGCTGCAGGTATAACCGGCACCGATGTGACAAAGCTATATGGACAGCTGACTGGGATGGCACTACCACTGGTCTATTTCCCCACGGTGGTAACTACGGCCCTTGCAGCAAGCGCTGTCCCGGCCGTGTCGGAGGCACTGACATATAAGGATCGCCGGATGTTGGTATCAAGATCCCAGGACGTCATCTGGCTCGGTATGCTAATCGGGCTGCCAGCATCACTCGGGCTGTATCTCCTGGCTGATGAATTCTGCGCCATGTTTTACAAGTTGCCCCAGGCCGGCGTGGCCTTGAGGGCCGTAGCCTTCGGGACGCTTTTCCTGTGCCTGCAGCAGACCACCTCGGGTGTGCTACAGGGGCTGGGAGAGGTTACAGTCCCTGTAAAGAATCTCTTTATAGGCGCCATCCTCAAGGCTGCCATCAACTATATTTTTACCGGCATCCCGTCAATCGGGATAAAGGGAGCTGCCTGGGGCACAGTAGCCGGGTTTGGGGTATCCTCTATACTAAATCTGGTGGAGCTATCGAGGATGTTGGGGTTGACCCTTGATGTGGGTAGGCATGTGTTGAAACCCCTTGTGGCGACGGGCACGATGGGCCTTGGCGTGGTAGCTGGATACAGGCTGGCATATGGATTTTTTGCTAGCAATACCATCGCTACTCTCGCTGCAACTTCTGCGGGGGTTTTCGTTTACGGGCTCCTGCTCCTGGTTACAGGAACTATCAGGGTCCGCGAGGTCGAGATGCTGCCCATGGGTACAAGGATCGCCCGGGTGCTCAGGAGGCTCGGGCTGGTACATGAATGAATAAATGATATCACAATAGGTCCAGGCCAATCCCAATAGGTCGCGGTGAATTATGTAGCCTCGGGTCAAGGAAGTGGTGACATGACAGGCAATCAAGACAGGTATTCCCTCAAAAGGCTTGTGGACATAGTGGCGCGGCTGAGGGGTGAGGGTGGATGTCCATGGGACAGAAAACAGACCCACGAGAGCATCAAACCCCACCTTATTGAGGAAGCTTATGAGGTCGTTGAAGCCATTGATACGCACGACATGCATGGCCTGGTCGAAGAGCTGGGAGATGTCCTCCTTCATGTAGTCTTTCATTCCCAGCTTGCCTCCGAAGAAGGCCGGTTCGACGTGGGTGACGTCATCAAGGCGATAGAGGATAAAATGATTCGCCGCCATCCGCATGTATTCGGTGATGCCTCCGTCAGCGGGGCTGATGAGGTCTTGAGAAACTGGGAGAGAATAAAGCAAGAGGAATCATCGGGGGCCGATGGCTCACATGATGAGGCCCCAGATGGGATACTGGGCAGGCTACCCAAATCGCTTCCCGCACTCATGCGTGCCCACAAGGCCCAGTCCATGGCCTCCCGGGTTGGATTTGACTGGACAAGGGCGCAGGATGCGATGCAAAAGGTCAGCGAGGAGCTCAAGGAATTCCGGGCGGCGATGGATGAGGGCGACAGCGCGAGTATCGCCGAGGAACTCGGGGACCTTCTCTTTGCTATCGTCAATGTTGCAAGGCACCTTGGCGTAGACCCGGAGGTTTCCCTCATGAATACCGTGGACAAGTTCGTAAGGCGCTTTACCTACATTGAGGCGAGTGCATCGGGGCGGGGCGTCAGGTTAGAAGATATGTCTCTTGACCAGATGGACGAGCTCTGGGACGAGGCCAAGAGGATGGAGCGCTAGCTGCCGGGGCGTATGCGGCGCCGGTCATGCCTTCTCCTGAATACATGTCATGTGCATCGGGATACTAACACTGACATGTATTCAGGGGGGGTAGTCATGAACCATCGTCTTAAGCGGAACAGGTTTTACTATATCGCCTTTGGCATCGGGGTGGTTGTCATTTCCTACACTCTCATCTTCGGCGTGGGCGGATGCCCCGGGCCCGAGAGAAGAATGGCAGAGAAGGCCATTCCAAGATTCGACAAGGAGCCGATCATAAGTGTCTACATGCATGACACGGGCCAGCGCGTCCAGATGCCGCTGGAGACTTACATCGAGGGCGTTGTTGCCGGGGAGATGCGACCGGGTTGGCCTGTAAACGCCTACGCGGCCCAGGCGATCATTGCGAGGACCTTCACCATGGAGTTCTTGAGCCGGGGAGGGACGCGCCGCCTCCATGGCACAGATATCTCAACCAAGCCCGAAGAGGCCCAGGCATATAATGCCTCGGCAGTCACTCCTGATATTAAGAAGGCCGTAGCCATGACCAGAGGTGAGGTCTTAAGCTATAGGGGCAGGTATATACGCGGGTGGTTTAATGCGCTCTGTGCTGGCGAGACCTCGCTGGCAAAGGACGGGCTGGCCTATAAGGGACCGGAGCCCCCCTATACGGCGCGGGTAAGCTGTCCATGCCCGCGATACACACCGCCGGAGGAGTTTTATTGGAAGGCTTCTTTTAGCGCCGACGAGGTGCGGGCGGCCCTGGCCAAGGTTGGCCTCAATATCGGCGACATAAGGGACGTAAGGATAATCAGGAGAAGCCCTGATGACAGGGTGACCCTGTTTAGGATATCCCATTCGGGCGGATCTACCGATATCGCCGGCAACGACCTACGTGTCGCCCTTGGGAGCGAACGCATGCGGTCCACGATCCTGTCATCCATGACCTTCAGGGACGGAGTGCTTTCGATGGAGGGCAAAGGCTTTGGTCACGGTGTCGGGATGTGCCAGTGGGGGGCCTATGCCTTTGCAAAACAGGGCAAGTCTCCCGAAGAGATAGTTACACATTATTTCAGGGGGGTCAAAGTAGTAAAGCTCTGGGATTGACCGGGAGAATGAGATTGACCGGGAAAACGGGCGCCACAATAATCATGGAGCATAGGTAGCAGGCAGGCATAGCGGGTTATTTTTTGAGGCGGACAGGCATAGATATTGAGCAGGAAACCGGACCGCGTCGGGAGGGGAGCGGTATGGAGGACAAGAAGAAGCCCGTTACCATTCAGCACCGCGTGGAGATCTCCGAGCGGGAGTCGATAACCGTAAGCGGGGTATCCAATGTGGAGAGCTTTGATGACCAGGAAGTTGTGCTTGAGACCAGCGCAGGCGTCCTTTTGATCCGGGGGCGGGAATTGCATGTCAAGCAGCTGAATCTCGACGAGGGCAACCTGGCAATCGAAGGCTTTATCCAGGGACTTGATTACCTGGATGAAGGTGGGGGCAAGAAAGCCCGCGGGCTCCTCGGGCGCCTGCTAAAATGAGACGATCCAGGCTTCTCGCGAGCCTTTTGAGGCCGGGGCGGCGCGGGTCTTCCCGCCGGGCGCGTCCGTTTCGCATAAAGCGGCGTGGCAGGAGTCTCGCCTGGTCGCTCCTGGCCTTGCCTCTGGATAGGACCGCCAGGTTGCTTCTAGAGATAATCATCAGCCCCCTGGGGATTTGTGGCGAGATAATTCGAGGAAGACGCTCCACCCGGCAAGGATGGATTTTCTATTACATGATGTTCTGCCTGGCTTTACTTCTCACATGGCTCGGTGCCTCTTCCGCCCTCGGGAGGAATGAGAGGGCCGGCCTTGCCGCGCTGAGCAGGTTCTCTCAAGGTAAGGCGGAGGTAGATTCGTGTCCATATGCCGCCGAAATCAATCTCTATGCCCTCAAGACAGATCTTGACCCTTCCCTGGTAGCTGCAGTCATCGCGCAGGAGAGCGCCTTTAATCCAAACGCGATCTCCCCCAAGGGAGCGAGGGGGCTTATGCAGATAATGCCGGAGGTATTCAAGGCTCTCAATCCCGAATCAAAGTGCCAGGCGGACCACGAGCCTCCTTCCTGTGGAGAAGACTGCATTTTCGACCCGGTCACCAACATTAAGACCGGGGTAAAGCTATTGCGTTCTCTTATCGAAGATTTCGATGGGGATGTCATCACTGCACTTGCGGCATACAATGCGGGCGGTGAGGCTGCGAGGAAGTATCAGGGGGACAAGACGCCCGATGGCCTTCCCCCTTACCCGGAGACACAACAGTATGCTCGGAGGATAGCCCTTCTCTGGCCTGCCTTTAGGAGTCAGGGGGCGCATAGGGCTGTCTTCTTGACAAACCTCGTCGTAAAGGTCAATAGCTGGGCAGCATGGGCAAATCTTGCGGCCTGGGGTCTCTTGTTCCTCTGGATAGTGCGCCGTATCCGTATCTAACTTAAGGGTTCCCGCTCCAACCTGGATACCGGGTTTGACCTGGATGACGGGGTGGGAGAGCATCATGGAGACAATGATATCTCAGGTGGTGGCCTTTGGGGCCACAATGCTCATAGGTGGGGTTCTCGGGCTTGTATTTGACTTTTACAGGGTCTTGAGGGGCATTGGCTCGCCGACGCCAATAGTAACCACAATAGGGGACATCCTGTTTTGGATCATTGCCACGGCGGTTTCTTTCTATATCCTGCTTAAAGTGACCTGGGCAGATGTGAGGTTTTATGTCTTCATAGGGTTTCTCGTGGGTTTTAACCTCTACCGGGCATTCTTGAGCCGACCCGTCATACACATTCTCTTGTCCTCGTACAGCGCGGGCAAGGCTGCAAGCTACTGGATAGACCAGGTCGGGTATAGGCTGTCTGATGTAGTGCGTAGCCACGTCCGGGAACCCATTGGGATGTTTGTATCTAGGATCACCCAGCACAAGGGAAGGAAGGGGCGCCCGTGACGGGCTACCCCTTCCTCGCACCTGCTCCTGTGTTTCTTGCTACTGCATCTATCTCACGGAGTGATTGCCTCATTTGTCCCGTGGACGCTTGCCTCTATTTTTCCAGGGCAGCCCGGCCGACCAGCCGGCCCTGGCGCGTTGAGGTCTCGCGAACCTTCAGGACTTCTGGATTCACCAGGTTGGGGGGCACTTCGCCCTTCAGGGCCGCAACGCAGTTTTCGGCGGCCATTGTGGCCATTGTGGTTCTGGTGGCCACGCTCGCGCTAGCTATATGGGGAGCAATCGTGAGATTATCCAACTTTAGGATCGGGTGGTCCGCAGGGATTGGCTCGGGCTCGGTGACGTCGAGACCCGCCCCCGCAATGACCCCGTCTCTGAGCGCCTCATACAGGGCATCAGTGTCTACTATCGGGCCCCGGGCCGAGTTTATGAGTATCGCAGTCTTTTTCATGAGCTTGAGCTCCTCGCGCCCTATGAGGTGGTAGGTATCCTGCGTTAAGGGCACGTGGATGCTCACGAAGTCAGACCGCCTTAAGAGTTCAGGTATCTCGACATATTCGAGGCCCAGCTCCTTCTCTGCCTTTTCATTCCGGCGGACATCGTAGTAGAGGAGTTTCATAGAGAACCCCGAGGCCCGCCTGGCCATCTCGTAGCCTATACGGCCGAGGCCGATAAGGCCCAGAGTGGCGTGATGTATATCCTGACCCAGGAAGCCCGTCGGCACCCAGGTCTTCCATTTCCCTTCTCGAACGTGCTTATCTGCTTCCACGATACGCCTTGCCGCGGCCATAAGCAGCGCAAAGGCAAAGTCAGCCGTGGTGTCGGTCAGGACACCCGGGGTGTTGGTCACAAGTATCCCGCGCTCTGTCGCATCGGGAATGGATATATTGTCAAATCCAACGGCATAGTTGCTAATTACTTTCAGCTTCTTGCCTGCATCCATGACGGCCGCATCGATCTTATCGGTCAGCAAGGAGACGAGCCCGTCTACGTCAGCGACCTCTTTTAGGATAACCTCACGCGGGGGAGGTAACTCCCCCTCCCATACTTTAACCTGAGCCACCTTTCTCAGGATCTCGAGACCCGCCTCGGGGATCATGCGTGTGACATAGACCTTGAACATTGACATCTACTCTTGCCCTCCAGTCGTGGTGCTACCGGGCAGGTGGAGCGGAGCCGCTATGCAAGCCACTTCACTACAACCTGGCCCATGCTTCATTTAATGTCCTCTTTGCATTTGCGATGACGAGCTCCGGAGATTCGCCGGCTAGAGGTTTAACCTCAAAGCTTACGATCCTGGGCCCGCTTTCACTCAGATAGCCGATCTCAAAGAGTACCTTGAGGAACTCCATCACTTCGGGAACATCGTTTTCCCCGCCGGCAATTCCGAATCTCGGGTGTGCATCCCCGTATGCCGGGTGGGACTTGTCCTTGAGGACTGCATTCCCGATGTGGACATGCATGAGATAGTCTTTCACAGGTACCAGCGCCTCCCGCGGTGTCTGGCGCAGCTGCGGCACGTGGCTTAAGTCGACCATGAGGCCGAAGTTGTCATACTCTTTGCGTACCTCGCTTGCGACCCTGATAGCCACGTCATTGGGCCCCACGAGGGACTTCTTCTCAATGTCCCGGTCGAATATCTCCAGGATGACGGGTATATTCCCCTTTGACTTTGAATAGGCGCAGAGCTCTTTGATCGAGTCGATGAGGGCCTGCGTGGCAGCCTCCTCCTTATCCTTGCCCGGATACTTCCCGGCCAGGAAAGCGAATCCTACTGCGCCAAGCTCATAGGCCTCATCGATACCTTCCTTGAGTGTGGCGATTGTCTTTTCGCGAATAGCCGTATCGAGGGAGTTTATGTCGAGCCCAGTTGTGAGCGTCCTGGGTTGTCCCCCGTAGGCGACGGTCATATGGGCGACATCGAGCATCTCTTTTGCGGCCTTCCTCACCGCGGGATCCTTCATCCAGGATACCTCGACCACATTAAAGTAATCATCCTCGGCGATCTTGCTGAGAGTCTCGAGTATCGGGCCCTCCCCCCGGATCACCTGAGGGTACGCCATGAAGTGGATGATCCCAACCTTTATGTACTTGTAAATAGAATCCTTCACTGCCCTATCACTCCTTTTCTTTTGAGAGTATAAATCCCTCAACTATTTTGAGGTGCATTGTGGCAGCGGCGCGTGCTTGAGCTTCATCCCTCCTTTCGATGGCATCAAATATCTGGTGATGTGATTCGATGGCGGTCATGCGGCCCTCGGAGAGCCTTGCTACCCTGCGATTAGCTTCCCTCAGGAGTCCCCTCAAGATCAGGTTGGTCTTGGCGAGCACGGGATTATGAGCGGCCTCATCCACATACTTGTGAAACAACATGTCATAGTCCAGGAATCTTTCAACGTCCTGTGATGCACTCTCTTCCATCCTCTTCATCGTCTGCCGGATCTCTTCAAGGCTTTCTTCAGTTCTCCTGGATGCGGCAAGGCCTGTCGTTTCCACCTCAAGGATTGCCCTTAGCTCCATGAGGTCTTTGACGCTCTCCCTGTCGAACATCAGTATATAGGAGAGGGGTTGCAGGATCTTTTCAGCTGTCGCCTTGGAGACAAAGCTGCCTTCGCCCGGCCGGATTTCAACCCATCCCATCAGGGCTGCGGCCTTCAGGGCCTCTCGCAGAGATGCCCGGCTCACGCCCAGCATGGCGGCAAGCTCGCGCTCGGGGGGCAATTTGGCGCCAACAGGAAGCTTGCCATCGAGTATGGCATTTTGAAGTTGTTCCACGATCAAGTCGACCATCTGGGGCTTCTTGATCCTGCTTATCCTGTTAAAGGGTTCTTCCGCCACTCCATCTTCCTCCAAAGGCCACTTGACTTCCCTCAAAGTTTCACCGGCATGACCGGCCTGGCCACCAGTCTGGTGAACCAGACATATTATATCACATTACTGCGCAGGTAGTTGAGTCCATTCAAAAAAACATGTGAACGAGATTCCGTGCTACTTTATTTTGTATCAATGGAGGGAAATCACGGGCGATGTAGAAGAGATGTATAAAGAATGTATTAATTCCATGTTTGAACGGCTGCGGGGCCTTGTCGTCGGAGGTTTACAGCAGGCTTGCACATCGAGATACGTGGAGCTCAACGTCTGAGCTTCAGAGAGCGACAAGTTGTCACCATGAAGGAGATGGGGATGTCGACAGAAATCATCTCCAGGCACCTTGGAATCGGGCCGGGGACTGTGGCAACGCTCTTTAACCGTGCCAGGGCCAAGGGGTATGAGGTGGTAATCGTTTTGCCCGGAGAGTCGCTGGGCATTTGGGGGCCGGACGAGCCCGGTGCTACAGACGGTGGAGGCCAGGGTGATGCTGTTGATGATACCCCTCTCTGATTGTATCGGCCCATTAGGTCCGTTTTCGGGAGTATTGGAGAGCCGTCTTAAAGGGATTCCGCAGGGGTCGAAGGCAGGTGGCAGGGCCTTATGCGTAACGCCATAAGAAAAGTACTTATGGCATTGGCTGTCATTGTGCTTTTCTTTGCGTATACATCCAGTTATGTCAAGCTCGCCAGGGTGCGGCAGGAAATCCATTTGACCAATATGGAGATAAAAAAGTGGCAGCAGGAAAGCCGCAAGCTGGCACAGGAGATAGAATACCTCAAGAGCGACGCATACATCGAAAAGACTGCCAGGGAATTATTGGGGCTTGTACGTCCCGGGGAGATACCGGTTATAGTCTGTGAACCATCAAGTCCCGGAACGCCACCGCCGGTAAGAAGACGTCCCAGGGACTCGAGGTTCATAATAGGCGATTGACACGATAAGAAGTCCACCAGCCTGTCATTTGCTGCTCGTTGACATTCCTCAGGGCAGGTTGCTATAATATTATTGCCCTACTGGCCGCGTTAGAACGGGCCGGGGCTCAAAACGACTGGCGGGGGTCGGTCCTAGATACTATGATTGATTCTAGTGTTTCCCAGAATTCCAATGATACCTCTACGTTTGTAGTTGGAAGCATCGTCGAGGGAAGAGTTGCGAGCATAGCTCCTTTTGGTGCGTTTGTCGAGCTAGCTCCAGGTAAAACGGGTCTTGTTCATATTTCGGAGATCGCAAATACCTACGTGCGCGATATCAAGGATTATCTAAAGGAAAACGATCGCGTCAGGGCCAAGATCATATCAGTCGAGGACGGCCGGGTAGCCCTGTCAATCAAACAGGCAGACCCAAATTACCGGCCACCTCGAAGCCGGGCAGACCAGCGTGCTGCACGCCAGTCGTTTGAGGACAAACTGGCGCGGTTCTTGAAGGAAAGCGAAGAGCGACAGCAGGATCTCAGGAGGGCATTGGATTCGAAACGCGGGGGCCGTGGCACCAGGGCGTCCCGCTACAGTGATTTTTAGAGAGCACGTGGCCTTGCCAGACTGCATCCAGGCCACGCCCTGCCGGGTTTTGTTGCGCCTCCGCGATGTCATGGTGGACGCAGGTCATGTTGTGATGAATAATCAGCCTTCTCTATGGGCACCCCTCACAAAGGGGTGCCCTGTTTTTTATACCGGCCTATTGAGGTGAATGGCTTGGATAGAGAGATTCCGAGCCCGCAAGATCGTATAATAATCGAAAAGCAGATAGGCAGGCGTCCCAGGGGACTCTTGTATGTGGCGACTCGCTGTCCCTTTGGGGCTCCACAGGTCATTATCACCCACCCGCTGCCGGGATGTCGGGAACACTCCCCGCGCAGGCATTCAGAAGTCACATGCGTCTTTCCCACAGTCTACTGGTTGACTTGTCCTGCCCTCGTGAGGAGTGTTTCTGTGCTAGAAGCCTCGGGTGAGATCGAAAGATTCAAGGAGATCATCGAAAAGGACAAGGATAAGAGAGAGAGGCTTGCGGCTGCACACCGTGAGTACGCGCGCGACCGTGTTTCCCTGTTGACTGGCGAGGAGAGGGCCTGGATCTCGCATGAGATGCCAGGGATATGGAAAGCTATAACTACAAGGGGGGTGGCTGGTATTCGCCCGGACAACTATGGGGGCATAAAGTGTCTCCACGGTCATTACGCCCATTACGTGGCAGGAGGGGATAACCCCGTCGGCGAGCTGGTTTCCGGGGCGATACGTGCCTATGGGCTCCCGGAGTCTTGCGGTCAAGATAATGGCCTACCTCGGGGCTGGTGCACTGGTTAGCCTGTTGTGCTGGTCAGGTTGAGAATAGTATCCGGGGTGACCGGATAATTTTTTTCGTCTGCCCCCTTGACTAATATATTAAACCATGTTAATATTAAACCAGGTTAGGGGAATTCAACTGGAGGGCACTGGGAATGCCGCAAGACGGCGAGCTACTCCTGACAACAGCAAAATTATTCTGCGGAGCGCTTACGGTCGCTGTAACCGGGCCGGTGCTCGAGGAAATTGCACGGCTGGCTCTCACGGAGACCCAGTTTGCCGCCTTGAGGTACATACTGCTTCATGACATGCCGGCACCAACAGAGCTCGCAGATGGCCTCGGTATTTCGAGCGCTGCAGTGACCAGGCTTGCCGATCGCCTGGAACGCAAAGGGCTTCTCATCCGGCAGCCCGACCCTGAGGATAGGAGGACCCTCCGCCTGGTACTCACCGAGGAGGGCAGGAGGATCGTAGAGCAGGTTATTGAAGGCGAACAGGCGAGATTCGATGATGTGATCAAGAGATTACCTCCATCATTAAGGGACGCCTTCGAGACCGGGATAAAGGCCTTTCTGGATGCCTGCCTTACATCCCCTGACGAGATAGAGAGGATATGCCTGCGGTGCGGGTGGGTCCACAACCCCGGGTGCCCCGGGAGCATAGCATACCAGCGCCTCACCGGGAAACCGATGGAGAGGTATTAACCACCGTTACATATCCTGTCGGGGAGGTGGAGACTTGGAGAGAGCGAGAGTGGTCGACAGTCTTTGATTCTACGTCACTGATCCGGGAATTGCAGATCCCAAAGGGGACTATCACCAAGGGAGGTAATATGAAATGGAATTAAAGGGCAGTAAGACTGAGGCCAATCTCAGGGCGGCCTTTGCAGGAGAGTCGCAGGCCAGAAACAAGTATACCTACTTCGCCGAGGTGGCACAGAGGGAAGGTTATGAGCAAATAGCGGGCATCTTCCGGGAGACTGCTGACAACGAGAAAGAGCACGCCCGGCGCATCTTCAATTTCCTGAAGGGGGTCGGGTCAACCGTAGACAACCTCAAGGCGGCAGCGGAAGGCGAGAATTATGAGTGGACCCAGATGTATAAGGACTTCGAGCGGGTTGCCCGCGAGGAGGGCTTCTCCGAGATCGCGGCCTTCTTCAGGGAGGTTGCGGAGGTCGAGGAGGAGCATGAAAAGCGATACAGGAAGCTCTTGGCGAACATAGAGGGGGGGACTGTCTTTAAGAGGCCACAGCCTGTCGCCTGGAAGTGCCGCAATTGCGGCTACGTGCACAGGGGCACCGAGGCGCCTGCGAGTTGCCCATCATGCACATACCCGCGGGCCTATTTCGAGATCATGGCGGAGAATTACTAACGCAAGAGAACGGCCAGAGAGCGATTTGAAACTACTACAATGAATCGAAATCACTACAACGAATCGAGATCGCTCAAGATAGGATTACTTAAGCCCGCCCGATATGCCAGTCTGGCGGTTAGGGGAGGGGAAACAACATGAAGAAATGGCGTTGCTCAGTATGCGGGTTTGTCTATGATGGCGAACAGGCTCCTGAAAGCTGTCCTAAGTGCGGCGCTCCCAAGGATAAGTTTGCCGAGATAGCTCAGGATGCGGCTACCCTCATCGAGAGGTCCCGAAAGACCAACCAGCTCCACATGGAGCTCTTAACTCAGCTCCAGCGGGTGTTGGAGACCGCCGAGGCAGGTATCCAGGATAATCTGGATCCTCCATGTGTAAAGCTGTTTGAGTATGCCAGGGGACAGGCATATACTATCCAGCAGATGATCAAGGCGGAGCTGGCCGGTCATATGGGCAAGGGCAAATGGGGATGATCGGTGCATTCGCCTAGTTACCTTAACCCCGCCAGCCCTCCGGCTGGTGGGGTTCTTGCTTCTAAACCAGATTTAGGCTAACATGGGTAATGATAGTCATACCGGCAGCAGGGACCAGGGAGTTCCCAGCATCTTCTCTGCTCTGCTTTCTTATAATGTAGGGGGAGTTGATTCTCGTGATAGGTGTGCCGCATCTCGACACCCCGATAAGTATAAGAGGGGTGGAGATACGCAACAGGATAGTCATGCCACCAATGGTCAGGTTTGGCTGGGCCGGCCCCCTTGGGGAGGTAACCGACCGGCACGTCGAACACTACGCAAGGCGGGCCAGGGGAGGCGTTGGCCTGATCATCGTGGAGGCAGCTGCAGTGGCACCAAATGGCAAGCTCGCGGCGGCACAGCTCGGCGTCTGGGATGACATGCATATACCAGGGCTTCGTAGGATCACCCATGCATGCCACCGGGCCGGCGCCAAGATACTCCTGCAGGTCGGTCATGCCGGCGGCAATACAACCTTTGATAATATAGGCGAGACCCCGGTGGCTCCTGCGGGTGTGCCCTTGCCGGGCAAGGAGGCGCTTGGCGCCCCGCGGCCCCTCACTCAAGCTGAGATTCGTGGGATTGTAAGACAGTTTGGCTTGGCGGCCGCAAGGGCTGAAGCCGCAGGTTTTGACGGGGTCGAAATACACGGTGCCCATGGTTACCTCCTGAGCCAGTTCCTTTCCCCGGTCACCAACAGGCGGACTGACGAATATGGGGGGCCGCTGGAAAACCGCGCGCGTTTCCTGCTTGAGGTGGTGAGAGAGGTGCGGGCGCGAGTAGGACCTGGGTTTATCGTAGGATACCGGCTCGGCGCGAGAGACCTGGTGCCCGGGGGCCTGGGTATCGAGGAAAGTCAGAGGGTCGCGGTGAGCCTCGAAGCCGAAGGTGTTGACTTGATCCATGTCTCCCATGGTGTGCCTGGGGAAGCACTTCCCAGTGTGCCGCCTGGTTCTCCCTACAGTTACCTTGTCCACCTGGCACCCCCAATTAAGGCTGTCGTGAGGGTGCCGGTGATTGCCGTGGGCCGGATAGTCGATCCCGGAATTGCCCGATCGATCTTGGAGAATGGGATGGCGGATATGGTAGCAATAGGTAGGGCGCTTCTCGCCGACCCGGAATGGGCGAATAAGGCGATTGCAGGACGCGACAGAGAAATCGCGAGGTGCCGGCAATGCGAAGGAGGGTGCCGTCGCGCCAGGGATGAATGCCCGGTGGGGCGGGATTGACCGTATGACAGTGTGGGATAGGGCGGCGTCGCAGGACAATGTGGGGGCAGGACCAGGATATCATCCTGCCCCACTGGTGCTCATTGCCTGCCTCTCCTGCTAGACTCCCTACCTCACATTCTTCTCAAGGAAGTAGAGGATGAACCAGATCACAACGACTAATCCTATGAGCTCAAGCATCTTGTTTTCCTCCTCTCAGGGGAACCCTCCCGTTCGTGATCCGCTTCATTAGAGTTATTCGTTGCTAGGTCGGGATTTCCCTCCATTGTTGTGAAAAGGAGTTTCTGGAAGGAATAGCACTCGGGGCGGCGAAGCAGGCAGCTGGCATCCCCGCGGGGCATGGAGCAATCGTCTCATTCACGCGGCGACCGGAAACTTGGGGCTTGCTCATCCTGTCACCCGATCTGTGTCAGGATTCGTTCCCTGTCAAAGAGTCTGGCCCCGATGCGTAGCAGGAATGTGTTTGCCGCAAGCATTACGACAATCGCCTCGAATGGAGACCTGCCCAGGAAGTCCAACAGCTGGGGCCCCTTGTAGGCTAAGAGCAGTATGACCGGCAGATTGATGAAAGCGCCCATCTGCTGGGCAGATCTCACCGAGGTCGCCCGGGAGGAGATCATGACCGCAATGCTGACCATTGTGAGAATTATGAATGGAACAAGAAGTGCTGTACGCAAGATCACGCCCATGTCCGGGGAGAATGGCATCCCGTAACGGATCCTGGCAAATATATAGCTTGCCAGCAGGAATATGACCTGTACTATTGCTACCAGTGCAAGGGGGGGCACGAGAGAACCAACAACCTTGCCCACGAAGATCTCGAGGTTGGAAACCGGTGTTGCCACCAGAGGCTCTATCGTCCTGTTTTCCTTTTCCCCGACAAGGCTTGCGATAGCAAGCTGCATCGAAAAGGTGGCGGGTAAGATGCTCGAGAGGAGAAACCACATGGGAAACAGGGCGCTCGCTACGCCCGAGGGCACAGTCCGGATTGCCCCCAGGCCTACATAAGCATAGAAGACCGGGAGGACGAGGCCCGTCACCATAATTGTATATACAAATCTGGTATCAGAAAGGACCTCCCGGAGTTCCCTGGATGCAATGATAAGACTCCTTCTCATGAAAACCCCTCCAGTGGGAGTTATCCCGGCCCGGCCATCTCAGTTCTCCATCCCAGCCGTACAGCCGTGGCAGCCGTTTGGTCACCTGTCCGGCTGCCGCATAGTTGAGGTAGCCCCTGAGACTGTCTCAAGGTAGATGTCTTCAAGGCTGCGCGTAGATTCCTCACAGGCGATTACAGCGATCCCCTCGTTGAGGAGCCGGCCAAGGACCCTGGGATTTGTGGCCTCCACCTGGCTTGCCGAGAAAGTGATGAGGAGTGATCTATCCTGAGGTTCCACTTTTACCCATACTACGCCCTCTACCTGTGTAACCATTCGCACGATATCTTCAAGCCAGGCTTGGCTTGGCGTACCGCCGTCCAGGGCGCAGCGAACCCGGAATTCTCTGGGCCCCTTGTGACCCCGCATGACCTCCTGAGTCCTCGCGAAGTGCTTTAGCCTCCCATGGTCTATAATGCCGACCCAGTCAGATAACCGCTCCGCCTCATCAAGGTTATGGGTACACAACAATACCGTCCGTTTTTCATCCTCTTTGAGGAAAAGAATGTAATCGCGGAATATTTTTGCGCTTTCAGGATCGAGGCCCGAGGTCGGTTCGTCGAGGAATATGACCCTGGGATCATGGAGAAGTGCCCTCGCCAGTGCTACTTTTTGTTTCATGCCACGTGAGAAAGTCCCGATGCGTTTATGCCTGTGATCTTGTAGATCAAAAAGCTCAAGAAAACGCCGGACTCTTGTGCCAATCTCGGAAGCCGGAATTCCGTAGAGCCTCGCGAAGAAGATGAGATATTCCTCAACGCGCATCCTGTCATAAAGCCCAGGGCTCTCAGTCAAGATGCCGACCTGGGCCCGGATTACGTCCTTTTCTCTCCGGATGGAATGCCCGGCCACTATTGCATCGCCCGAATCGGGGGAGATGAGGCAAGCGAGCATCCTCACTGTCGTGGTCTTGCCCGCACCATTTGGACCGAGGAGTGCCATGATCTGGCCGTCGGGGACGTAGAAGGATATCCCGTCTACAGCGGTCTTGCCATTGAACTTTTTAGTAAGATCCGTACACTTGATCATGAGTTGATCCTTGCCTTCCTGGCGGGTGTCAAGCCGATATTACTATGGCAACTTGACGATGTCAACTTCCGGGATACCTTATGTTCCGTAATGGTATACCGGACGTGAGCCCTCAACTATACATAAATCCGCGCATGTAGGTCGGTCACGCAGGGCGGCCTATGGCGGAGAGGGGAGAAATTTCGGATGCTGGCAGATTACCATATACACCTGGAGAGAGGCCCTCTTACCAGGGAATGGCTCTTGAGGTTTGTAGACATGGCCCGTGCCCGTGGAATCAGTGAGATAGGCATAAGCGAACACGGGACGAGGTTTAGGGAATTCAAGGCGCTTATGGCCCCGCTAAAACTCGAGAATAGCCCATTCAGTCACATCCGGCAGTGGTATTCAAATGATTTCAAGGACGCACTAGAAGATTACGTCAGGCTCATAGTGGAGGCAAAGGCTTTGGGGGCTCCTGTAAAGCTTGCCCTCGAGGTGGATTATATTCCCGGGGCCGAAGATGCGCTAAGGGAGCTCATCGCCGGCTACCCATTTGACTATATTATCGGTTCGGTCCACTTCTTGGGGGACTGGCCGGTGGATTTCTTCCCCCAGGACTGGGCTGGGAGGGACGTGGACGAGGTTTATCTAGAATATTTTTCTACGCTGGCTCAGGCTGCGCGGAGCGGCCTTTTTGATGTAATGGCGCATCCTGACCTGGTGAAGCTCTTCGGCCACATGCCGGGACACCGGCATGAAGATGTGAACGCGGCAGTATCGGAATGCATAAGGCAGGTCGCAATGTCGGGTGCTGCCGTGGAGGTCAGCACCGCGGGGCTTCGCAGGCCAGCGGGGGAAATGTATCCAGCTCCGGCTTTTTTGAAGGCGTGTGCCCGGGCGGGCATTCCCATTACCCTGGCATCTGACGCCCATGTGCCGGAAGAGGTCGGATTCAAGTTGGGCGAGGCAGCAAGATACGCCCGTGAGTGCGGGTATCGCAGCTTCACGACATTTGAGGGCCGCAAGGCCAGAAGTAACGTATTCGATGAGGAGACCATAACATGAGTGCAGATAGAGGGGTTACCTCAGGCGGCGACTTCCATTTTGTACATCCCATTGTACATCCCTGGGAGCCTCTGATGGATTGTCGACACGGTATAGATATCGCCGGGCTGGCCGAAGGCAAGTCAGGGTAAAGCAAGTTCGAGGTCTTGACCTCTACCGGCCGGCCTGCTAATATCTATAATAGGAACAATGGTATTCATGCTGCCTGGATGTAATCTGTGCCGGAGTGGCGGAATGGCAGACGCTGGAGACTTAAAATCTTCTGCCAGAAATGGCGTGCGGGTTCGAGTCCCGCCTCCGGCACCAAAGGGAGATGTGGGAGAGCAGTTAGTTTGGCAGAGCGCCATACGGCTGCTTTTTATTTTGTGGAAATGGCGGGGCGCTTTTCCTGCGGCCTGGTCGGACACGTGCCAGCCGGGTACATGCCGGCGTGCTGGTCTTGACTCACGCCCGGCGTCATGATACGCTACTGTTGCAAATGATTTGCAATAAGTAGCACGTGTAGGAGGATCACAGCATATTGGGTAGAGGTTTCAAGAACTTATTGGACGAGGGCAATGAGGGACCCTGCCAGCTACTCAAGCAAAAGGGAATGAGGCTTACACGTCAACGGAAAGAAATAATTGCCGTGTTCTTGGAGCAAGATGGCTACCTTTCGCCCGGGGAGGTCCGTGATGCGGTGTCCCGGCGGGGCCTATATCTCGACCTGAGCACCGTCTATCGTAACATAAAGCTCCTCAGTAAGGAGCATATTCTGATAAGAGCCGACGTAGACGACCCAGTTGCACGGTACGAGCTTGCTTGCAAGGCAAGGAAACATCGCCACTACCTAGTCTGTGAATGCTGCGGCCGGGCCGTCGAGTTTCATGATTGCGGGATTGAAGCCCTGGAGGACAATCTGGCCCAAAAGACGAGATTTCGCATAAGCGGGCATAGGCTGCAGATCACGGGTATTTGTCCCGAGTGCCAGGAGGCTCCTTCGACATCTACAGGCGCGATGTCGCCAGATATGAAGGCATCCCACGAGGAGGTCGGGGAGTGATATGTCCCACCTTCACATACCTGATGGCGTTATCCCCCTCGGGTGGTCGTTAATGTGGCTTGTCTTGGCCCTTATATGGCTCGCCTTATCCCTTCATGTATTGCGCCGCGAGGATAGGAGCCGTCTCGTCCCTCGGGTCGGCATCTTTGCCGCTGTGATGATCCTCGGGATGTCTGTGGAATGGTTCGGCGTCTATCACCTCAACCTGACCGTCTTCTCAGGCATAGCGCTCGGGCCATGGGCGGGGTTTGTGGCCCAGTTTCTCGCCAACCTGATGCTTTCACTACTTGGACACGGCGGGATCACAACGTTGGGCTTAAACTCACTGGTCCTTGGCAGTGAGGTCGTCATTGGCTACCTGCTATTTCGCCTATTCAAGCGGCTCTGGACCAGGGGGGGTGACGCCCGGGCTGGCGGCATGGCCAGGAGGTTTGCCGTTCCTGCTTTCTGGGCCACGCTCGTCGCTCTTGTGTTTTCATTTACCCTTATGATGGGGGCGCTTGGGATCAGCATAGGGGATACGGCGGCGGTGTGGGACGTGCTGTCTCGCCACCACGATAATCACGGTGACGAAAGCCCCAACCAAGCCTACCATGAGACCGAGCACGGGGAGGCCCAGCACGAGGCTCTGCAGGATGAGCTTCGAGTTGGTTCGTTTTCACTCATGAATTTCATAAGGGCCGCGGTTGTACCCGGGGTGATCGGGTGGCCGGTAGAGGCTCTCATCGTAGCCGCCCTTGTCGGATATATCGGCCACGTGCGGCCTGGTTTTTTCCAGCGGCTTTGATTCATTGGTCCTCCGGCTTTGTTTCGCTCGGCCCCCGTGCCAGCCTGCCGCCGCTAATAGCTGGCAGGGGATGTCCGGCAAGAGGTGAGTTGCGCCTAGCCTGTTTTCAAGGAGAGGTAGGTTACCTTGGAGCTTAGGATGTTAGATTACCTAGCGTGCAGAGGGGAGACTGTCCTGCATCGTGCAGCGCCCTGGTCGAAAATGCTGGGGGCTGCTCTAACCCTTTGCGCCATCGTCTTATCTCGCAACCTTGGTTTGGTCGGGGCACTCGTTGTATTCCAGGTGTTCTTGCTGCTGTGGCAGAGGCTTCTCATAGGGCCTGTCCTATCCTTTACTGTGTATCCTCTCATCTTCGGTGCACTATTTGCCTTAAGCCAAGTATGGACTGCCCCGGAGCTTGCACTCCTGGTGCTCCTCAAGAGCGAGGCTGCCGGGCTGGTCCTTATAACCTTGATGGTCACTACGCCCTATATCGACATTTTCTCGACCCTCCAGCGTATACTCCCCCGGGTGCTCGTGGACATGCTTTTTATGACGTATCGCGGGATTTTTATCCTGCTCGAACGCCTTGAAGGAATGCTTTTGGCTGTAAAACTCAGGAAGAGCGGCGGTATCCGGGGGACCATCGCGGGCTTCAGAAGGACCGCCGAGAGCCTCGGTGCTCTCGTGATAGACTCGTTTGATCTCGTTGAGAGGATATACAGGATAATGGAGATCAGGGGGTATGATGGCGGAATCAGATCCGAACGCAGGTCGGGTGGAGATAATGCCATCCTTGCTCCTGAGAATACGCTCTCCATTGCCGTTGGTGTTATGGCCATGGTGGGACTGGTGATTGTAGGATGATTGAGATGGATATGCCTCGCGAGGCTCCGGTTGTAGAGGTAAAATGCATAAGGCATGTGTATCCAGATCGCACCCAGGTGGACCTCTGCGGCCTTGATTTCTCGGTATATGCCGGGCAAAGGGTCGTCATACTCGGGGCTAATGGTTCAGGCAAGACAACCCTTTTATTCCACATCTTAGGCATATTGAAACCAGTCGACGGCCAGGTATATGTCTTTGGCCTGAATCCCTCTAAGGAATTCAAGCATATCCGGAATCGTATCGGTGTCGTCCTACAAGAACTTGATGACCAGATCATAGGCCCGACAGTCTGGGACGATGTGGCTTTTGGTCTTAGAGGTCAGGGCCTCTCCAGGGACGAGATAGCGAGAAGTGTGGACGATATCTTAGAGCAGCTCGGGATAAGCCACCTTGCTGACAGGATACCACATTACCTGAGCGGTGGGGAAAAGCGCAAGGTGGCACTCGCAGGGGCTCTTGTGAAGCGCCCGGAATTGCTTATTCTTGACGAGCCATTTGCGGGCATCGATCCGGGTTCACGGCGGGAGATAACGCAGGTTATCTCCGAATACAATCGCAGGTTTGGAACCACGTGTATTATCGCGCTACATGAAGTGGAGCTTGTTTCTGAACTGGCGGACATTGTATACGTAATTAGGCGAGGGGGTGTTGTCCTGAAGGGTACCCCTCGGGAGGTCTTTGCAGCAGGGGATATCCTCAAGGAGAATAACCTCGAGGTTCCATCCATTGTAGAACTGTTTAATACCCTAAGGGGCAGGAACTGGCCCGTAGCCATTCCCATGACAGTATCTGAAGCGGTCCGGCAGCTCGAGACCCTTCGAGGGAACGCGGGGAGTTGATCCAGGCCCTGCTTCCTGTTGTGGCGGCGATGCTGATAGCTCGGATCGGCTACGGTGGCTCGTATCTGAGGAAGCGAGGGAGGAGACTTCTTTGTGTCTCCTCCCTGACATATATCTCTTATCCCTGTTTTGTTTGTGTGTATATTTGCAGGAGAGTCGTTATGGGTCTACTTGAACGGCGCCGAACTCTATGCTGCAAACCCTCTCAAGTGGGATGACGATTGCCTTGGCGATTTCTTTCTCTACCAATTGCCCGCCGCTTATCGTCTTTATCAAAATGCAACCATCGTCAAAGGCTACTAGAATCAGAAACTCATCAACTACCGTCAAGATACGTGCATTCAGTGCTTTCTTGCAACAACCATCGCATTCGAATTCGACGGCAACGCAATGGCCATGAGGGTCACCGAAATCCTTGATTGCTTTGAGTTCTCCGATCGCGTTGAGCACCGGGTCGGTGAAGAGGTCTTTCTTTACAGCATCTTCTGTATTCAAGATTTCTTCCATATATGTAATTCACTCCCTTTTTATTGTGATCACCAACTGAGGCAACCACAGTCCAGATGAGGATCTTCATTAGCATAATATGAATTACATTTGAAGTAGGTTACATTACAGGTTTTCGGATGACTGTGCGCCGCACCCATATATGTTCGGTCAAAGCGATCCGGGGAGCGAGTGATGGCAAGCATATGGACCTTTCCCAAGACGAGGTTCGAGTTGAGGGTGAATGAAGGGGAAGAGTGCGGTCGACCGGATGCGGGTCCGCATGTCAGGTGGTGTGAGGAGGGGGCAAGACGCCCCCTCCTAGTCGATTTGGGGCGGGAAATGTGTCGGGGGACACATGTGCGGCGGCTCGGTTATTGCAGGTGGGGTCGCTTTGTAGTCGGAATCCGGGAAGTCGGTCTCGATGAAGATCAGCTGTCCCCCGGGATAGACGCCATTGTTAGTGACTTTATAGTCGTCATGGTTGTGGGCCAGATAGAATTGGGGGAACATAGAATTGTCTGCAGTCGGGGAGCCATAGTTCCAGGGTACCCAGTTGTATGGCGGAATGGATGTTCCTTGACCCAGGCTAGTCTTCAGGATGATGTTAGCCCAGAGGTCCTTCGCGCCGGGGAAGGGAGGAATGAACGTGCCGGCTGCCTTGGACTGAGCTGTAGCCGTAGCAATTTGGTTCTTCAACGACGGGAAGCCTGCCTTTCCGCAGAAGATGTAATCTGCATAGATTGCCCTTTTGTCATCAGCAGTGTAGAGGACATCGTAGGTTTCGCCCGATCCCACAAGCGTTGTGAAGTTCATTTCACCTGCCGTTCTTGGGTTTGCGTCTTTCCCCACGACCATGCCATGCCAGCCATGAACGTGGAATGGTACCGGCTGGTAGCCGATATTGATCATTCGGAGTAGAAACTTGTCGGGTGGTATGCGCCTTACCGGATCACCCGTTGACACCTTGACATAGCAATCGTAGCCTTCCGGGATGGTGTACCCGAAACTGGGTACAAGCTCTGGCGATAACGTGGTGGGTAGCAGGGTGTCTGGGAAAGCCCGGCCGTTGATCAGCCAGTAATCCGGCTTGTAGTCCACAGGGTTAAAGTCGGTCTGAGCAAATACTGCATCGTGCCAGTGCGTGTCGATGTCTGAAAAGAGCAATACCCAGTCACTATTGAAGAACGAGTTGATGTCATTGTATGCGAAGTTTCTGTTGGTGGCGGTGGGAGGAATATGCGGTAGCAGTCTGCCCTTGGAGAACCAGCGCCCGGTAATAGGGCTTTTCACAATCCCCGCTTCTGCCAAGCTAAACGCGGATGGGTAGACGATTAGGGCGCCGTACATCCCCATCTGGACATGTTCCGATGCCTCCTCGTGGCAGTGATAGAAGTACGTGCCTGGCTTCTCGGGTTTGAAGTAATAGGTCACTGCGATTCCCGGTTGGCCTGGCGGGGTCACCGGTACACCAAAGGATGTTTCGGGGACACCGTCCACTTGAGTAGCTACGTGACCTCCGTGTATGTGGACTGTATGGACGTCGAGTATGGGCGGGGTCGTGAGGTATAGACCGAGGTTCACCAGGGTAATGTATAGCTCGTCGCCGACCTCCATGTCGATTCTGGGCGACGGGATTACCGCTTTACCCCTGAGTGCGTCGAGGTTTGCCGGAACGGTGATATCGAATTGCGGGTTCACCACCGTAACCGGGCCCGTCGGCACTCCGAATAATATAGGCTGGACCTTGAACAACCCTCCGACGAAACCAAAGATGTAGACTTTTCGACGAGGTTCGGTTCCCGTCGGGTCTATTGGAAGGTAGATGAAACCGTCGGTAGCGAACAAGTTATAGAACAATCTTTGAGGCACAGGTCTCACCCTTTCAATCGCTGATTTGGAGGGGAATATGTGAGCAAAACCCTGTCCGATACATTCTATGAAGGCTGGCTTGAGAAGGTGAATTGAAATCAGGGTATAAGCTTAAGTATCCACCTGTGAGTCAGATAACTCAAGAGGTATTTCGTACCGCGAGATGTCTTGACGCCCTCCGAGAGGCGGGCTTTATATCTGTCGTTGCGGCCCGGCATCCCGGGTGCTATAATGGTTGGTGTCAGATGCCGATGCGTTCGATGCTCTGTTCGCGTTTCTTCTGTGCTCCCGCTTATTCAAGTCATAGGATCGGGGGACCTACATGCAGGTCTTATTCTTGGTTCTCGACAAGACCGAACTCTTGAATCGTATCTTAAAGACGTTTTTGGATTGTGGTATTCGAGGTGCAACTGTAATCAGCAGTACGGGCATGGGGAGGGTCTTGTCCGACGAAGTGCCTCTATTTTCAGATCTGCGCGCGATGTTCCAGGATGGCAGGCAATATAACTATACGATCTTCGCCGTGATAAAAGACGAGGAGAAAATAGAGAGGTTGATCGTTGCTCTCAAGAAGGTACTTGGCGATCTGGAGAAGCCGGGGACGGGGATAATGTTCACCGTCCCGGTTACGCGAGTCATCGGACTGGCCGGTGAGGCGGGATCATGATTCCTCATTCCATGAACCTCCTTCTAAACGGGAGCCTTTTGCTTCTCCTCGGCTTGCTTTCTGGGAAGATCGTAAATAAGGCCAGATTCCCGGCTGTCACTGGGTATCTTCTTATAGGCATCCTGATCGGGCCTTCTTTCTTTAATGTATTGACCCATGAGATGCTGCGGGCATCCATATGGGTAAGCCATGCTGCCCTGAGCCTCATAGCTTTTAGCATCGGAGCGCAGTTTACTGTTCGCACGCTGCGAAGGCTTGGGAAGAGCGTGCTATGGATTGCCTTTTTGGAGGCCCTGGGGGCCGCGGTTGTCGTGACGGCCGTTATGTTCTCCATATTCAAGCAGACGCTGCCAACGGCACTCCTCTTTGGTGCTATCGCTTCAGCCACGGCCCCTGCTGCAACCCTTATGGTGGTGCGTGAGTACCGTGCCAGGGGGCCCCTAACGGATACTCTCCTGGCAGTTGTGGCCATAGACGACCCTATCTGTGTAATGAATTTCGCCATAGCCTCGGGCATTGCCTCGATGCTCCTCGCGGGGCATGTGACCTCCCTCGGGGGTATGATCCTGCGGCCCGTACTCGAGATAGGGACAGCCATAGTCCTGGGCGCCGTGCTGGGTGTGGGGGTCAGCTTTATCGGAGAGCGCCTCAAGACCCAAGCGGAGCTCTTGACCTTTATGTTGGGAGCGATATTCCTCGGCTCCGGGATCGCCCTCGAGGCCAATATCTCCCCCCTCCTGGTGAACATGGCCCTTGGTTCGACGGTGGGGAATATTGCAAGGCGCGGTGAGGCTATGTTCGACGTGATTCGTTCGATGGATACCCCCATCTATGTGGCATTCTTTACCCTCTCGGGAGCAGGGCTGCATGTCGAACTATTGCGTTCCGTCGGCCTGTTGGGCGTGGCTTACCTGGTGGCGAGAGTGGCGGGGAAGATACTGGGGGCGGCACTTGGCGCGTCC
>DUSO01000166.1 GCA_012842565.1 Bacillota bacterium
GACGAACTCTATGGTATCGATATAGGCGCGGTGCGTGAGATTGTGACCATGCAGAAGGTCACGCGGGTCCCCAGGGTACCCGAGTACATCGAGGGCATCATCAACCTTAGGGGAAACGTAATCCCCGTTATCGACCTTCGAAAGAAGCTGGCACTCCCAGTCAGGGAACATACAAAGGACACCCGCATTGTAGTCGTAGAGGTGGCTTCGGAGACTGTGGGGCTTGTAGTGGATTCCGTGTCTGAGGTGATGCGAGTGCCCAAGTCCTCAATAGAGCCCCGGTCCTCTCTTATCGGCGACCTTGAATCTGACCCGGTTGAGGGGATCGTGAGGCTCGATGACAGGCTCATCATCCTCGTGGACATATCGCGCATAATCAGCACTCGCGAGGTAAACGCCCTGCCGTCCAGGGAGGAGCTTGAGGCTGCTGGTCTCCAGGCGGCGGAATGATTGCATGAGGAAAGGAACATAGCGCTATTATGGAGCTTGATGATAGCCTCTCAGCTGAAGAGATAAAGGCCTTTTTAGACGAAGCAGAAGAGCTTTTGGATACCATGGAGAAGGATATCCTGAAGCTCGAGGATGATCGGGATCCCGCTATCTTGCAGGAAATATTTCGCGCAGCACACACCCTCAAGGGATCCAGCGCGACGCTGGGCCACCAGCGCCTCACGGCGGTCACGCATGCGACTGAAAATGTCCTGGACAGGCTCCGGAACGATGAGATCGAGATTACGCCCGAGCTTACCAGTGTGCTCTTTGATGCGCTAGACGTCATGCGGGCCCTCGCTGAAGAGGTTCGTTCCCGCCGCGAGGCTGGCATTGACCTTGGGCCTATATTAGGGAGGCTGCGCGGGATTGCCTCCGGCTCCGCCGTCTCCGGCCCGGGAGCTGGTCAGGCCGGGGAGCTTGGCGTCATAAGCCCGGCAGCCCAAGGAGACGCCGTCAATTCAGGGGATAGCCCCGACGGCGGGCAGCCTAATGCAGGGTCCGGCAGCCTCGCCGGCACAGGAGAAGGGTTCCTTGAGCCGGGTGAGCAAGCCCTCAAGATATCTGTTTCCCTGGCTGAGGACAGCATCATGCCTGCGGTGCGAGCCTATCAGATAATAATTGCCTTAAACGAACACGGGAGGGTGCTCGATTCCATCCCAACCATTGCCGAGATCGAGGACGAAAAGGTAAATAGCGACCTCGAGGTGATTTTTGCCACTCGTGAACCCAGGGAGATTATAAGGCAGGCCATTGTCTCAGTGCCGGACGTCTTTTCTGTAAATATTCAAAGGGCGGAAAGCCTTAGTCTATCTCCCGCAGTCCCTGGAGACTATGCTGCAGCAAGGAAGTCGGCCGGGCCGGAGCCTGTGGATAATATCGCGCATGGCCCCGGGGTGGGTGCCCCCGCCTATTCTCCGGAATTCGGAGCCCAAGCTGCCAAAGCTACTCCGAGCAGGGCCGCATCGAGAAGCGTCAGGGTGGATGTGAGCATTCTCGATAGCCTTATGAACCTTGTGGGGGAGTTGGTCATCGATCGCACCAGACTATCGCAGATCGTCCAGAACCTGGGGCAACACCATGGGCTTGAGGAGGTTGCAGAGGAGATAGGGCGCACGGGGGGACATATAGGCCAGATCACGGCGCAACTCCAGGAGTATATAATGAAGGCCCGGATGGTGCCGCTTGACAGCATCTTTAAGAAGTTCCCACGTATGGTAAGAGATCTTGCCATGAAGTCGGGGAAAAGAGTTGAATTCATAATCCAGGGGGAAGAGACGGAGCTCGACAGGTCCGTCATCCAGGAGATCGGTGATCCCCTGATTCACCTCTTGCGGAACGCCGTGGACCATGGCATTGAGCCCCCCGAGGAACGGGAAAGGCTTGGAAAGCCTCCCTCAGGGACGATCAAGCTTCTGGCATGTCATCGCGAGGGCCGGATTGTCATCACGGTGGCGGATGACGGCAGGGGGATAGATCCTGAGGAGGTGAAGGAGGCTGCCCTCAGGAGGGGAATTATCGCGGCTGATATGGCCGAACATCTTTCGAGCCGCGATGCCGTCGAGCTCATCTTTGCCTCGGGTTTGAGCACCTCCAACCAGGTCACCGAGATTTCCGGCCGCGGAGTTGGCATGGATGTTGTTAAGCGAAATATAGAGAGGGTGAGCGGGACGATCGAGGTCGAGACCCAGCCGGGCAAGGGTACAGAATTTCATATTACCCTGCCATTGACCCTCGCGATACTGAGGGCATTACTCGTGGTGGTCTCGGATATTACATATGCAATCCCGCTGAGCTCCATCAGGGAGATCGTACATGTGAGCAGGGACGAGGTCAAAACCGTGCGGGGCGGAGAAGTGATGATGCTGAGGGATGCGGTGCTGCCTCTCTTCAGACTACAGGATATCTTTGATGTCGGCAGAAGCCGGCAAGATGGCGCTCCTGACAAGGCCCGGTCCCGCCAGGGGGATTTCGTCGTCATTGTCGAAACCGGCCAGCGGCGTATCGGGCTCGCAGTGGATTCCTTGATAGGAGAGCGTGAGGTAGTCTTGAAGAGCCTCAGCAAGGTGTTGGGAGATGTTACAGGAATTGCTGGTGCTACCATTTTGGGGGATGGTAGTGTCGCTTTGATAGTGGATGTCCCGGGCCTTGCAAAGGAGTTTACTTGGAATCAGGCCAGGGTCGCGGTATGATTCCGGGGCATAGCTCCATTGCATGCTGCCCCAGGACATCCTGAGGGGGGAAGTTTGTGACCAAGATCCTGGTGGTGGACGATGCTGCATTCATGAGGATGCGCACCGTCAAATTGCTACAGGAGAACGGGTATGAAGTTGCAGAGGCAGCGGATGGACAGGAAGCCGTAGAGAAGTACATCCAGGAAAAGCCCGATGCCGTCTTGATGGACATCACCATGCCGAATATGGATGGCATAACGGCAGTCAAACAGATAAGGAAGGCGGACCCGAATGCCAAAATAGTCATGTGCAGTGCTCTTGGGCAGCAATCAATGGTGCTCGAGGCGGTAAAGGCGGGGGCGAAGGACTTCGTTGTCAAGCCTTTTCAACCTGACCGGATCCTGGCCGCCATCAAGCGTCTTACGGGGTGACACACCTTACCTGATAGCGTCTTGCCCGGTAGCGGCGGGCTTTCCTGGGTTCTCCGACGCCAGGGCGACGCGCCTGGACCGGCAGGACTGAGGGGGCGCTGGGATTGACTCTAAAGAAAACAAAGGTCCTGGTTGTAGACGACTCGGCATTCATGCGTAAGGTCATCAGCCGGATGATATCCAGTGATCCCGAGTTTGAGGTTGCGGGAATTGCCCGGGACGGGCTCGATGCCATCGAAAAGATGCGCGAGGTCCAGCCGGATGTGATAACCCTGGACGTGGAGATGCCGCGCATGAACGGCCTCGAGGCCTTGCAGGTCATCATGGCGGAGAGGCCTACACCGGTTGTGATGTTGAGTGGGCTCACACAGGAAAACGCCGATACCACCATCAAGGCCCTGGCACTTGGAGCGGTTGATTTCGTTGCCAAGCCCTCTGGTGCGATTTCTCTTGATATCGAAAAGGTCAGGGACATTCTTCTCTCCAAGATTCGCGTGGCGAGGAGAGCGAAACTGCGCCTCTCAGAGAAGTTAAGGCAAAGGGCCGTAGACGAGGACTTTCCCGGCAAGGCCGGCATCCAGGCATCACCAGGTGCAGCTGGGGCGCCAGGGGCAATCCAGGTATCCGGGGTGACCCGGACGCCGGGGGCAACCCGGGTACCGGGAGTAGCCGACACCGTTGTGGTTATCGGCAGCTCTACAGGTGGTCCCGGCGCGCTGCAAGAGGTTATACCTAGGCTTCCCAGGGACCTTGCCGCCGGCGTCTTGGTGGTACAGCACATGCCCGCGGGTTTCACCCGATCTCTTGCGATGAGACTGAACGAGGCCTCCCAGCTGGATGTACGGGAGGCTGCGCAGGGCGACCCGGTGATTCCCGGGACTGTCCTGGTAGCCCCCGGTGGAAGGCACCTGGCGATAAGAGATGACCGGACCGTGGACTTGAGCGACGCCCCACCGGTACATGGAGTAAGGCCCGCTGTGGATATAACCCTCGAGTCTGCGGTCAAGGTTTTCGGCAGCAGAGTGATAGGGGTCATAATGACCGGCATGGGGTTTGACGGCGCAAGGGGCATCTCCCTTGTCAAGGCCAAGGGTGGGTTCTCGATAGTGCAGGACGAAGAGACCTCAGTAGTTTGGGGAATGCCGCGAGCCGTGGTGGAGATGGGTAATGCCGACCGCATTTGCCCTTTGGATGAAATAGCTCAAGCTGTAGTCACCCAGCTAAGGCGAAATCATAGACGAGATAATCAAGAGAAGGAAGCATAAAACTGCATGAAGTCGTTTGGCGAGATTCAGAAGGAAAACAGCAGTGGTCAACCTGGTTATGTTGGATATACGGAGGCGAGGATATCGCAAATAGAGTTTGACTTCTTTAGCCGCAAGATCCTGGAGCTCATCGGGGTCGATCTCAGGTCATATAAAGGGGCGCTCATGGAGCGCAGGTTAAGGGCGCTTATGTCCAAGGCAAATGTCGATAACCTGACTTCTTACGCGCACCTTCTCCAGCGGGACCCCGCAAGGCTCGAGGAGTTTCGTAATTGGTTCACCATCAATGTCTCGGAGTTTTTCAGAAACCCCGACAAATTTGCGGAGCTAAGCACCTCCATCCTCCCGGGGCTCCTCAAGGCAAACCCAGATATAAGGGTATGGAGCGCAGGATGCGCCAACGGTAGTGAACCCTATTCGGTCGCGATAATCCTCAAGGAATTGGCCCCGCGTGGGCATCACCAGGTCCTCGCGACTGATATAGACCCGGAGGCCCTGGCCGCAGGGGTCAGGGGTGTATATTCGGAGAGAGAACTCGGTCCCGGCGTGAGTGAGGAACGCCGGAGGAAGTTTTTCGAAATGACACCGGATGGCTTCAGGGTCAAAAACGACATAAGGCGCATGGTCAGGTTTCAGGAACACGATCTCCTGCGGGACCCGTATCCGGCCGGGTTTGACTTGATCCTCTGTCGCAACGTGGTCATCTACTTTACCGAGACCGCGAGAGATGAGGTTTTTTCTAAGTTCCGCCAGTCGTTAAAGCCCGGTGGGGTTCTATTCATCGGTGCAACTGAGAGCATTCTCAATGCCCGGGAAATTGGCTTTGAAATGATTTCTCCATTTTTTTACAGGAGGTCAGGTTAGAGGCGCACATGGACAAATGAGTGGGCCAGGGAACAGGAGGGCATCCATTGATGAAGGCACAGTTTGCAAATCCGTTTGTTTCAGCGGCATACGAGGTATTGCAGGCAGAAGTCAATGCCACGGTCGAGCGGGGACCCCTCTCCCTTGAGGAATCCCAATTTACCAACAAGGATATTACAGTCATGATAGGAATTACCGGCCCTGTTCGCGGGGTGGTCATGTACAGCATGACCGAGGAAGTGGCAAAAAGGCTGGTAAGCGTCATGCTTGGCCAGCCGGTGAATGAGTTTGATAGCCTGTCGGAAAGCGCGATAAGCGAGATCGGGAATGTCATAACTGGTGTTGCCGCGAGGGAGCTTGAACGCGCGGGCTACAGCTGTCGGATATCCCCGCCTACACTGGTGATGGGACAGCACACAGTCATATCAACTGTGAATCTCAAGCGACTTGTGGTTCCCCTCAAGACCCAATATGGCGAGATCGAGATCAGTATAGCTCTCGAAGAGGCCAGAGCGGGAGCGCGAGATATCGGGCTTACTGTGGCTAAGGGAGTATAGGAGTATAGATTAAATGGGGTATGGACACGACCATCCCATGCGGTCCATTCGGCCAGACTTCAGGTTGCTTCCCACGGTCCTGGTATTCCTGCCGTGAAAATTTTTCCCACGCGATAGCTATGTGCCTCTCTGAGTGAGCTTCCTGATGAGCCGGGCCTGCCGGGGCCCGGCTCATATCAGATAATGGCATCAAATTTGCTGGGATAACACTGCGTATCTTGCATTATCAAGTGCCTCAGGGAATGGGTACCTCAGGGACAGAGGCCCGCATTGGGGGTAACGTGAATATGTCCGGCCTATTTGGAAGCCCTACCTTTCTCGCTATACAGCGGGCCCTTGATGCCCTGTCGTTGCGGCACAGGGTCATAGCGAACAACATCGCCAATGTCAACACGCCCGGGTATAAGGCCATGGAGGTCTCTTTCGAGAGCGAACTCAAGTCGGCCTTGGAGCAGGTATCGAAGGAAGGGGCTCATGGATTTCCGGGCGTGGGCACGGTAGAGCTTTGGCTCACCCACCCGGGCCATATCCCATCAGTACCGGCCTCGGTATCGGACGTGGAGGCGAGTCTCGTCCGGGAGAATACGGTCTACCGTGTCGATGGCAATAGCGTCGATATAGACAGGGAAATGGCAAGGCTCGCTGAGAATACCATCCGGTACAATTCACTGGCACAGATCGCGCAGGCCCGGCTCAGGATGCTAAGAAGTGTAGTCAACGAGGGGAGGAAGTAGGATGAGCATCTTCTCTGCCATGGCCATAAGTGCGTCAGGGATGACCGCCGAGCGCCTTCGCATGGACGTTATAGCCAATAACATCGCCAATGCCAATACGACGAGAACCCCCGAGGGCGGCCCTTACCGTCGCCAACAGGTGCTCTTTCGGGCCGTCATGGGCGACGCGGTGCGTGGTTACTTGAGCAGACTCGATCCCGCGCACCCACCCGCGACCGGGCTTGGAGTAGCGGTAGTGGGGATAGTGCGTGATCCGTCGCCGCCACGGCTCGTCTATGACCCCGCTCATCCGGACGCCGATCAGGACGGCTATGTCCATATGCCCAATGTAAACATCCTGGCCGAGATGGTGGACATGCTCTCGGCCACACGGGCATACGAGGCGAATGTGACCGCCTTGAACGCGGCAAAGTCAATGGCCTTAAAAGCCCTGGAAATCGGGCGTGGATAGGATTGACGCCGGCCGGCACCAGGAGGGCATGAGTAATGGATTTTAGGGTACTCCCGATTCAGGATATTATTGCGGCCCCGGCAAGTTTCCAGGGTCTTACGCTCTGGGAAGCCGGAAACGCCCGGGCAGCCGCAGGCCCCGCGTCATCTCAGCAACTCCAGCCCCAGGGTGCCCCGGGGGCCCAGCACCTAGTAACCGATTTTGGAAAGCTCCTGGCTTCCGCCATAGATTCCCTCTACGGCCTGCACAGGGAAGCCGATGGTCTCATACAGGGACTGGCAGCCGGGGAGGTTTCCGACCTGCACCAGGTAATGATAGCGGTCGAAAAGGCGAATATCGCCCTCGACCTCGCTCTGCAGCTCAGAAACAAGGCAATAGAAGCCTACCAGGAAATCATGAGGATGCAGGTGTAACGGTATGCCGGAAGTAGGTGCCCAGTCCCTTGCTGCAAAACCGGCGCTGTGGCACAGGCTGTCGCGCGGCCAGTGGATTTTGCTCCTGGCTGCTTCTGCGCTTGTGGTGGCAGCTATTGTGATCCTGGTGGTGCGGGGCGGAAGGCCGGCTTTTGTGCCGCTTTACACAAACCTTAATATGGACGATGCCGCCGCCATAGTCTCAAAACTCAAGGAGATGAACGTAAATTATCGCCTTGCCGGCGGGGGCCAGGTGATCATGGTGCCGGAAAAGGACATTTACGAGACGAGGCTTGCGCTTGCGAGCGAGGGTCTCCCGGCGGGGAGCGGCGTCGGCTTTGAGATATTCGACAAGTCCAATTTCGGGGCAACGGAATTCAGTCAGAAGGTCAACTACTTGAGGGCCCTGCAGGGCGAGTTGACCCGCACCATCATGCAGATGGCCGAGGTGGAGCAGGCAAGGGTACACCTGGTGATCCCGGAGCAAGAGCTATACCTGGAGAAGGAAAAGCCTGCTACTGCCTCAGTGATGTTGAAGCTCAAAAGGGGGGCAAGTCTCACCAAAAAGCAGGTTCAGGGCATACGCCACCTGGTTGCAAGCGCGGTAGAGGGCATGAAGCCGGAAAACGTGACAGTCTTGGATGTATTCGGAAATATCCTTTCCCCGCCGCAGGACGGCCCCGATGCCATTGCCGGGGCGCTGACGTTATCCCAGCTGGAGGCAAAGAGAGCCTATGAAAAGGAGCTCGAATCGAGCATAGCCGGGATGCTGGAGCAGGTATTGGGACCTCAAAAGGCATCGGTGCGCGTCAACGCTGATATCGATTTCAGCCAGGAGGAGACCAGCAGCGAAATATACGAGCCCGGGCCTGGGGGACAGGGGATCGTGAGGAGTACCAGGAGGCTACAGGAGACCTTTAGTAGCCAGGGGGGACAGGACGCTGGTCAGGTGCCGGGGGTCACAACTAATGTGCCCGCCGGGCTGGCAGGAACCCCGACCTATCAGGCGTCCGGCGGCGGTGGATCATCGCAGCAATCCCGAGTGGAGGAAACCACCAACTACGAGATAACCCGGCGTGTCGAGAAGAGGGTTAAAGCCCCGGCGCGGATTGCCCGGCTTTCGGTAGCAGCCATCATAGACGGTACGCTCACCCCGGCCCAGATTAGTTCTGTAACGCAGGCTGTGAGTGCGGCCGCGGGAATTGACCCCGCGAGGGGAGATACGATTGTAGTGGAAGCTATGCCCTTTGATCGTTCCTTCCTCGAGGCCGAAAGACAGGCGATGGCTGCCGAAGCAGCAAAGCCCGCACCGGCGAAGATGAATTGGAGGAAACTCTTACCTTACATAGCCGGGGCCTTGCTGGGTATCCTTGCCGCCATTGTCCTTATTGTAAGGACACGAAGGCGGGCTGTACCGGAGCCGCTACCGGTACCTCAAGCTGCGGCCGCGGAGGAGGCTGCGGGCCTCGAGGCCGTGCCTGCCAAAGTGCCACAGGAGGAAGAGGAGGGCAGCATCGAGGAGAAGGTCGAGCGGCTTGCTATGAGCAAGCCCGATGTCGTAGCGCGGGTCGTGGAAACCTTGCTGGCCGAGGAGAAAGGGTGACGCTCAGTGCCGGATGCCATAGACGTGCAAAAGGCACAGCTTACAGGCAGACAAAAGGCCGCCATCGTGCTCCTGAGCCTCTCGGCGGAGGCGTCCGCCCAGATTTTGAGGTTTTTGGATGACGAGAAGATCGACCAGATCGCGATGGAGATCGCCAACCTCAAGACTGTAAAGCCTGAGCTAAGGAAGGCCGTAGTCGAGGAGTTCTACCAGCTTTGCCTGGCACAGCAGTATATCCTGCAAGGGGGCGTCGACTATGCCCGGCAGATCCTGGAGAGGGCCCTGGGGGCCCATAAGGCTGTTGAGGTACTCGGGCGGATAGCTTCGGTTTTGGGGTCAGTCCCATTTGCTTTTATGAAGAATATGGACCCGTCTCAGATTCTCGGTTTCCTAGAGGCGGAAAAACCCCAGACCATCGCGCTGGTACTTGCTCATCTAAAGCCTGAGATGGCTGCGGCGGTAATTTCAGGCTTGCCTCCTGAGCTGCAGACCGAGACCGCCATGCGGATAGCGCTGATGGATAGGACTGCCCCGGAGGTCGTGCGGGAGGTTGAGAAGGTGCTCGAGCGCAAGATGTCGTCACTCGGGAGCGAGAGGGCCCAGGCGGTCGGCGGTGTAAAGGCGCTCGTAGACGTGCTCAATAAGGTTGACCGCGGGACCGAAAAGACCATCCTCGAGCGCCTTGAGAGGGACGACCCTGAGCTTGCTGACGAGGTCAAGAAGCTCATGTTTGTCTTCGAGGATATCGCCCTGCTGGATGACAGGACCATCCAGATAATCCTCCGGGATATCGATATGAAGGATCTTGCCCTCGCTCTCAAAGCGGCGGGTGAAGAGGTACAGAACAGGATATTCAAGAATATGTCAGAACGCGCCGCAACCATGCTCAAAGAGGATATGGAGTTTATGGGGCCGGTACGGTTAAGGCTTGTGGAGGAGGCCCAGCAGCGGATAGTAAACATGATCCGCCGGCTCGAGAATGCCGGAGAGATAGTGATTTCAAGGGGTGGGGAGGATGAGGTCGTCGTCTAACCTTCTCAAGATCGACTCCGGCTCGGCGGGTCGCACCGAGGTTCGCAGTGCGCTTGCCACCGGTGCCTTTCCGGCCATCTACCGGAGAACGGGCGGGGATTCCGTTGATGATAGCCTGGTAAGAGCCCGCCGGATGCTGGACGAGGCAAGGCAGGATGCTGAGCGCATAGTCAGGGACGCGCGTGAGGAGGCCGGCCGCCTGCTCCGTGAGGCCCGGGACGAGGCAGAAGCTATCCGCAGCGAGGCATTTCGCAGTGGCTATGACGACGGGCTCAGCAAGGCGGCTTCGGACCTCTCGTCGGAAATCGAGGGGCTGGTTAATGCCTTGAGATCCGCCCGGGATGCCATACTGGCCCAAAAGCGGGACATGATGAAGGCGGCCGAGCAGGAGCTCATTGAGCTTGCGCTCGAGATCGCTTCCAGGATTATACGACGGGAAATCGCGCGAGACAGCTCCTGTGTCATCGAGGTGATAGAGGATGCGCTCCGGCATACCAGCGGGGAGGGGATGATCACCGTGAGGGTGGCGGAGACCGACCTCGAGAGGGCAAGAGGCGCTTTACCCGCATTTCAGAAATTGCTTGACGGTGCACATGACCTCAAGATATTGCCCGACCCGAGGGTCGAGCCCGGAGGCTGTATAGTGGAAACCCAGTTTGGGACCGTGGACGCAAGGCCGGCCCGGCAATTTGAGCAGATAAGGAGGTCCCTCGGGGATGTCGGTGGAGATGCCGGCAACACTCCCGCAGGCTAAACTTCCAGAGAGGTTGGACCTCTCAAGGTTCCGCCGTGTGGTAAGGGATGTGGATCCACTTAGAGTGGTTGGGAGGACGATCCAGGTTATCGGGCTCGTAGTGGAATCCCAGGGCCCTCTGGCGCGCATAGGTGAGCTATGCCACATAAGGTCTAGGGGACGCAACTATTCCATCGAGGCAGAGGTGGTAGGCTTCAGGGAGGGCAAGGTGCTCCTCATGGCGCTGGGGGATCTGAGTGGGATCGAGCCCGGAAGCGAGGTGGAGGCCACTGGCAAGGGGTTTAGTGCAAAGGTCGGTCCCGGACTCATGGGAAGGGTCCTGGATGGCCTGGGGACCCCCATCGACGGCCTGGGCCCGCTTGACTGGGAGGCTGAATACCCGATTGAAAATGCCCCTCCTAATCCCCTGGAACGTAAACGGATAAGTGAGCCGCTGGCGCTTGGGGTAAGGGCGATAGATGGCATCCTTACGTGCGGCAGGGGGCAGCGTGTGGGGATATTCTCCGGGAGCGGGGTCGGCAAGAGCACGCTCCTCGGGATGATCGCCCGGAATACAGAAGCGGATGTGAATGTCATCGCTCTCATCGGGGAGAGGGGCCGAGAGGTCAGGGAATTCATCGAAAAGGACCTGGGAGCCAATGGCTTGAGGCGCTCGGTGGTGGTCGTTGCCACCTCGGATAAGCCGGCCCTGGTTAGGATAAAGGGAGCCCTCCTCGCGACTGCGATAGCAGAATACTTCCGCGACCAGGGACTGGACGTGATGCTGATGATGGACTCGCTTACCAGGTTCGCCCTTGCCCAGAGAGAGGTGGGCCTTGCCATAGGCGAGCCGCCCACAACCCGGGGGTATACCCCTTCGGTGTTTTCCCTGCTGCCACGGCTCCTGGAGCGTTCCGGGACCTCGGCCAGGGGAACGATAACCGGCCTTTATACGGTCCTGGTCGAGGCTGATGACATGAATGAACCGGTAGCGGATGCCGCGAGGAGCATCCTCGACGGGCATATCGTCCTATCGAGGGAGCTCGCAGGCATGAATCACTACCCTCCCATCGATATTCTGGCGAGCGTAAGCCGGGTAATGGTGGACATAGTATCCCCCGAGCATCTCAGGGCGGCGAGCAGGCTGCGAGATGTGCTTGCCACGTATAAGGATGCGGCAGACCTGATCAATATCGGCGCGTATGTCCAGGGCAGCAACCCGAAGATCGACTATGCGAGGGAAATGATCGGCCCGGTGAATGACTTCTTGAAGCAGGGGATCTATGAGACAACATCTTTTGACGAGGCTGTGAACCGACTGTGCGGCATGTTTGTGGAACGTTAATGAGCGGTAATCCAGGAAATGTTCATGATATGTGAGCACGCATGCAGGAGAGTGACCGGAGGACACCTATGAAGGCGTACAGGTTCAGGCTCGAGCCTGTTCTCGGGGTGCGGAAAAAGAAAGAGGAGGCTATGCAGCAGGAACTCGCGAGGGTCCAGTCCGCCTACATGGAAGAGAGGGAAGCGGCCGAGGGGTTATCGGCTGCCCGGGAGGAGTCTTGCGGCCGGCTGAGGGCCGTTCAAGACCCGGGTGATGATATGGAACTTGATATTGTGGACGCCACCCTCTATCACAGCTATCTATTACGCCTCGCGCGGGAGATAGCGAGCCAGGAGCAGTTGCTCGAGCGCCTTGAAAACGAGGTGGAAAAGGCTCGTGAGGGGGTCATCCGGGCCCGGCAGGGCAGGCGCACTCTGGAAAGGCTCAAAGAAAAGCAGTTTGCGAGGTTCTTGATCGAATCTGCCCACGCTGAGCAGAAGGCTTTTGACGAGATAGGGCAGATGAGGTATTCGCGGGCAGGACACAAAGAAGGGAGGTGATTGACATAAATATCCCACAGCCAGCTTCCATTTGTCCAATGTCGATCCAGCACACGGCGGCCGTTCCTACCATTCCCACCGTTGCCCGGGACACCTGCCCCGTAGGCCTGGGCATTAACTCCATTGGCCCGGGCACCGGTATCGCTGTGACGGAGGGCGGCTCCCCGGCACCGGATTTTTGGTACATGCTGGTTGAGCTCATGAACGATAGACCCGGCGACGGGGCTACAGGTGATGAGTTGAATGGGACGCCCGCGTGGTGTCATAGCTTGGGGGTTACGGATGATGACGGGTCAGCAACGGGGTCCGGTGATACGAGTGTAGAGAAAAGGGATGCTGAAGGGGGATCCCCGGAGGAAGCGAGAGTCCCCATCCTGACCCTGCCAGCATGCCCGGGGCAGCCAGTCCCGGCAGAGCAGGTAGCCATGGCGGGGCCAATCGCCGTCGTAGAGGGATTCAGGGCACCTTTTCTGGCTTCGAGCGATGGCCCGGGTCTCTGCAATAGCGCTGTTACAGGCAATGAGGGTGGCCCTGTGGGCCCGGTGACAGGGATAATTGCTACGGGCCCGGCGACAGAGGTAATTGCTATGGGCCCGGCGACCTTAGCCCCCGGCCCGCCCCGGGGAAGCTCACTTAAGCCCCCGGTGAGCACCGGGATGCGACCGGAGGGCGAGCCCGCGCAGCTACAGGAGCCAGTCAAGCTACAGGAATCTGTAGGGTCACGGGAGCCTGTCAAGCGGCAGGAGCCCATCATGTGGCAAGGGCTTGACCAGCACGAGCTTGACCAGCACGAGCTCCACCAGCATGAGCTCCACCAGCAGGGACCTCCCCAGCAGGAGCTCTACCAGCAGGGGCGCGAACTAAAGGGGCCGGGGCAGCAATGGTCGGAGCGGCCGCGGGTGACTGCAGAGCCTCGAGCCCAGGGGGGACCACAAGAAGCCTTGCAGCCTGTGGACCGGGCGATCCCCACTGCAGGCCCGGCGACACTTGCCACAGACCCGCCGGTACCCGGGGAGTCCCAATCATCCACAGCCTCTGGTTCGCCTCTAGCCCCGGGTATGCCGGTTATCCCGGGCAGAGCCATTGAATCCTCCGGCCCGGTCGAGCCCAGTGGCTACATTATAAGACATGCCCATACGGCTGAATACAGCGGGGCGGCTGCTGAGGCCAGCGGCTACGAGGCCGGGTCCCCGGCGACGCCCGGGTTTCGAGGTCAGCCCGTGACAGCTACACAAATTACAAATATTGGATATCGGATAGTCACGCCTGCCGGGAAACCTGAGCTTAGCCATCATCGGGATCCCGCTCCGGGCTCTATCCTGTCGCCTGGTACCGAAAAGACGGGTCTCGAAGACATCACCCCGAGGCCCATCTCTGGTGACGCAGATTCCGGGCGCCCGGATTACAAAGGCACGGAGCCGGTGAGTCTCGCCGCCGGTAACCTCCATAAGGACGGCGGCACACATATGGACGGTGGCCAGCCTCGGGCGAGGTTGATGGACAAGTCTGCAGGGGGGACAGCCCAAAAACCGGCTGCAGGGGCGGCAGTCTCCAGGGAGGTGACGGCCGGAGAAGTAACCAGAGAAGTAACCAGAGGAGTAGTCATAGAAGAGGAGTCTCTCCTCACGGCCGGCCGGGATAACCGCGAGGCCGGTATAGACCCTGGCCCTGTTACAACAGGCTCACTGCACCAGGAGATAGCGAGTGGCATAGGCCCCGGACTGTCAGCGCACAGGGGCGATGTCGACAATTCAGGCGCTCGGGCGCACGGTTCGACCCGCGGGATGCCCGATGCCAACCCTCAGGTAGATGCCCGCGGAGTGGCGTGGCAGGTTGTAGAGAAGGCGGCCATCCGTATTCGCCAGGGTGCATCTCAGGTCATAATCCAGCTACGGCCTGAAAGCCTGGGCCGGGTGCATCTCAGGATCGTAGAGGAAGGTAGCGCCGTCAATATCGGCATCCGGGCGGAGAATAACGCAACAAAGTCCCTCATTGAGGCCGGGCTCAGCGAGCTCAAGACGGCCCTTGCCCAGCATGGGATCAGGGTTGACCGCGTTAATGTGGCGATCGCGCCGGGCAACCTGGATATGATGGCCGGAGGAAACTTCTCTTTTTCGAGGCACGGGGACAGGAACCCGATGTGGCCTGCGTCTTTTGGCACCGGTCTGGCCTACACCGCTGAGGCGTCCACGCCGGGAGCAGGGTTGGAGGGCAAGACAGGGCCCTCATTGCGAGCAAAGGCAGGTTATCTGGACCGCAATGTCTAGAACCGTTAATCAGTGGGTTTGAACCAAAGATGCCGAATTGCCCCAGGTTGGAGGTGATAGCTTTGAATCTCACAGCGATTAGTGGACAGGTGTCTATGATGAGGTCTGCAACGATACGGGGCTTTACGGTGCCCGCCCCTGCGGCTCTAACTTCCCAGCAGGCCCTTGTAACTAGAGGGACCGTCCCTGCCAGCCGGGCTACCAGTTATGCAACAGCCTCGGCTTCCAGTCCGACCGGGAGTTCGGTCGCCGGGATGGGGGAGTTCCTGGGGAAGGATGATTTCCTCAAGCTCCTGGTAACGCAGTTACGGTGTCAGACGGCGACGGACCCGGTAGATCAAAAGGAATTGATCGCCCAGATGGCGCAGCTTGCCTCCCTGGAGGAGATGCAGAATCTAAGGCAGGGGTTATCTGATCTCCTGCATTCTGAGCTGGCACTGCAGGCTGCAAGCCTCGTGGGCAGGACAGTTGTGGCGACAGGTCCTGACGGGGACAAGATCGAGGGCGCGGTCCAGGAAGTCCGGTTTAACGATGGAGTCCCGGTCCTGGTCGTCGGTGACAGGGAGGTACCTCTTTCCCAGGTGATCTCGGTAAGGTAAGGGGGAAGCACACCTTGAGCGGGTTTGAAACAGGCAGGGTCCATCGAGCTCATCCGGAGCCCCAGGCTCATCCGGTGTCAGGCGGCCGCCCGGTACCTGCGGCAACAGGGCCTGGCCGGGATAGCGAGTCTTTTGATGCCATCCTAAGGCGGGAGCTGGATAACCGGGCCGTCCGCTTTTCAGCTCATGCCGAGGCCAGGATACGGATGCGAAACATAAAGTTCACGGATGAAGATTTCGCCCGGCTGCAACGTGGAGTCGAGCGAGTGGCAGCAAAGGGAGTACGCGATACCTTGGTGCTCCTGGATGGGGTTGCCCTGGTGGTGAATGTCCCGAACCGGACCGTTATCACCGCCGTAGATGGCCCGAGTCTCAAGGAGAGCGTGTTTACCAATATCGACGGGGCAGTTATAGCCTAAGAGAATGAACACAGCCCGGGAGGACAAGCCCGAATAAAGGCTGGACCCTTGTGGGGCAGGCTTCAATGATGTCGGCCCTGACCATGTCAATCCTAACTACGCCGGCCGCCGTTGCACCAGCCCCATACGGGAGGCCTCGGCCCTGCTGACTGACTGAGGCAGGGTGCAAATAGGGGCGAGCCCTCCGGGGAAAACCCAAAGGAGGCAAGTAAGATGATAAGAGCGCTGTTTTCAGGCGTGTCAGGGTCAAGAGCGCACCAGACCAGAATGGACGTCATCGGGAATAACATCTCCAATGTCAATACAATCGCCTTTAAGTCGAGCCGGGTGACCTTCGAGGACATGATGTACCAGACCCTCAAGGGTGCAGCTGCCCCTACCGGGAGCGGCAGGGGTGGCATAAACGGCGCCCAGGTCGGCCTTGGCACAAGGGTCCGCTCTATCGACACCTTCTTCACCCAGGGCTATCTGGAGACCACCGACATTCCCACAGACCTGGCTATTGACGGCTCAGGGCTCTTCATCGTATCGGACGGCTCCAGGAGATTCTATACCCGTGACGGCGGATTCCGCTTTGACGGCAACGGGGTCCTGGTACACGCGTCGACGGGCCTCAAGCTCCAAGGCTGGATGGCTGACGCGACGGACGGCCGGGTTGATCTGACAAAACCCCTGGAGGACATCCGGATACCGCTAGGGGCCAAGATGAGCGCCCGGGCCACGTCGTCGGTGGAATTCGGGGGAAATCTAGATAGCAATGCGGCGGCTGGCTCCACCTTTGCGGTCCCCTTTGAGGTTTTTGACTCGCTGGGGAACCCCCACCAGCTTACCCTGACCCTGACTAAGTCGCCCACCGCCAACGAGTGGACCTGGGACGTCGGGCACAGTGATCCTGGTATAGCTGTCAACGAAATCGGCGGTACGACCATCGTCTTTGATGAATTTGGCCAGTGCTCTTCCGGGAAGACGGGCACCATCACATTTGACCCGGGTGCGCTCACGGGTGCCGCCCCGGTAAATATCGAGCTCGATTTCTCGAAACTCACCCAGTACGCTGCCCCCTCCTCCGTAAGGCCCTCCTTCTGGGACGGCTATACCGCCGGGGAGCTCGAGGACTTTACCGTGAATGATACGGGGGTAATCGTGGGCATCTATTCCAACGGGCAGCACGAGACCCTTGGGCAGTTGGCCGTGGCCAACTTCTCTAATCCTGCCGGCCTTACGGCGGCGGGGGCAAACCTCTATGGGACCTCTGCCAACTCGGGGCCGGCCTTGATCGGCACGCCGGGGAGCGGCAGTCGCGGCAAGGTCGTATGTGGCGCCCTCGAGATGTCTAATGTGGACCTGGCACGGGAGTTCACGGACATGATCATAACCCAGAGGGGTTTCCAGGCCAACTCCAGGATAATCACCACCGCCGATGAGATGCTGCAGGACGTGCTCAATCTGAAGCGGTAGGCTGTCATGGATTGGGCCATGGATTGGCCATGCGTACCGGCTACCGCCCGTACCGGGCGGTAGCCGGTGTCACCCGCATCACAAGCAAGGTCCGCCTTGCTTCATTGAGTAGACCCGGCAATTGCGGGGAGTGCAGGAGGGAGTCAGATGATCAGGGTGAGCAGGCTTGACGGTACCGAGCTAGTCGTAAATGCGGACTTGATAGAATCCGTCGAAGCCCGACCAGACACAGTAATCACCCTCACGTCGGGTAAGAAGCTCATAGTTCAAGATGGTGTAGACGACATTGTGGCCAAGTTCATTGAGTACAAACAGCGCATTGCTACCCGGTTGGACTTGACAAAGGAAAGGTGACGAATACATGGACCTCATGACCCTGCTCGGGATCGTCTCCGGGCTTACCCTGATCGGCCTCTCTATCGGGATGGGCGGGGCGATTACGGCTTTTTGGGATCTGCCGTCCGTCTTGATCACCTTGGGGGGTACCATTGCGGCGACCCTGGTCAACTTCCCGTTTTCGGATTTGAGAACCATGCTCGGGGTCACCAAGGTTGCATTCATAGAAAAGCTGGATGACCCGGCTGAGGTTATCAATGATCTCATCATGCTCGCTGACAGGGCGCGCCGTGAGGGCCTGCTTGCCCTGGACAGCATGCTCTACTCAATCGAAGATGACTTTCTCAGGCGGGGGTTACAGATGGTCGTGGATGCCGCAGATCCGGAGCTGATCCGGGAGATCCTCGAGACAGATATCGCCCAGCTGGAGGCCCGCCACCGGGCGGGACGCAGGGTATTCGAGTCGATGGCGACCTACTCCCCGGCGTTTGGCATGATCGGGACCCTCATAGGCCTCATCCAGATGCTGCGGCAGCTCAATGACCCGGCAAAGATAGGTCCCTCCATGGCGGTTGCCCTCGTAACCACATTTTACGGCGCCATGCTTGCCTATCTGGTATTCATCCCGCTGGCCGGGAAGCTCGCCGTAAGGAGCCAGAAGGAGGTCTTGCTGAAAGAGGTAATGCTGGAGGGGATCCTCTCCATTCAGGCCGGGGATAACCCGAGGATAGTGGAAGAACGTTTGCGTGCCTACCTCGCACCTGGTGCACGGGATCGCGTGTCCTACAATAGCTACCAGAGCCAGGCGGTGACAGGATATGAACAGTAGGGCCAGGACCAGGAGGAGGGTAGAAGAAGATGGAGTGGCCGGCTCCCCGCCGTGGATGACCACATATGGAGACCTGATGACCCAACTACTCTGCCTTTTCGTCCTTCTTTTCGCATTTTCATCCATAAACCTGGAGAAATTCAGAGAGGTCGTGGTCTCACTCAGGGGTGCCCTGGGTGTTCTCACCGGCGGGACAAGCCCCCTGGACCTTGCCGACCTTCCGGCGCCAGCCCCACCCTCCCAGCTTCCCAAGAGCGATGATGGCACCGCTGGCCTTGTAAGGGCAATGGGCAGGTTCAGGACGTATCTCAAGGAAAAGGGGCTCAGCAAGGATGTCTCGGTTACCCTGGAGGAAAGGGGTCTCGTGGTAAGCTTCATGGACAAGGTATTATTCGATTTGGGGGAATCGACCTTACGCCCTGAGGCCAAGAGGGTCCTCAGGGATGTGTCGGAGGTCATAAAGACCCTGCCTAATGACATCCGGATAGAAGGGCATACCTGCGACCTGCCCATCCACAGCGCAAGGTTCCCGTCTAACTGGGAGCTATCTACGGCCCGGGCGACCGAAGTTCTCAGGTACCTTGTGGAGACTATCGGCCTCGACCCATCGCGCTTTTCGGCCATGGGCTATGGTCAATACCACCCCAGGGTACCCAATGATTCTGAGGCCCACAGGGCACAAAACCGGAGGGTGGACATTGTAATCGTCGCCGAGAAACGCAAGTGGGAGGAACCGGCAGAGCTTAACGAGTCACATCCTGGCGGTGGGCCATCTTAGCCTGGTAGATTGAACCGGGATGTGAAGCTGAATATGGAGCGTGGAGGGGGAACCAATGGCACAGCAACCGAGACCGCTGCGAGGTAATCAGGGACCGGCAACTTTCAAAAAGGCTGAAACAAATGGGACAGCGAAGATCCTGGTGGGAGTGACCGTGCTGGCGTTGGTTATTGCCAGCGGTGTATACTTCGGCCTTATGCAATTCCATCCCAGGGATATCGGTCATGAAGAAAATCCCAATATGCCCGGCCCGATACAGGAATTCGATTCCATAGTGGTAAACGTGGCCGGGACAGGTGGGGAAAGGTACCTCAAGACGAGCATCGCGCTCGAATTGACTACAAGTCAGGCGAATCGAGAGCTTACAGCCCGGAAGGCTGAGGCCAGGGACATAATCATATCAAAGCTTTCCGCAATGCCGTTTGCAAAGCTCCAAACGGAGAAAGGGAGAGAGGAATTGAAACAGGAGATAATCAGGGGGATAAACGACCTCCTACGCCAGGGTAAGGTCGAGAAGGTCTATTTTACTGAATTTGTCATGCAGTAAGAAGTCCAGCCGCTCCAAACGACGGGCTTCACATGGGGGACGACAGCATGCCTGAGATTCTGTCACAGGATGAAATAAATGCCCTCCTTTCTGCACTTACCGGGGAATCCGTCGGAGGGGAGCAGGTACAGAAGGCGCCGGAGGAGACCGGGAGCCGCATCGTAAAGCCTTATGATTTCAGGCGGCCGGACAAGTTTTCCAAGTTACAGCTCAGGACCCTCCAGTTTATGCATGAGACCTTTGCGCGGCACGTCTCAACGGCCCTGTCTGCATATCTTCGCGCGCCGCTGAAGGTAAGCCTTACGCTGGTAGAACAGCTTACATTCGACCAGTTCATATTGTCGTTGCCGGTGCCTAGCGTAATCGGGGTCATTGACATGGCCCCGCTCGACGGCAAGGCAGTACTGGAGATCAACCCCATGATCATATTCTCCATGCTCGACCGGCTGCTCGGCGGGGCCGGAAGGGCAGTAGAGGATGAAAAGGCACGCGAATTGACTGATGTCGAGGAGGTCCTGGCACGCAAGATATTCAGCCGGATTATCGAGGCCTTCGTCGGGACCTGGCAGGGTGTGGTCGCTTTTGATGCCAACCTGGAGCTGATCGAGACAAACCCCCAATTTGTCCAGGTCATGTCCCCCGGAGACACGGTCACAGCCATGGCATTTGATGTCTCACTGGGGGAGGTAGCCAGCACCATGAGCCTGTGCCTCTCGTACATGACCTTGCAGCCGGTATTGCCCAGGCTAAGCGCCCAGCAGTGGTTTACCGAAGGGCGCAAGGGGGACGGGAAGCAAAGGCAGGATGTCATAAGACGTAAATTAGAGCTTGTAAGGCTTCCTGTATCTGCAGTGGTAGGCCATACTGAGCTTACGGTCAGAGAGGTGCTGGACCTTAAGCCCGGGGACATAATCAAGCTCGGCGTAAAGGCCTCGGAGGACATAGAGGTCCAAATAGCATCTGCGCCCAGGTTCAGGGCCAGGCCGGGCGTAATGGGAAGGCGGCTTGCAGTAGAGATAACTCGTGCGGTGGAAAACGAGGGGGGTAACATGCGATGAGCGGAGAAAACCCATCCATTACAGCTCAAGGAGCTAACATGACTGACCAGCAGCCCGGTGTGGTAGACCATGGAGCGGAGACGGCCGGCCAGGAGGCGGGTGCCCGGTCAGCCAAGCCGGCGGGGGAAACGGGAATAACCTCAGGGAGCCAGGCCAGGCCCGTGGAATTCGGCGCTCTTGACTCGGGGGCCGGAAAAGAAGAACCTGCCGGCAGGATAGATCTGATCATGGACCTGCCGCTCCCGGTTACCGTTGAGCTCGGCCGTACCTCCATGCTCATCCGCGACATCCTCGGCCTGGGGCCCGGGTCTGTGGTGGAGCTTGACAGGGTTGCCGGGGAACCTGTCGACATCCTCGTAAATGGCAAGCTCATCGCAAAGGGCGAGGTTGTGGTGGTAGATGAGAATTTTGGGGTGAGGGTGGTCGATATAGTCGCGCCCGGAGAGAGGGTAACCCAGCGATGAACGCTGCCGGCACCCTGGGGGCCCTGTTTAGAGCAGTCGTATCTCTTGCCTTTGTCATTGCCCTGATCTACTTTATCTCATGGCTCCTGCGCCGTTATGCCGGCATGTTTACTCCACGCGCCAGCGGGCGACGTCTCCTGGAGCTAGAGGAGGTCCTCCCGCTCGGGCCGGGGAGGCTCATCTACCTGGTGCGCACAGGGACAAAGAGGATACTGGTCGCAAGCTCGACCCAGGGGCTTACCCTCCTGGGGGAACTGGATGCCGGGGGAGGACCAGGTGCTGTCGGAGAGCCGGGTGCCAGCGGAGAACCGGGTGCCGAGCTACACTCACGACAACAGGGGGCCCATTATCAACGTCCGGGGCATCCATGTGAGGATGGGGTGCCCAGGGGAACGCTCAAGGGTGGCAGCTCAGGCATTCTTGCCATGATAGCACTTACCGCCTTGCTGTCTTTACTGGCTGGCCTGTGCCCGGTTGCGTCCGCCCAGGCAGCACCCAGCCAGACTGTGCCGTTCCCCAGGATCGAGGTCGGGATCGGCCAGGCCAGGAGCCCGCAGGATGTAGCCACTTCCCTGCAGATACTGGCGGCCCTTACAGTGCTTACATTGGCCCCCTCGATACTGATCATGATGACATCCTTCACGCGCATTGTCATCGTGCTGTCATTTATCAGAAACGCCCTCGGTTTCCAGCAGACCCCGCCCAACCAGGTGATCATCGGGCTTGCCCTCTTCTTGACCTTATTCGTGATGGCACCCACATTCAATCAGGTGAACGAAAACGCCCTGCAGCCGTACCTGAAGGGCCGGTTATCTCAAGAGGCCGCATACCAGCGCGCCATGGAGCCCATCCGGGCATTCATGTTGAAACAGACCAGGGAAAAGGACCTTGCGCTTTTTGTTGGGCTTGCCAGGGTAGAACGTCCCAGGAGGCCGGCGGATGTGCCAACTTACGTGCTCATCCCCGCCTTTGTTATAAGTGAGCTCAAATCGGCCTTCGAGATCGGTTTTGTGCTCTATATACCCTTTCTAGTGATCGACATGGTGGTGGCAAGCACCCTCATGTCCATGGGAATGCTGATGCTGCCGCCGGTCATGATCTCTTTGCCTTTTAAGCTCTTGCTCTTCGTCATGGTCGACGGGTGGAACCTCGTGATTGGTTCCCTCATCAAGAGTTTTCATTGACGAAGTGATTTCACCGGTGGTGCTTTCTTTCACCCGGTTGTTGTCAACTGTCGTCTTTAGGAGGCTGGGATATGACGAGCGAATTCGTGGCAGGGCTTGGCCAGCGGGCCATATGGGTAGTCTTGCAGGTAACGGCCCCCGTCTTTATCTTCGCGCTGGTCACCGGCGTTGCGGTGAGTATACTCCAGGCGGTCACACAGATACAGGAAGTCACACTCGCATTTGTGCCAAAGATACTGGCCGTGATCCTGGCCATCGTGATCTTCGGTCCATGGATGCTCCGCACCCTGACTGGCCTGGCAATAGAGCTCTTTACGGGCATCCCCGGGTATATCAGGTAAGAGTCATATATAGGGTAGCAGGGATAGATTTTGCAGCATGGAGCTAAGCAGCATCATCGCAAGTAAGCTCATCCTCTTCGTCATTGTGCTGGCCAGGGTGGGCGGGATGTTTGTTTATGCGCCGGTGTTTGGCAGTTTCTCGGTGCCGGTGCGCGTAAGGGTAGTCCTTGCGTTGATTTTCTCTGCTATCATCGTGCCCCTCGTGCCTGCGCCCCCGGGGGCATACACGCAGGATGTAGTGTATCTTACGGCTATGATCCTGCATGAGGTGGGCGTGGGGCTTGTCATAGGATTTACAGGCGGCCTGTTCCTTGTAGCGGTGCAGCTCGCGGGACAATTCATAGACTTTCAGGTGGGCTTTGGCTTTGTGAATATCGTGGACCCTGTCTCCATGCGGCAGGTGACGGTAGTGGGCCAGCTCTCCTACCTTCTTGGTACCCTTTTCTTCCTTGCCGTGAATGGCCACCACCTCCTCATCTCCGCGCTTATGAAAAGCTACGAGATAGTACCGGCCGGGAGAGGGGCACTGGCCCTTGCGGAGCCTGGTATCATGCAGCTTTTCGGCAAGGCTTTTGCGATCGGGTTTAAGATTGCATCGCCCGTAATGGTGGCAGTTTTCCTGGCTGATGCTGCTATGGGTGTGCTCGCCCGGACGGTACCGCAGCTAAACATATTCATCGTTGGCTTTCCGGTCAAGATTGTAGGGGGACTGCTCATGTTTGCCCTCTCCCTGCCCCTCATCCTGGTGCTCCTGGGCGGCTTGTTCTCGGGTATAGAACGAGATATCCTCCTTATACTCAGGCGCATCTCCACGGGGGGGATGTGAGTTGCCAAGGGATGACAGGACCGAGGCCGCTACCCCGAGAAGACGGCAGGAGGCAAGGCGCAGGGGACAGGTGGCCAGGAGCCTCGAGATTAATACCGCATTCATCCTGCTGGTTGCAACGGCCGCGATCGGAAGCTGGAGCTGGTATGCACTGCAGGCGCTCCAGAAGTTCCTTATCGCGGTATTATCGCATTGCCACGAGTTTCATCCCTCCTGGGAAGAAATGATGGTCCTTGCCAGGGAAGCGTCTATTGCATGTTTTAAGGTGGCGGGCCCTATAATCGTGGCGTGCCTCATTGCAGGACTTATAGCCAGCGGCGCCCAGGTGGGCTTTCTCTTGACTCTGGAGCCCCTGATCCCCAGGCTCTCCCGTCTCGATCCCATAGCGGGGTTGTCGCGTCTCTTCTCAGCGCGTGCTGGCATAGAACTTGCGAAATCAATGATCAAGGTGACCATCGTAGGATATGTGGGATTTATCTCTCTCAGGCAAGAATGGGAACGGATAGCCCTTGCCGTGCAGATGGATAATTTCTCACTTGTGGCAGCTACTAGGCAAATCTTGCTCACCCTGGGCTACAGGATGGGGACGGCCCTGGCCCTTCTTGCCGCGGCAGACTACATCATCCAAAGGCGCGAATTCGAGGCCAACCTCAGGATGACCAAGCAAGAGGTAAAAGAGGAATTCCGCCAGATGGAGGGCGACCCTGTGGTGAGGTCGCGTATCCGCTCGAAGCAGCGCCAGGTCGCGATGCAAAGGATGATGCAGGAGGTCCCCCGGGCCACTGTGGTCGTGACCAACCCGGTACATGTGGCCGTTGCGTTGAAATATGATTCCAGGACCATGAAGGCGCCCAGGGTGGTTGCCAAGGGCGCCCGGCTTCTGTGCGAGAGAATCAAGGAGATTGCCAGAAACAACGGTGTCCCGGTCGTCGAAAATCCTCCTCTGGCCCAGGCGCTCTACAAGAGCGTGGATATCGGCAGGGAAATCCCTGTACACCTCTACAAGGCTGTGGCAGAGGTTCTGGCATATGTCTTCTACCTCAACAAATTGAAGGGAGTCCTGGCGGGTGGCGGTAGAGAGGACGAGCACCCTGGGAGTCGCAGGGATCTCGCGGCTCATAAGACATAGTGATATAGCGGTTGCCGTTGCCATTGTCGCAATCCTGGTCATTATGATCGTGCCGATGCCTCCCATCGTGCTGGACGTCCTTTTGACTGTGAACATAACCATGTCACTCGTGGTCCTCCTCGTGACCCTGTACGCGCTCGAGCCACTAGAATTCTCTGCCTTCCCGTCACTCCTTTTGATCGCTACCCTCTTCAGGCTGGCCCTCAACGTCTCCTCGACACGGCTGATCCTCCTTCACGGGTTTGCCGGGCGGGTGATAGAGAGTTTTGGTAATTTCGTGGTAGGCGGCGACTATGTGGTCGGGATGGTCGTCTTCGTGATACTGGTGATAATCCAGTTTGTGGTGATCACCAACGGGGCCGGCCGGGTGGCGGAAGTGGCTGCCAGGTTTACGCTAGATGCAATGCCCGGCAAGCAGATGAGTATCGATGCGGACCTGAATGCAGGCCTAATTAATGAAAAAGAGGCGCGTGAGCGGCGTAAGGCCATTGAGAAAGAGGCCGACTTCTACGGCGCGATGGATGGGGCGAGCAAGTTTGTCCGGGGCGATGCAATAGCGGGCATCATCATAACGGTGATAAACATCCTCGGGGGTATCGTCATCGGGCTCCTGCGATTTAGAATGCCCGTCCTGGATGCCCTCGAACGTTACGCGCTCTTGACGGTAGGCGATGGCCTGGTGACGCAGATACCCGCCCTCCTCATATCCACCGCTACGGGAATCATCGTGACAAGGGCCGCTTCCGAATCCAACCTGGGCGAGGATCTCGCAAGGCAGGTCCTCGCCCAGCCCAGGGCCGTGGCGATCGCGGCGGGGATGCTGCTGCTCTTCGGGATGATCCCCGGGCTTCCCAAGTTGCCGTTTTTCATGATAGCCGGGGCAACCGGAATTATCGCATATGCCCTTTACGGTTCAAGACAGAAGGAAAAGGTTGAACAAGAAAGGCCCCAGCCCAGGGAAGTCAAAGCCCCAGAGAGTTTCATGTCGCTTCTGTCCATAGACCCACTTGAACTTGAGATAGGATACGCCCTTCTCCCCCTGGCTGATGAATCCGAGGGGGGAGACCTCCTGGATAGGGTTACGATGGTGAGACGTCAGGCGGCGCTCGACCTGGGCCTCGTCCTCCCGCATATACGCGTGAGGGATAACATCCAGCTCAGGCCCGGCGAGTACGTAATCAAGATCAGGGGCGTGGAGGTCGCCCGGGGAGAGGTCTTGATGAACCATTA
>DUSO01000167.1 GCA_012842565.1 Bacillota bacterium
ATGCCACATATGGCAGGCGTACCAGGGCGGTCGTGATGACCGACTCCAATCACGTGATTCTCTCTGCGGTGCAGCCGGAGACCGTGGCCCACAGGCTTCCGGCAAAGGACGGGGACGCAGGCGGGGAATGAATGTCCTGGATCATGAGTCACGCCCTGGAGGACCCGGTCATGGAGAGTGCAAGGGCACAGTATTAAAGCGAAAGAGTGGTTTTCTCGTTGTCCTCTCGGGCCCGTCAGGAGTCGGCAAGAATACCGTGGTAAACGAGGTGCTCCGCCGCGTGCCTGGGTTGAGATACTCGGTCTCTGTTACAACGCGTAGCCCCAGGCCGGGCGAGGTCGACGGGACCAATTATTATTTTGTCAGCGACGAGAAGTTCAGAATGATGTGCGAGGCCGGGGAATTCCTCGAATGGGCGCGCGTATACGGCCATTACTACGGGACCCCCCGGCGCTATATCGAGGAGGCCGTCACTACCGGCTGGGATGTCATCCTGGACATAGATATCCAGGGCGCTATGCAGATTCGCCGGTCCTGGCCGTCGGCCGTATTCATCTTTTTGCTGCCGCCCAGTCTTTCCGAGCTGGAGCGGAGGATGATCGAAAGAGGGGTCGGCGACCCGGGGACGAAAAGGCTCAGGCTCGCGAGTGCAAGGGAAGAACTTGCGGCGATCAAGGACTACCAGTATGCTGTGGTCAATGATCGCAAGGAGGACGCAGTCGAAGCCATAAGGTGTATTATCGAGTCTGAAAGACACAAGGTTGAGAGGTGCGAGTGTGCAGAATTCATTGGGCGTCTTCGGCAATCGGGTGACTGATGATGACATCGGCGCATATTTGGCATCCATTCCTGCAGGCATCTTGGATGGGGGAGGCGCGGAAGATATGCTACATCCGTCACTCGATGAACTCATCGACAAGGTTGGAAGCCGTTACACCCTTGTCGTCGCTGCCGCCAAACGTGCGCGACAGCTTGCAAGTAACCCGAACCGGTTTCTCGTCAATCCGTCAGAAAAACCGGTCACCCTGGCGCTTAAGGAGATATATGAGGGGAGGGTAAAGATAGAGAGGCCGAAGTCCGGTATCAAGTAGGAGCGGGTGGCGCCCTCGGGGCGCCTTCTTAGTGTGGCCGGGAGGTGATGTTTTGGAAGGAGATGCGCTCAAGGGCAAGAGCATTTTGGTCGGCGTCACAGGGGGGATTGCCGCCTATAAGAGCTGCGAACTCGTAAGCCGAATGAGGCAGCGTGGTGCCGAGGTGCGCGTGGTGATGACCGAGGCCGCGTGCCGTTTCGTCGCCCCGCTGACATTCCGCGTACTTTCAGGAAACCCCGTGTCATGCGACCTGTTCGCTGACCCCGGGCAATGGGACGTAGCACATGTATCCCTGGCAGATGCCGCACAACTTGTGGTCATAGCACCTGCGACCGCCAACTGCGTCGGCAAGCTGGCGTCCGGCATCGCGGACGACCTCCTGACCACCGTAGTCATGGCCACGCGAGCTCCGGTCTTGATTGTGCCGGCCATGAACGAGGCCATGTACAATAACCCGGTATTCCAGGCCAACAAGAAGCGCCTGGAGTCGCTGGGCTATCATTTCATGGATCCGGCGGTAGGCCGCCTCGCGTGCGGGAAAATCGGAACCGGCCGGATGCCGGAGCCGGAGGATATCATATCCGAGGTCGCCCGGCTCCTGTCCGGGCAGGAAACGCCCAGCATGCTTGCCGGCCGCACCTTACTGGTTACTGCCGGCCCAACCCGAGAGCCTATAGATCCTGTGAGATTCATCACTAATCGTTCGTCAGGAAAAATGGGCTATGCCCTGGCCGAGGCGGCCCTCGAATCCGGCGCCCGCGTGATCCTGGTGACCGGGCCCACTTGCCTGGAGGCTCCTCCCGGGTGCGAGGTCGTCCGGGTGGAACGGGCGAGGGATATGCACGCGGCAGTGACGCAGAGATTTAATTCATGCGATTGTGTTGTAATGGCGGCCGCCGTGGCCGATTACGAGCCGGCTCAATTCTCTCCGTCCAAGATCAAAAAGGGCTCCCACGAACTCTCCCTGCGACTCACCCGTACCCCTGACATCCTTGAGTCTCTTGGCAAGGTCAAAGGGAACCGCATCCTTGTCGGTTTTGCGGCGGAGACCGGGGATGTGGTGGCGAATGCCATGCAAAAGCTAAAAGACAAGAACCTGGACCTGGTAGTTGCAAATGATGTCGCAAGACAGGATACGGGGTTTGAGTCCGACGACAACGAGGTGATCATGGTATTCCGGGATGGCAGAGAGATAGCGGTGCCAAAGGCGCCCAAGAAGGAGATAGCGCGCAGGATAATGCTCGAGATCGCGAGGCTCTTTTGGGGGAGGGAAGGGTAGAGCGTATGCAAAGTCGCCTGGATAAACTACGTGGCTTGATGTCACAGCAAGAGCTTGACGCCTGTCTCATAATGCAGCCGGAAAACCGGCGGTATATCAGCGGGTTTACGGGGTCGGCCGGCGCGCTTGTGATAACCTCTGATGCTGCGATACTCGTCACGGATTTCAGGTACATAACTCAGGCACAGGATGAACTGACAGAAGGGTTTGTCGTAGAGAGCTACGATAAAGAGATAGTAGACGCCATAGCTACCCTGGCCCGGAACCACAGGCTCAAAAACCTTGCGGTCGAGGCAGATTATGTGACCTTACGCTTTTATGACAAGCTCAAGACGGCATGCGGCGGAGTGGATATCCTCCCCAGAGAAGGCCTGGTCGAGAGCCTGAGGGCGGTCAAGGACCCCTATGAGATAGAGAAGATATCTGAGGCTGCCAGATTAGGAGATGAGGCATTCTCTCACATTCTGGGCATGATAAAGCCGGGCATCCCGGAGATGGATATCGCCCTCGAGATCGAATGGACCATGAGGAAGAAGGGGGCTTTGCGGGCGGCATTTGACGTGATAGTCGCTTCAGGGTCGAGGGGCGCTCTCCCTCACGCGAAGCCTTCACACAGGCCGCTCGAGCCGGGGGATCTCGTAGTAATGGATTTTGGCGCGGTCGTGGACGGCTATTGTGGCGATATGACCAGGACCGTATGTGTCGGGAAGGCCAGCGCCAAGGCTCGTGAAATATACCAAGTGGTGAGTCGTGCCCAGGCGGCGGGACTGGCCGCGGTACGAGCGGGCCGGACGGGCCGGGATGTGGACTGCGAGGCCCGTGAGATTATCCGCGAGGCGGGCTACGGCGACTATTTCGGGCATGGCCTGGGCCACGGTGTGGGACTTGCAGTACATGAATCCCCCCGTCTATCCCAGTCGGGCACGGATCCCCTGCCCTGTGGGGCCGTGGTGACGGTAGAGCCCGGCATCTACATTCCCGGCTGGGGCGGGGTCCGGATCGAGGATCTTGTGGTTGTCCGGGAGACCGGCTGCCAAATTCTCACCCGTTCAACTAAAGAACTACTCGAGCTTGACTGAAGTAGCACCAGCATGATTCTTGCTACGGGGTGATGGCAATGATAAGCACAAATGACTTTAAGACCGGGCTTACCATCGAGGTAGACGGGGAAGTCTACCAGGTTGTCGACTTCCAGCATGTCAAACCTGGCAAGGGTTCGGCCTTTGTCCGTTCACGGTTGAAGAATGTCAAGACGGGGTATGTGATCGAGAAGACTTTCAGGGCTGGTGAGAAGCTGCCCAGGGCGCACATAGAATACAGGGAAATGCAGTACCTCTATGCATCCGGCGATGAATACTACTTCATGGATACCGGGACCTATGAGCAATTGACCCTTACCCGTGAGAAGCTGGGGGATGCCATAAAGTACCTCAAGGAAAACATGGTGCTGGGCATCCTCATGTACGAGGGTGCTCCGATCGGCGTGGAGCTACCCAATTTCGTGGATCTAAAGGTTGTAGAAACCGAGCCGGGGGTGAGGGGGGATACCGCGCAGGGCGGGTCCAAGCCGGCCAAACTGGAAACCGGCGCGGTCGTGCAGGTGCCTCTTTTCGTCAATACAGGGGACATGATCCGCGTGGATACCCGCACCGATCAGTACCTGGAACGCCTCTAGACGGGCCTCTTCGCAGGGAAAACCTGCTCGCCTGCTCGTAAGGAAAGTTTGCCCGGTCCCACTTGAGTTTGGCCAGGCAGGTCCCGGCCGGGACCTGCCTGGCCTATCGATTGGCCTATCGATTCCCCACGCATCATCTCCCCACGTCACCCTTTTGGCCCTTCCGTGCACCCGTCCTGCGAATCCGGATCATGCCGCCATTTGGACCATCCGGCGATATAGAAGGATTTGATCATGCCCGTTGGAAATATCGAATGGAGGAATGCCTATGGCGTCCACGCCCGTTGCAGCCAGGATAAAAAGGGAGATCCTTCCCTTCATTCCTTATCCAGTAAGGGATATGCTGGCGTCCCTCCCTGAGGGGACGCTCGGCAGCCTCACCGAGATCCGCCTCCGGGCGGGCCGGCCGGTGAGCCTGGTCCTCCCGGACAGGATGGGCTTTGTCAGCAGGTGTGGTTCGCTCGTGGACTCCCCCGGGCTGGGCTACGTCTTCTCCGCCGCGGAAGCAAAAAAGGCCCTCGAGATGGTTACCCTCGGGTCAGTATACGCCCTCGAGGAAGAACTCAGGTCCGGGTACATTACCCTTGCAGGCGGCCACCGGGTGGGGCTCGTGGGGAAGATGGTCGCGGGACGCGACGGGCAGCCGGTACTGAGGGATATATCCGGCTTTAACTTCCGGGTAGCCCGGGAGGTCCCGGGGTGCGCAGATACCGTTATGCCCTACTGTATCTCCGGGGATGTCCACCGGATGCTGTCCACGTTGATCATCTCCCCGCCGGGGGCCGGGAAGACCACCCTCCTACGGGACATGGTCCGGCAAGCCAGCGACGGCGTGCCGCGCGTAGGGTTGCCCGGACATAACGTGGCCGTAGTCGATGAGCGGTCGGAGATAGCCTCCTGTTACCAGGGGCAGCCGCAAAATGACGTCGGCGCCAGGACGGACGTCCTGGACAACTGCCCCAAGGCCCGGGGCATAATGATGCTCATAAGGTCCATGTCCCCGGATGTCATAGCGACCGATGAAATCGGCAGCCAGGAGGACGCTTCGGCGGTCCGCGAGGCCCTGAATGCCGGGGTGAGTGTCCTTGCCACCGCTCATGCCAGGACGTTGGATGATATCTACCTGCGCCCGGCCTTAAAGGCGCTTGTTGACACACGGGCCTTTGAACGAGTCATAGCCCTGGGCAGGGAGCTCGGCCCGGGAACCCTGGCCGGTATATACGACGCCCCGACAGGACAGGTACTGCTTCGTGGCCCCGTACGGCTTGCCGCCGGCGGGGGGGCAAGCCCGGACGCGGGGAGGAAGGATGTCGATGCTAAAGCCGCTGGGCGCATTACTGGTCGTAACTGCATCAAGTCTTGTGGGCTGGATGATATCAGGGACCTTCGCCCGCAGGCCCTTTGAACTGCAGGAAATGCGCCGTGCCCTGGAAATCCTGGAGACCGAGATGCTCTATTCTGCCTCGCTCCTGCCTTCAGCCATGGAAAAGGCCGGGGACCTGGCCGGGCCTCCTGTGGCCCGTATATTCAGGGAAGCGGCGAGGTTGATAAGGAGCGGGGAAGGCCTGACAGTCAGGGAGGCATGGACGTATTCTATCGAATCGGCTTACCGGCTGACGTCGCTTACGCCGCAAGATCGCCAAATACTCCTGGAGCTTGGCGATTGCCTCGGATCGTCGTCCCGGGATGACCAGGAACGCCACCTCAGGAGGATCCAGGACTACCTTGCCACTCACGAGGCCAGGGCCAGGGCGGAAATGGATAGCTACTGCCGGATGTGGCAGTACCTGGGCCTGTCAGCAGGCCTCATCCTGGCCATCCTTCTCTATTAGGGCGTCGTTCGTGTGCCGAGTAAGATACCGCAGGTGGGGGTTTAAGATGCCCGGTATAGACCTGATCTTCAAGATCACCGGCATTGGCATACTGGTCGCCGTCATTCACATGATCCTGGAGCAGGTGGGCAAAAAGGACTATGCGTTCATAGCGACTCTTACGGGGACGATAATCGTGCTTGCCATGGTGATTCAGAAGATAGGTGACCTCTTTGATGCCGTGACGACGGTATTCAGACTCTGGTAGGCGCACAGCTGCTGCAGGGGTCGGCATAGCCGGGTCTATAGTCGGGGCAGGCTGCGGCATGCGACCCGGCTGCCTGCTTACTTGCTCATATGTTGGGGGGCGACACATGGATATCACGAGGATAGTCGGAGCCTGCCTTATCGCCAGCATCCTCATCGTGCTGGTCAGGGCCCAGAGGCCGGAAATCGCGGTGGCGCTCAGCATCATCGTGGGTGTGAGTGTGTTCATGTATATGATGTCCCACATTGCCTACCTTGTCTCCACGGTGGCCCAGCTCGCCCTCCGCGCAAGGATGGGAAACATCTACCTGGCAAGCGTGCTCAAGGCCGTCGGGATTGCCTACGTGGCAGGTTTTGCGGCCGAGGTATCGAGGGATGCCGGTGAGCAAGCGATTGCTTCAAAGATCGAGTTTGCGGGCAAGGTTGCCATAATGGTCGTTGCCCTGCCCGTTATGGTCGCCATTCTCGAAACAGTGATGAGATTCCTTGACTGATAGGGGAGCGGAGAGAGTGAAGGACCGGCGCATCTCGTCTTTTCGCACGATGGTCGTCTTTATGGCTCTTGTCCTGGCCCCCGCCCCGGCCTCTGGCCTTCTGTCCCGGCTAGTGCTCCCCACGGCGGAGGCTAGAGCCGGGGTGGAGGGGGCGGCGAGCGGGTGG
>DUSO01000168.1 GCA_012842565.1 Bacillota bacterium
CGGGGGGCCGCGGCCATTTCAAGATGGAGTTCTCGCATTATGAAGAGGTGCCGGGCCCGATAAGCCAGCAGGTGATAGAGGCCGCCAAGAAGGAACACGAAGAAAAGGAATAACGCCTTTGGCGGCGCGATAACGGCGGCGCGAGCACGGCGCGACGGCGCGGACAGCGCTTGTAATGGTGTCGCTGAGGTGCTATAATAGCTTAAACATTACGGCTTTCATTACGGCTTTGATGGAGAGGAGTAGGGCTGGCCCTGCCGGAGAGAGGGAGACCCGCGGGTGCAAGGTCTCCCGGACCAGGACGGCCCCAAGGTCGCTCCGGAGCCGCCCGGCCGAAGTGCCGTCGCGGGTTTATGCAGTCTCGGCGGCATGAGTAGGCAGGCCAGGTACGCCTGTTATAGCGTGACAATGAGTGCCCGGGTGAAAAGGCATGGAGTAGGCGCCGGGGGCGCGAGAAAAGCACTTTTGCCCGGGAACCAGGGTGGTACCGCGGGAGAGAAGTCCCTTCCGTCCTCATGGGCAGGGGGGACTTTTGTTTATCATGAGCCCGCCAAACCCCTTCACGCGGGTTTTTCGTGTGTCTCGCCCAAAGCCGGGCCGTGTGCCGGGCTCATGCGAGCAGGATACGTGTAATACCAGATTTTGTCGCTCGAGAAAGGAGGAAGCGGCGGCTTGCTGCCGTGCCGCAATGCAGGGTTGCCGCCGCGCAGTTTCGTGAGCACCGACCTCGTGAACCAAAACAAGGAGGACAGCGGGGCTCGAGAGGCCTCTCCCGGTCAGGGGACCTCCCCCGACCTGGATTCGACAAGGGCCCGAGCCGGGGATATCCCAACCGTCTACAGGCCCCGGGAACAAGAGCCGCGCATATACCAGTACTGGCTTTCGGAGGGATTTTTCCACTCTGAGGTGGACGATGGAAGGAAGCCTTTTAGCATAGTGATCCCTCCCCCCAACGTGACCGGGTCGCTCCATATCGGACATGCCCTGGACAATACCCTTCAGGACATAATGGTCCGGTGGCGGCGCATGCAGGGGCTGAATACGGTCTGGATACCGGGGACGGACCATGCGGGCATCGCAACCCAGGTGAAGGTCGAAGCATTCCTGGCCGAGAAGGGGATAAGCCGCCAAGAGCTCGGCAGGGAACGCTTTGTCGAAGAGGTCTGGAAATGGAAGGAGAAATACGGCTCCGAGATCATCCGCCAGTTGCAGCGACTGGGCGCATCGTGCGACTGGCAGCGCGAGAGGTTTACCATGGACGAAGGGTGTTCACGCGCTGTCCGGGAGGTGTTTGTCAGGCTCTTTGAGAAGGGCCTTATCTACAGGGGAGAATACATCATCAACTGGTGCCCGCGGTGCAAGACGTCGCTCTCTGATCTCGAGGTCGAGCACGAGGATACCGAGGGAAGCTTGTATTATATCCGCTATCCGTTCAAGGATGGGCCGGGCTATGTGGTCGTGGCCACTACCAGGCCGGAGACCATGCTCGGGGACGTTGCCGTGGCTGTAAACCCGCGCGATGACCGTTACCGGGATATAGTCGGCCGTACCGTGATACTGCCCCTCGTTAAACGGGAAATCCCTGTGATCGCCGATGATTATGCAGACCCCGAGTTTGGCACCGGCGCTGTCAAGGTCACGCCCGGCCATGATCCTAACGACTTTGAGATAGGCTCCCGGCACAACCTGTCGGCCATTACCGTAATCGGCGAGGACGGCCGGATGACCGGTATGGCGGGTCCCTACGCGGGTCTCGACAGGTATGATTGCCGGGAGAGAGTGGTCTCTCAGCTGCAAGCTGAGGGCCTCCTGGAAAAGGTCGAGCCCCACCTTCACTCCGTGGGCCATTGCCAGCGATGCCATACAACCGTCGAGCCTCTGGTGTCCAAACAGTGGTTTGTCAGGATGAAGCCGCTTGCCGGGCCTGCTATCGAGGCGGTGAAGGATGGCAGGATAAGGTTCATCCCCGAGAGGTTTACCAAGACATACCTTGACTGGATGGAGAATGTCCACGACTGGTGTATCTCGAGGCAGCTGTGGTGGGGCCACCGGATCCCGGTCTGGTATTGTGATGACTGCGGCGAGGTGATCGCCTCGCGGGAGGACCCCAGTGAATGCCCCAGGTGCCATGGGGGCAGGATCCACCAGGATCCCGATGTCTTGGACACCTGGTTCAGCTCTGCCCTGTGGCCGTTTTCCACTATGGGGTGGCCGGACAAGACCCTGGAGCTCCAACACTGGTATCCCACCTCCCTCCTGGTGACCGGCTATGACATAATCTTCTTCTGGGTGGCCCGCATGATAGTCATGGGCCTGGAATTCATGGGGGATGTGCCATTCCGGGATGTGTATATACACGGGCTCGTCCGGAACCCCGAGGGCAAGAAGATGAGCAAGTCGCTCGGGACGGGCGTAGACCCGCTCATCGTTGTCGACGAGTACGGCGCTGATAGCCTCCGGTTTGCCCTGGTTACGGGGATCACGCCGGGCAATGATATGCGCTATCGTCCAGACAAGGTAGAAGGTAGCAGGAATTTCGCAAACAAGATATGGAATGCCTCCAGGTTTGCCGTGATGAACCTCGAGCCCCACGCCGAGGAACTGCGCGAACATGCGGAGGGGGCCGGCCATGGAGATGGGAAGGACGGCATATCCGGGTTGACCCTGCCGGATAGGTGGATCAGGAGCAGGATGTCCCGGGTAATCGCCGAGGTGTCGCAAAAGCTGGAAAACTACGATACCGGCGAGGCGGCGAGGGTGGTCTATGACTTCATCTGGGATGAATTCTGCGACTGGTATGTGGAGATTGTAAAGCCAAGGCTCTATGGATCTGAAGGCAGTGAAGAGGAAAGGCGAGCCGCCAGGATAGTGCTATGGGAGGTATTAGTAAATTCGCTTAAGCTCCTCCATCCCTTTATGCCCTTTGTCACGGAGGCCGTCTGGCAGATGCTGCCTGGCACCAGTGGAGGACTCGTGACCTCCAGGTGGCCTGTACCGGACGAGTCTTTGAGGGACCCTGGAGCTGAGGAAGAGATGCAGCTCATTATGGATGTCACGAGGGCCATTAGGAACATAAGGGCCGAGATGAATGTGCACCCGGCCGCCAGGATCGAGGCAGTCCTGGGTGCGAGCGAGAAGGCCTCTCAAATCATAAAGTCTGGCGAGGGCATAATCAAGCACCTGGCAGGCGTTGAGACACTCACGGTAACCCCGCCGGGCCAGGCGCGGCGACACAGGTCAATATCTGCGGTAGCGCGCGGCGTGGAGGTATTTGTGCCTGTCGAAGGCATTATTGACATAGGCAGGGAGAAGGAGCGAATTGCGGCGCAGCTCAGGCGCACGGAGCAGGAACTTATGGCAAGCAAGCGCAAGCTTGAAAACGAGGCCTTCGTAAGTAAAGCCAAACCCGAGGTCATCGAGAAAGAAAGGGCTAAGTTCAAGGAATGCGAGGATACAAGGGCAAAGCTGCTGAGACGCCTGGCCGAGCTCGGAGAGGAATGACCGGCGCCGGTGAAGGCTATGAGGGGCGGATCAGGAACATCTGGTCTGCCCTTCGCCGCATGTACGGCCCGAAACGCTATGCCAAACGGGACCCGCTCGATGAGCTCATTCTCACGATACTGTCACAGAATACCACCGATGCCAATCGCGACAGGGCATTTAGACGCCTCAAGGATCGCTTCTCATCATGGGGTGACGTGGTAGACGCCCGGCCGGAAGAGGTGGAGGAGGCCATATGGAGTGGAGGGCTCGCCCACGTGAAGGCCCGCAGGATTCAAGAGGTCCTCAGGAGGATAAAGTCGGATTTTGGCGAATATAGCCTCGCCGCCCTCGAGGGGATGAAGACAGGGGAAGGGCTGGATTATCTCTTGTCTCTGGATGGCGTCGGCGAGAAAACCGCGAGGTGTGTCCTCCTCTTTGGGTGCGGTCGTGGCGTTTTCCCGGTCGACACCCACATCCACCGGGTGGCGAGACGACTCGGGCTCATAGGAGAGAAGGCCGGCAGGGATGAGGCCCATGAGGTGCTGGGGCAAATGATCCCGCCTGAGCTGTCCTATGAGATGCATATCAACATGATCCAGCACGGCCGCAGCACCTGTAAAGCCCGCAACCCGCGATGCGAGGAATGCGAGCTCGCGCCATATTGTCGCTCTTACAAGGGAGCTTGAGCTACCGGCATTCCCGCCGGCATTTACGCCAGTATTCACGGGTAAACCGGCAGTCGCAGGCAAACCGGTATTCGCAGGTGATGGGCGAAAGCCATGAACTACACTGAATCACTCGAATTCCTCCACGGTCTTGGCAGATTTGGGGTAAAGCCGGGCCTTGCCCGGGTCGAGGCGCTCTTGAGCATGGCCGGCAACCCGGAAAAGGGGTTAAACATAGTACACGTAGCGGGGACCAATGGCAAGGGCTCTGTCTCAAGCATGGTGGAGAGCGTGCTCCGCCACGCGGGTTACAGGACCGGGCTCTATACGTCGCCGCACCTTGTCTCCTTCACTGAGAGGATCAAGTTTCAAGGCCGGGACATCCCCCCCTGGAAGGTTGCGGAGATCCTTACAAGGATCAAGCCCTACGTCGAAGGCCTGTCCGCTTCGGATGACCCTGGCACCCCGACGGAATTTGAGGTGGCAACGGCGATGGCCTTCATATACTTCAGGGAGATGCAAGTAGACTTCGCCGTAATCGAGGTGGGGCTCGGGGGCAGGTTTGACGCCACAAACGTCGTTATACCCATGGTAAGCGTGATTACGCATATCTCATATGATCATATGAAAACCCTGGGGAACACCCTGTCTGAGATAGCCATGGAAAAAGCAGGAATAATAAAGCCCGGCGTCCCGGTAGTTTCATCGCCCCAGGACCCGGAAGCCCTGCAGGTAATAGAGGGAACGTGCGAGGAACGGCGCGCAAAACTCACCCTGGTGGGGCGCGATGTCGTCTATCTCCGCAAGACACCCTGCCGGGAAGGTACCATATCAGAGCGCCTTTGTGGCGAGGTATGCGATATATCCGGCCGCGTGGCCGGCCGCGACATGGCCTACCGGGATATCAGGATCCCGCTCTTGGGGCCCCACCAGGTGGAGAATTGCGCTACTGCCATTGCAGCCATAGAGGAGCTAAGGGGGGCAGGGGTTTTCATAACCGATGCGGACATACGCCACGGCGTTGAGAAGGTGCGCTGGCCGGGCAGATTCGAGGTGGTCTCGACAAGGCCCTACGTGATACTTGACGGGGCCCATAACCCCGATGGGATGAAGCGCCTCCTGGATTCGCTGGAGGAGGTCACCGGTATGCCTGATTTTACGGGCAACGTCATCTTCGTCTTGGGCCTCTCGAGGGATAAACCAGGCCGGGACATGGTAGGAATGCTCGCGCACCGGGTGGACCACATCATAGCCACGCGGGCGAGATCAAGCAGGGTGGGGACATGGGAGCCCGCCCACATCAGGGGCTGGGCCGAGGAATTCAAGATCCCCGCCAGTTGTGAAGATGACGCGAGGACCGCGGTAGAGAAGGGCCGCGAGATTGCGGGCCCGGGAGACCTCCTTGTCGTCGCCGGATCTCTGTACCTGGTAGGGGAGGTCTACGACATGTTTTGCCCCGGGATATAAAGGAGGATATCGACATCCGTCAAACGTATTAGTACGAAAACGGCTCTACAAGGAGGGGACCCAAGTGCCGCGTATGGCTGGGGGAGGACGTGGCGAGAGCGCGCTCCTGGTTATAAGCCTCGTGATCTTTGGTGTTGTGGCTATCGGGCTCGGTTACCTGCTGGGCGAATATGCACTGAGGATGATAATGAAACCCCCGGCAAAAGAGGGGCAGTCCGTGGTGACCGTCTCAGAGGGGGGAGGAGCCCCGGGCGGGACTAACGGGAGTACGGGCAAAGAGGGCCAGGCCCAGCCGGGAGCGAAGCCGGGCCTGAGTACCGCACAGGGCACCGGAGAGGGTACAGGATCGATCCAGGAGCTGGCTCCGGGCGGAGCTACGGCCGGGGTTTACCGGGTGCAGGTCGGGGCCTTTACGGAGAGGGCCAATGCCGACAGGCTTGCCGGGGAGCTCAAGGCCCAGGGGTATGAAGTCTACGTGACAGGAGAGCCTCCATTCCGGGTGCAGGTTGGCGCTTTTTCCAGGAAGGAGAACGCGACCTCTTTGGCGAATGAATTGAAGGGCAAAGGGTACCAGGTCTATGTAGCTGGGGATTCGACGCAATGAGGTGGGGGCGGCATTCTCGATGACGCTGGCCGAAGTAAGGGATATACTAGAGGCTGAAGTCTTGACCGGGGAAGAAAATCTGGATGATATAGAGGTACCTCGCGGGTGCGGCTGCGATCTCATGAGTGACGTGCTGGCCTTTGCGGAGAGAAGGACGCTCCTGCTCACGGGGCTCACGAATGCCCAGGTGATACGCACCGCCGAGATGAATGACCTGGCGGCCATCGTTTTTGTCAGGGGTAAGAGGCCCCCATGTGAAGTGATCGAGATGGCGAAGGAAAGGGGTATCCCCCTTCTCAGGACGAAATACCCGCTGTTTGAATCTTGCGGTATGCTCTACAAGGCCGGCTTGCGGGGGCACCTTAAATAGTGGACATGAACCCGTCTCCGTCGCTGGAGCTTTCCTATCCAGTAGAAGGCAATGACTTTGCCACTGCCGGGGAGGCTGCGACGAGGATAAAGCGGATGCTAAAGCAGATCGGGATAGATCCTGAGACCACCCGCAGGGTGGCCATTGTCGCCTATGAGGCAGAGATGAATATAATAATCCATGCTACCCGCGGTATCCTCAAACTACGAGTGCTCCCGGGCGTAATTGAGGTAAGAGCGGAAGATATCGGGCCCGGGATTCCTGATATACCCCTTGCGATGCAGGAGGGGTATTCGACCGCCCCGGAGCATATCCGGGAAATGGGCTTTGGGGCGGGTATGGGCCTGCCGAACATGAAGAGGTTTTCCGACGAGTTCTGGATCGAATCCCAGGTGGGCAAAGGGACGAAGGTCGCCGCGCGGATATACTACGATGGCAGTAGTGACCGGGGGGGTTAATCATGTCCTCTCGTTTCCACTCTGTGTATCTCATCGAAGAGAAGTGCAGGGGCTGCACCAATTGTATCAAGAAGTGCCCCACAGAGGCCATCCGCGTAAGGGAAGGCAAGGCCCGGATAAATGCAGACAGGTGCACAGACTGTGGCGAGTGCATAAGGACCTGCGACAATCACGCAAAAGCTGCCCTCACGGATCCCATCGAGAAAGCCATGGAATTCAGGCATTCTGTTGCGATGCCGGCCCCATCGTTTTACTCTCAGTTTTACACCGGAATCGGTGACCCCGAGGATACCCCCGACAGGGTGCTCGGCGCGCTTATGGCCATCGGATTTGACAGTGTCTTTGATGTGGCCGAAGCCGCCGACCTCATGTCCTATATCACGAGGGTCTACATAGAGGAACATGCCGACGGCAATCCATTTATCTCGCCTGCATGTCCCGCTGTCGTCCGCCTGATCCAGGTGAGGTTCCCCGGGCTCCTGGAGAGGATAATCCCCATTGATCCCCCCGCAAGAGCGGCGGGCAAGCTGGCCAGGGAGCGCATATCGGCAGCGCTTCATATCCCA
>DUSO01000169.1 GCA_012842565.1 Bacillota bacterium
CAGCGCTTCTGGATCGGCTCACCCATAGGGCTCATATCCTGGTTCTAAACGGGGAGAGCTATCGTTTCCGGGAGAGTATGCGTAAACAAGAGATAGAACGCGAGATGCTGCGCATGCCTGCCTAGGCTACGCCTAGGCAGGGGGTGGGTTCCATTTCTGTGGCCGCAGTGGTCCCCTTTTTGATTGCCAAACTCATCCGTCTCAATCGGGCATCCCAAGTGGTCGGAATGGCCTGGAATTGGTGGTCGGAATCAATTGGAATGACTGGTCGGCTTACATCGGAACGGGTGGTCGGTTTGCATCGGAGTACGCACTTTTCAATACGTGGGGCTAACTGGAATCCTTAGTCTGAGTCCCCCTGATAATACCCGTTAGATCTTCCAATGCCACCTCGTCGCGCTTGAAATCGCCGATCTTTCGCCCGTGTTCAAGGATTACAAGTCGATCAGCAACAGGGTACACTTGGTGCAAACTATGGGTTATAAAGATTACGGCCAGACCTCTATTCCTTGCCTCAATTATATAGTTTAGCACCGTTTCCGTTTCCCTAACAGAAAGAGCTGCTGTGGGCTCATCGAGGATGAGAAGCTTGGCTCCAAAATGCAATGCCCGTGCAATTGCGACGGCCTGTCTCTCGCCCCCGGAAAGAAAAGAGACATCCTCATCCAGACATCTAACTCTAATTCCTAGACCCTCGAGGGCTTCTTTACAGATACCACGCATGTCGTTAAAATCCATAAAGCCAAATGGTCCAATCCTCCGTAACATCTCCTTGCCCAGGAAAAAGTTCCGTAGAATGCTCATCTGCGGGATGAGGGCCAGATGCTGGTAGACTGTCTCAATACCGACCCCACGCGCCTCCATGGGCGAAGAAAACCGAATTGGCTTTCCCTCGTATTGGATCTCCCCCTCATCGGGCGGATAGACGCCTGATATGATCTTTATCAATGTTGATTTGCCGGCCCCGTTGTCACCTACTAGCCCAATGATCTGCCGTCTTTCCAGGGTGAGATCTATCCCTCTTAGAGCTACTACGCCGCCGAATGCCTTTTTGAGTCCTCTAACCTCAAGTAAGGCGTCTGGATCCCTCATTTCTGGCTTCCTCCTGACCCTAACTTCCTATTGATGATTACGGCAATAATGACTATAGCGCCAACAAATGATCTGTACCAATACGCCGGGGCGCCGGCGAGAACCAAACCGGACCTTATTATCGCCATAAGAAGAGCTCCAAGAAATGTCCCCAGGATACTTCCGTAGCCCCCGACCAATGATGTTCCTCCGATCACCGATGCTGCTATTGCTTCCAACTCAAGTCCTTCGCCGTAGGCTGGCGAAGCTGATCCCAAGCGAGCAAACTGTATACAGCCGGCGAAGCCCGCGAGAACTGCGGTCAGAGTAAAGTTGATCAATTTGACCTTCCTGACGTTGACTCCCAATTCCCTGGCAATATCTTTATTGCCTCCAGTTGCAACCACCCAGTTACCATATCGCATCTTTTCAAGGACTAACCAAAGAATAAACACAAGGACAACGAACCAGATGCTTACGGCCCTCACCCCACCAGGCAGTAGGCCTCCCAGGATTGCTAACAAAGTTGAACGCCCGAAGAAGGCGACCGGCCGTCCACCCGTGAGGGCCAACACGATCCCCCGCCAAAACATCATCATGCCCAGGGTTGTGATGAACGATGGGATTCCTGTACCGATCGTTATCTGGCCATTTAAGTAGCCGATGCCTGCTGCCACCAAGAGCGCTATACCCATCCCAATCCATTCGCTAATGCCATGATAAACGAAAAGCATCGCCATGATTAATGGAATGGTAGCGAACACAGAACCGACGGAAAGGTCGATTTCTCCTGATATCAGCAGGAAGGTCATGCCGATGGCCACAATTCCGAGTTCTGAAGCCATGGTCAATACGGTAACGAGGTTGGCCCATGAAATAAAATTGCGAGCGAAAATCGTAAACAGGATCCCTGTCGCGATAGTTGCTATGAGTACACCCATTTCCTTTTGCTGCAAGGTGGTTCTCCGATTAATTCCAAGTAAAGTGACTCCTTGCCATTCTGCACTCGAGGCATTCCTCTTGGGCATATTTCTTCGCTCCTTGAGATGTTTATAAACACCCTCCCCGGGCATATAATCTTGGTTGCCGCCAGATAAACCTCTGCCGGCAACCAAGGATTGACTACAATCATCGGTAGCCTTTCTTAGCCAATTCCTCTACCAAGCTAAGATTCTTAGCATCAATAAATCCGCCGGCCGTATTAATATCCGTCGGCGCAATATCGTATTTGGCCTTGAGATAAAGCGATACCACGCTCATATAGCCCTGCATATAGGGTTGAGCATCCACAGCGCACTCGACAATGCCCCTTCTAATATATTCCACGGTGAGGGGATCGAGGTCGAACGTTGCGACTTTCACCTTCCCTTCCAATCTTTCTTCCTCTATTACCTTACACGCGGCCGCCGTACCTAGAGGGCCCAGCGCAAAAATAACCTTTGTTTCTGGATATCTCCTGAAATAGCTCTTGAGAAGTTCTGCACCCCTCGTGGGATCAACACCAATATCAAGCCGTTCTACCTTTATGTTTCTCGTTTTTAGGACTGCTTCAATTCCCTGAAATCTTATCTCCAGACATACTAGACCTGGTTGATGAATTGCCACCACGACCCTATCCCCGGGCGCAAGTTGTGATGACATCCTCCTAGCAATGTTCTGTCCTGCTTTAAGCTCATCCGCTCCGATGAAAGCAAGATAAGGTACCTTACCATCGTAGTCCGGGGTATCCCATGCAATCACAGGTATTCCCAATTTTATCGCCCTGGTAACCGGCTCAAGGAAGACCTTTGGGTCACTAATGGTCGTAGCGATCCCATCAGGTTTAGCTGCCAGAGCGGTCTCAAAGAGGTCGAGTTGTTTAGCTATGTTGAATTGCTCCGGCCCTTCAAAAATAGCCTTTACACCCAGTGCCCTTGCGGCATCCTCTATTCCTCTCTTAGCAACAGCCCAGTAGGGATCTGTAGCGCCTGAATGAGATATGGCATAGAATGTAAGGGTTTTCGCACGTTCACCAAAAACGGAACCCGCAAGCCCGAAAATTAGCCCGGCTGCTACGACCAACGCCGAAAGGCACTTCAATTTTGACATAGCAATTCCCTCCCATTCTTAAACTTAAAAATATGTCCAACGTGCAACTCATTTGATGCCAGAATGTCTGGGACAAAAACGATACCAGTACAGATACCTTTCCTTGAAATGTGGAACGCTAGCTCATTTCCTGTCCCTCATGAAAAGCTCCAGAATCGGGACTACCTGCTCAGCTGAAACCCCTTAGCTGTTGATTTAGGAGCTCACACCAGGTTGAGCTTGGCATCCTCAAGGATGCCGTCTATCTCATTCCACACCCCCTCATCCAGCGGTTCAACCTTATGGGCTTTGAGTATGTCCGCCAGGATCTCACTCGCGCGTTCATCCATAGTCTTGGAGCCGCGGTTCTCCCATGTAACCCAATTGTGGCGATCCCATATAGATTTAGGTAGCCATATTTCTTCCCTGAAATGCCCGAGGGTGTGGTCCTCAACCAGGAAATGGCCCCCCGGCCCGACTTTTTCAATTACGCTAAAGGCAAGTGTTTCGTCATCGACTATCGGCTTCCGTAGTATTTGACGGACATAGGTAACCATTTCGTTGTCTACGATAAGCTGGCATAGATTGGCACCCTGGTCTGCATTATGGCCCATGTGCCCGTATGCATCCGCTCCCGCCAGCAGGCTAAAGAGAAGGGTCATTCCCTTCTCTAAACCGGATTGGGCATCCACGACCTTGGAGTCCGTCATTCCGGTATCGACATATACGGGGAAACCATAAAACTTGCCCAATTGGGTCATGCATACCGCCATTATTGCTTGCTCGGGAGCTCCGAAGGAACACAGGGTTGTTGCTGGATCCATAATGTGAGGAATGCCGCCGTAGACCACTGGGGTCCCGGGCCGGATGAGTTGCGCGGCGACTATGCCTCCGAGGATTTCGGCATTGGTTAAAGCCATGGTTCCCGCCAGAGTACCTGGCCCCGTAGCGGTTACCATAGTCATCGGTGCGATGATTACAGGCAACCCCTTCTTGGCGAATTCCAACATTATCTCCAGGCTGGACTGGGTCATCTGCAGTGGACTTACTGGTTCGACATGTGCGATGGTCATGGGCCTTAGACGATGCTGCTCTGTTCCCCCTGCCACAGCCTCATAAATCGCCAACACATACAGCGCGCTCTTTCCGTTGCGGATCCAGACCATGGAAGGCTTACCCGTCCCCTTCACCAGTTTTGCGGTGAGGTAAACATCTCTATATGCACAGGGAATCTCCGGAGGGATTCCCATCGGGCCAACTATGTTTATGTTTTCAAGTACGTCACCCACGGCAATTGCTATATCTACATCTTCCTCTGTGGGCTCCCTTCTTTTCCTCGTTGCAGAATCGATCCACCCATATTCACCTGCACTCGAGATGAACACGCTGTCACCGTATCCAAATCGAGCTATCTTCGAAGGATTTCGGCCATAAAGCATAAACTGCTTTTGTGCACTACCAATTGAGTTCCATACCAAATCCTCATGGATCTTAACTATGTGGGTAGACCAGTCAACACGAGCTCCTGCCTCCGCAAACCGTCTGAGGATCTCTTCATGAGGGAACCTCATTCCAACTCTAGAGAGTATCCTGATGGAAGTATCATGGATTTTCTTAATTTCTTCATTACCGAGAATCGTTAGTCGAGTTACCACTGGGATTCCCTCCATATCTTAAGATATATCAACCTTCTGATGAGATTCCGCGGAGGCCAGCAGTGCATCGCATATCACCGCACACTTATAGCCGTCTTCGAAAGTGGCGCCGATTGGGCCAACGTCCTCCCCATCCTTGATACACCGGAGGAAATGATATATCTCGTGAATAAAGGTGTGCTCCCATCCTATGATGTGCCCTGTAGGCCACCAGTAGCGGCAGAATGGATGGCTGGGATCAGTTGTCATCACCCTTCTGAAACCATTGACCGTGGGCTCGGAAGAATCGTCAAGGTAGACCTCAAGCTCATTGAGGCGCTCAAGATCAAATATGATAGTCCCCTTCGACCCATTTATCTCGAAAGTGTTGAAGTTCTTCCGGCCCGGACAAAAGCCTGACGCCTCCAACGTCCCTATAGCCCCATTTTGAAACTCGACGGTCGCCGTAAAGGCATCTTCGGTGGTTACCTTCCCACGCTTCCCTTTTTCCTCACGCAAAGGCCTTTCTGGTATGAACGTGGTTGCCATGGCCGAGACTGCCTTAAACTCCCCCACCAAGAACCTCGCCAGGTCGATGATATGGGATCCCAAGTCTCCAACCACACCACTGCCCGCAAGTTCCTTATCCATACGCCATGCGAAGGGGGTCTCAGGGTTTACCAGGCTGTCATCACAGTATCTCGCCCTGAAATGATAGATCTTCCCAAGCTTGCCGGCATCAATCAATTCCTTGGCCAGCATCACTGCCGGGACAAACCGGTAGTTGAATGAAACCATATGCTTGACTCCAGCCTTTTGCACCGCTTCAAGCATCCTCTTTGATTCCTCTGCGTTCCTGCCAAGGGGCTTTTCACACAGGATGTGCTTCCCGTGGCGCGCGGCCTCTATGCAGACTTCCGAGTGGAGGTTATTGGGCGCGCAATTGTCAATGACCTTCACTTCGTCGTCTGATATGAGGTCCATCCAATCGCTGGTATACTTTTCAAACCCGTACCTGAGCGCGGCCTTTGTCAACTTATCTTGAGATCGCCCGCACACGCTAACTAGACGAGGCAAAGGCGCCTCTGGTCCAAACACGTCCCTAATTCTTGTGTAGCCATGGATATGGGCCCTGGCGACGCCATCGTAGCCCAGAACCCCGATACCGATGCAGTTTGGGAAACCCTGTGTCATCTGTACATGCCGCAGCATCTTATCATTCCGTCCCCTTCACGACCGGTCCCGGAGACTCCCACGGGGTACCCTTTCACTGGTCTGCGCCAGAGTTCTAAGTTAAATCGGTTAATCGGGCATGAAGTGGGATGATTATTGAGTATGTTAAATCATTTCGATGAACATTGCAGAAATCCTCTCTTAATCCGATCAAATTCATGGTCTCATCATGCTATTTTGCATTCCTAAAATCTTGCCAAAATAGGCTACACATTACGGGAATGCAGAAGTTGCATCCGCCGCTAATGACCTTGAGACTTGACCTCGACCCACTTCCCTTCCCTACAGCTCTCGACTATGCAATCTGAAATGAGGGTAGCCCTGTGGCCATCCGCGAATGTAGGAAAGTTGCGGGAGTCCTTGGTCCCCGCTATATGCCCATAGATTTCGTCAAACAGGTTCGTAAAGGCGTCTGAAAACCCCTCGCTCTCCCCCGACGCAAACCTTGCAAATCTTCTTCCCCTATCTGATAATACCCCAAGATCTTTCATAATCATGGCGTTAGGCTTGTTGTGGCGACCAACCCATAGGACATTTGGATTCTCCTGATCCCACGCGAGGCTTTTCTTCGAGCCATATATCTCAAAGCAAAGCTTACCCTTTCTTCCTGCGGCAACATCTGAGAACATGGCAGAGCCCCTTGCACCATTCTCAAATATTAAGAGCACCGATGCGTAGTCGTCCGTGTCCACCTTAAAGCCTGAGGATACATGGGCCTGCACGTCCACGCCTGTACCTATGCTGCCCGCATAGCCTGGATTAACCTCCGGCCTTCTCTCGGACAAAAAGGTTTGCCTGTCCCCCATGACCCTCGTTATCCGAAGTCCGGTTACATATTCGACCAAGTCAAACCAGTGGGTCCCGATATCTGCCAGAACCCTACTGCTCCCGCCGGATTCGGCTCTCATCCGCCAGTTGACAACATCCCCCCGGAAGAACCAATCACCAAGGTATGTACCGGATACAAACCTGATCTCCCCTACCTCGCCGGCGTCAATTAACGCCTTTGCCTCCTGGACTAGCGGATAGTACCTATAGTTAAAGCAGACAGCAGCGGTAGTTTGGGTGGAATCGGCTAGACGAGCAAGCTCAAGGGTTTCCGAAGCATCCCGGGCAAGGGGCTTCTCTGAGATTATGTGTTTTCCGCTTTCCAGGGCTTTCTTATTTATTGCAAAATGAAGATGGTTTGGGGTACAGTTGTGCACAGCAACGACATCCGGGTCCTGCAGCAATTCCTCATACCCTCCATAAGCCCTAGGGACTCCCAAGCGGCGAGCTATGTTCTGAGCGCGTTCGAGCGAGGAGCTAGCGACGCCGTATATCTCCACAACCCCCAATCGCCTGAGGCTTTCTATATGTACAGGGGCAATCCCTCCGGTGGCACCTATGATCCCAACTTTGACCCTTTCCATTCAGGAGCCCCTCCCTTATGATCTAACATCGACATTTGAAGAATGTAATGATTGGATATTGAGGAGCGATAACGCTACCATAAGAGCACATCCGAGAGGTATTACGGCCATTCCGTTCCTAAGGCCGTGGATATCTGCAACAATACCAATGAGCCACGGAACAACGGCTCCACCTGTTGATCCTGCAGCCATAAGTATGCCAGCTGCACTGCTGGTCAAATGAGGGAAACATGACATCCCTTGAGCCATCACCATCGGGACGACGCCCGAAAGGAAAAACCCAAGGGCAATAAAGGATATTACCGTGCTGTGAACGCCCAACCCCATTACGCCGGGTACACTTGCAAGGAGTGACCCCAGGCAGCAGAGTAGGATGAGTAACCTGTGATTTAATCGTTCCGAGAGATATGCAACCAGTAACCTGCCAAGCGTCAAAGAAACCCAAAATAGCGAGACGGTAAGTGTGCCTAGTCGCGGGGTAGTCCTGAGGACCCCAGTCATGAAGGAGAAAGTCCACCCGTTAATGCCGCTTTCGAGCCCAACGTAGATACCCATAATTACTGCCAATAATACCAGGCTCTTATTGGTGAGCAACATCGTAAAGTGCTTGAATAGCGCCTTCCGTCCTTGTGAATATCTCAGGATGGGACGGCTAGAAAACATGATGAAGAAACCGAGCACGCACATGGCTGCCATAAGGTAGGCGCGTCGCCAAGTGCCTGGACCCTCGGCGAAATGTCCAGCCCAAAAGGGCCCCAACAACGCACCAACTCCAAAGAACATATGCAGAAGGTTCAGAGCAAAAGGCCTTCTTGCAGAGTTGATATCCCCAAATAGGGGGCTCAACCCTGCATCAAAACTTCCAAAACCGATGCCCATCATAAAAAACCCTGTAGCAAGAAGCCACCTGTTGAAGAAACACCCAATTAAAGCCAGGCCGCACGTCAAAACGAGCACCCCGACGATTATAAAGGTCCGCTTCCCCCAGATGTCCGCCATGACTCCCCCGATTAAAACGGAAAGGATAAAGCCGGTGAACTGGACGCTGAAAAGGCTTCCCGCCAAGGAAAGACTAAGGTGATAGTCTAGCCGGATTAAGGGAAGTAGCGGACCAGATATTGTACTCGCAATACCATAGATGACGAAGCCTATCGCAAAGACTATCCAGGATTTCCAACCTTCCATTTCCAAGTACTCCTTTGCCTTCCTTACAATAGAGCCAACCTGCCACAGCCACCCTCACAGCTCCCTGGCTATTAAATTAAGTGGGTATTAAGGCGGGTCATTCTTTGACCGCGCCGGCAGTTAAGCCTTGTAGAAAAACGTGTTGCGTTAATCCAAAGAGTAATAAGACAGGGACGATACATAAAAGGGCCATGGCCGCCATGGCTTCCCAGGAGGTCACGTATTGACCTATCATCTTCGTGACCTGCACAGTCATTGGCGTGGCTCTGTAGTCGGTGGTGAGTGTCAAGGCATAGAGATACTCTCCCCACGACTGAAGAAAAGCAAAAGTACCCGCGGCAAATAGCCCTGCCCAGCTTATTGGTAAGGTAATCCTGAAGAAGGCTGTCATCTTGGAACAGCCATCTATCATAGCAGCTTCTTCTATTTCCCTAGGAATACCATCAAATATACTCTTCAACATCAGGGTACAAAATGGAACTGTAATCGTCGTGTCGACTAGGATTAAAGCAACGCGTGTATTATATAGGCCAAGCCTTTGTATTATGCGAAAATAGCTTATGACAAGGACCTCCATTGGAAGCATCTGGGTAACCAAGGCCCCTAAGATAAACCAGTTCTTTATCTTGAACCTGAATCTAGAAAGCCCATAACCAGCCAGGGACGCGAGCGCTAACGAAAGCGCCACCGTGGATATCGCGATCACCCAGGTATTTAAGTAATACCTTAATGTTATGGGATCTGAGAAAACGTCGCTCAAATTCCTCAAGGTGAACCTGCGGGGAATGAAGGTTATAAAGAGACATTCGGACGGTGTTAAGGCTATAAGGATCATATAGAGTATCGGAAGGAGCATCAGTATGACCAACGCTGCTAGAACCACTTCGTTCCAAATATCTTGCTTCCGCACGTATTGATTCCTCCGCTCCGTTATAGTGGTTTTAGCGCCAACTACTCCGATAGATATATTCTAAGGTACCCTATGGAAAGACAAATCATAATCAATACCATTATCCCGCCTAGAGCCGCAGCATAATGAAAGTTAAAATTATAGAATGCGGTCTTGTAAACATAGGTGGGCATTATTTCAGTAGCTCTTATCGGACCTCCTTTCGTCATTATCCATACTAGATCAAAGAACCTGAAAGTCCAGATAATATCCAGAAGAGATGTGGTCAGTATTACCGGTCTCAACAGGGGCAGCGTGATATACCAGAAGACGCCCCAACCTCCTGCCCCGTCTATCCTCGCTGCTTCATATAAATCTGAGGGAATATTCTGGAGTGCAGCCAGAATCATCACGGCAAAAAACGGATAACCCATCCAAATATTACTGATCGTTACACTAGCCAGTGCCGTTCCTGGATCGCCCAGCCAATCGCGGACCAGAAAAGGTAACCTCAACTTCGAAAGTACCGTGTTGAGAAGCCCATATTGGGGCTGATATATCAGAAGCCAAATGCAACTGACAACAGAGGCCGGGAGCAGCCAGGGGATAAGTTGCAAGGCCCTCCAGAGGTTTCTTCGTCTGCCTCTGACGTTTAGCAAGAGTGCCAACCCTAAACCTATCAACATATGGAATAGGACGCTAAAAGCAGTAAAAGCAAGGCTATTAACTAAGACTCCTGGTAAAGCGCTATCGTTTATGGCCTTTATATAGTTACCTAGGCCTACAAATACCGTCTTACCTCCTATCGTATCATAAAACCCTAACAAAAGAGCACTACCCAAAGGATAGATACAGGTCATAAGAAGGTAGATGGACGCCGGTAGCATAAACAGTATCCATTCGCTCTCCCGTAATCGTCTCATTAGCAGTTACGCCCTCTCCTCTTCCTGGAGTTCTGTTCCTTATGCTTATTGCAGCTACCTAGACCCATGCCCACAGAGGTTTTCGTGATGTCTTCACTAGCATAATTGCTGAGAAGGGCGAGGCTTGGAGGAGCCCCGCCACTCTGTGCTAATTGATGGCTACATTGCGCTGTACTCAATAACCCACCTTACTACCGTGTATAGCTTCCGTATCTCTTCTCCCATTCTTTGTATAACTTGTTCCACTCATCTGCAACCGCGTCCATCGCCGCCTGCGCAGTCTTCTTCTTAAGGACGGCATTATGCATCTCAACTTTGAAGACCTCAAGGGCCTGTGGGACTTGCGGCGGCAGCTCTCTATAGACGTCAATTGCGTTAGGCAGATTCATCTGATCCAGGAATGGCTTCAGGTAGGGTTGATCCTGTATCTTGGGCCAGGTCGCCTTGTTAGCAGGTAGAATCAGGGTTCGGGAGAGCCAGAAATAGTTGCTCTCATCGCTCGTTATGAACTTGAGGAACTCCCACCCTAGCTCCTTGTCCTTGCAACTCCTGAACATGCCGAATTCGGTGTCGCCGATTGAAACCCCTGTACCCGTAGTTTTCCCCTTGGGAAGTACTGCAGTACCCCATTCGAACGTCGGGTTCTTTTCTTCGACGAACTTTATTGACCACGAGCCATCATAGAGCATCGCGGCCTTACCGGTTCTGAAAAGTTCTCTCGCTACTCTATAGGGTGTGGTAACATATGAAGGAACGACCTTATGCTTGTTAACTAGATCGATTACAAACTGTATTGCACCGACGGTCTCAGGACTATTTATCCAAAGCTTCCCCCCGACTCTCCCTACTCTGCCGCCGTTTTGGGCGATGAAGGGCGTAAGGCATAGGAGAAGCTCCTCATCTCCCCCGTTTAGCGCAAGACCATACTCATGCTTGGCGGGATTGGTTAACTTCTTGGAGACTTCTACGAGTTCATCCCATGTCTTCGGAGGGGCCCCGATACCGGCATTCTTGAACATGGTCTTGTTATAGAATAGACCTATATTCCCAGCAAATATCGGAAGGCTATAAATCTTACCCTTATAATATGTAATTGACCATGGTTGGAACTTGGCAAGGAATTTTGCTCCGCCCTCTTTTTCGATATAGGGATCTAAGGGCTCAAGAAATCCTTTTTCGGCGAATTCAGGAACTAGCATAGCAGCCCAGAGCTCGCCAAGATCAGGCAATTGACCGGCCTCGCCTGCGATCATGAATTTCTTTGGAAGATCCCCGAATGGAGGGCTATCTATTAGCAGCTTGACGTCGTGTTCCTGCTCAAACTTCTGATACAATGGGCCTACGATGTCCGGGATTTCAGTCATATGCCATTCCCACAAAGTCAAGGTCCCTTTCCCGGCCAGGGCCGTGCTGGCCGACACACCGATGAACAGCGTAAGACTCAAGAGAAGCCTTATACTTTTACTGAGCCTTATCTTCCTCATTGGAAAGCCTCCCTTATGTTTTCTTCGTCCCTTTTTTCTGAATTAGGCCCATCTTTCCACGTATCATGGCTTCATGCGCACGTTCATCTCGAGAGCAACCTAAGGGGATTACCTATCCTAATCCGGGGGCATCACCTCCTAATCCCAAGTGGCCCGATATTTGTCGGGTGCCTCACTCGGTGTAGGGTATCTGCTTCTCCTCCCACCTCTTATGGTTCGGAGCATTTTCGGGAACTCCAGTGGCCGGTATTGGGCAGCATTGGTAGCCATCCTTGTGGAAGGACACCCCACGCAAAGTGGAAAACTACGGAGCTATTACTACCTTTCTTGAATCAGGCTCCATCGACTTTTTAACGGCCTGCTCAACCTGATCAAGGGGGTATATATGGCTTACCAGCTTTTCGAGAGGTAAGATAGATTTGTACCGCAAGAATAGTTTCATGATCGGCCCATAACTTGCTGCATGGTCGCCTCCAACTCCGATAATCCGGACATTTTTCGTACATATGTGCCTGTGGGGGTTAATTGGAACCTCTCCCATATCAACAAAGTTCCCGGGTTCTATATACATCCCTCCTGGTCGGAGCATCTCTAACCCCTCAGGAATTACCTGGGGTATCCCCACACATTCTATTACCACATCAGCACCTCGTCCCCTGGTCCAACCTTTGACAGCGTCAATTCGCTCCTGCACAGTGGTTGTCTTGGCGTTTAGTACGTAATCGGCACCGAACTCCTTCGCAGCTTCGAGTCTCTCCTGGGCCACATCAATTGCAATTATATCCCCTGCACCCAGCATTCTGGCCTTCACTATATGTACCAGCCCGGCAGGTCCTGCTCCCTGAACTACAACGGTATCCCCAAACCGAAAACCCTCATTGGCTACTGTAGAAAACTGCTTGGCTACATCCAAGCTGTTAGTCAGGGTTGCAAGCTCTGTCAGCACTGCGATACGAGGGGGTAATCCCTCCGGTACCTTGTAGAGGTTGCTTCCCGGTAGGATATACATGTACTCTGCCCACCCACCAAAAAGGTGAGGGGGCCTAGAAGCTCCCAAGCTATTGCCATAGTCCTCCATATTCTCGCAGAGATAATAAGGAAAGCCATGCCGACAGTAATAACACTTGCCGCATACGATATTCGCACCCAGGACGACCCTGTCACCCTCTTTTAATACCTCTCCATAGTAGTCACGGATCGGTTCCCCGTCCTTCGGCAACTCGGCAATGATTCCCACTACTTCATGACCCAACACTATTGGGAAAGGAATCTTCCTGCTAATTTCGCTTCCGCCATATTGCTGTATTTCTCCCTTAAAGGTGTGCTTGTCTGTCCCACAGATACCACACATCTCTACCTTGAGGATAGCTGCCCCCGGTTCAAGGGTGGGATAAGGGTATTCCCTGATTTCCAACCTCCCCGGCTCAACCAAAACCGCGGCTTTTACCATTCTGTCGCTTCGCATGTTCCTCACCTCATTCAATCTGGAGTATCAAAACCTCTTTCCACTTAGCTTAAGTCCGCATGCATCGAGGATAGCCCGGGTCTTTTCCATTGCAATGCGAGCGAATTTCTCCGGCTCCCATTGCCAGTATTCCGGTCTAAAGAGCTCGATGGACAAAACCCCTTCATAGCCGATGTCAGCTAGGGAGCGGAGGATGTCCTTTAGGGGGATAACGCCATCCCCTGGAAGTAGCCTATGTCGATCCTCCAGTCTATCCTTTGGCAGATCTTCAGAATCATTTACATGGACTACGTATATCCTTGATGGATCTACGGCCCCTATCGCATCAAGTGATGACCCGCCGGCATACCAGTGGAATGTATCCAACACCAATCCCACATTGTCACAATCCGCCTCACGAACTATATCCCACGCATCTTCAAGCGTCCTTACCGAACAGTTCTGAAACCCCAGAAACTCAAAGGCCAATCCAATACCATAGCCATGAGCTATCCCTGCCAATTCCCTCAAAGCTGAAATCGTCTCGAGCCTAACCTCCAGCGGGCTTATCCCAGCGGGCTTTGGACTTGGACACAAGATAACATAAGGACAACCCAGGTCGGCTGCCAGGGAACACATCCTCTTGCATAACTGCTTTATCCGACCGAAACCTGCCGAGTCCTGAAATGTAAAGTCATCAATGGCGTTGATAGTCAGTGGGCGCACTCCAGAATCCATTATCAATTTCCGGGATTCCGCGATTGAATGTCTCTCAAGGTAACGAAATAGCTTATCTCCCCATATCTCCAGATAATCATATCCTTGGGCAGCCGCTACCCGCAGATCAATCTCAAAATCAGCCTTCTCCAGAGTGGAGGCACCATTCAGCCCTATCAGCATATAAAACTCCTCCCCATTCCCCACGGCTTACCCTTCACATAAAATTACCGGATTCCGATGGGCAAGTAAGTCATATCACACAGTTCAATATGTGATAGAAACTTCCTTTCTCGACCGAGCCGAGCGGGCAAGCGCATCCGTGATGACAACCGCCTTATATCCATCCTCGAAGGTAGCCCCCAATGGGGAGATGTCGGTCCCATCTACGACACAGGAGACGAAGTGGAATAGTTCGTTCACAAAGGCATCGCCCCATCCGAGCCCATGGCCGGCACCCCACCAATACTTCGCGTAGGGATGGGTTGGATCCGTCACGTTTATATGCCTCGTGCCCTCTATGTCGAGATCTTGAGGTCCGGATTCGGCCATGTGTACACGCAGATAATTTAGTGATGCGAGATCAAACATCATACTTCCCTTTTCGCCGTAAATCTGGAGTTCCAGAGAAGACCTGCGGCCGATAGCGAACTTAGATGCCTCGAGAGTGCCTATAACCCCGTTCTTGAAGGCTACTATAGCAACAAAGACATCATCTATAGATACCTCTTCGCTCTGTACGACATCCCTCGTAAGGGCAGCGACGGCTTCAGGCTCTCCTATCAAAAACCTGAGCAGGTCAATGGCATGAGAGCCCAGATCGCCAATTGTGCCGGATACAGGGGGCCCCGGACGGTGTCTTGCGAATAGATCGGTATTGGCAACTGGATCCTCCAGAAATGCAGCCCGTACATGTAGAACCCGCCCCAGGGCACCCTTATCAAGCAATCTCCTGGCCAACTGAATAGCGGGAAGGAAACGTAGATGGAATCCGCACAGATGCTTTACCCCAGCCTTCTTCACCGCCTCCAGCATCCTGTAGGCGTCATCAGTGGTGAGGGCCAGGGGCTTCTCGCAGACGACGTGCTTGCCGGATTCTGCAGCCCTGATGGTCGGTTCTACGTGAACACTATCAGGGCCGCAGTTATCAAAGACATCTATGTCATCACGATCGACCATTGCCCTCCAGTCAGTCTCATAGCTCTTGAAGCCGAAGCTCGCCGCCCTTTTCGATACTGCCTCCCGTGATCGTCCACATAGGCAGGCTAGCTCTAGGGTAAAGTTCAAAGCATGGTCATCATATATAACCGGGATTACCCTGTAAGCGTGCGAATGAACCTTCCCCATTAGGCCATATCCTAGGACGCCAACCCTTATCTCCTTCATTACGGTAGCCCCCTGGTTTGGCATGTCGGGCCTTGCTAGATGCCCATGTCTCCGAGAACACCCTCTAGATTCCGACCAGGATTGCTGGTAAAGACCAATATCATTCTCTTGAAGGCCCAGAACTCCCCCGTATAACAAGCTCATTTTCCAGGACAATAATCCTACCTTGGTCCCCGTTCTCGTCCCCATCCTTGCATCCATCCTTGCCCTGGACGCGGGCCAGGAGTTCAGCGGCCGCAATCCTGCCCATCTCCTCTTTTCTCACCCTTACCGTGGTGAGCGGCGGGTCCGTATGGGCCGCCATGGAGATGTCATCCATACCTACAACAGATATGTCACCAGGGATGGACATCCCCGCCTCCCGTATAGCCTTCATAGCCCCTATGGCCATCGCATCTGTAGCCGCAAATACAGCTGTGACCATTGGACGCACGTACAAGAGCTTTCGCATGGCCTCATACGCCGCATCAATACTTATAATGGTGAGATAAACGTAATCCGGCTGGTAAGGAAGGCCCAGCTCAGAAAGGGCGGCGGAATAGCCCTCAAACGTATCTCTGCCGAAGGTCGTATCCTTAGTCTCGCCGATATAGGCGATCCTCCTGTGGCCAAGCTCATACAAATACTTGACGGCCTTGGCAACCCCGCCCGAGTTGTCATTTACCACGGCGGTTATGGGCCTATCCTTCTTGTAATTGTCGATCATCACCATGGGCAGTTCCGTCTCGAGCAACCGGTCGATTATGGGAGTATCAACCTCACCCAGGAGCAGAATCCCGTCCACTTCCCTTCTGGCCATAAGCTGTTCCACGCTCTTGACATTGGCACCCCTAAGACACGGGGTCAACACCAGCGAATAACCCTCCTCATGGATCCGCTGACCTGCACCATTTAGCACCACGCTGTAAAAGCCGTCAGAGAACAGCGAACTCATATTTGCCCCGGGGATGAGCGCAACATGCTCCGTCTTCCCCGTAGCCAGGTGCCTGGCATTTGGATTGGGGATATACCTGAGCTGTTTTGCCGCCTTCAATACGCGCGCCCGTGTCTCCTCACTTACCCTTGGATTACCTCTCAAGGCCAACGAAACCGTGGCCGCGGAAACCCTGGCCAGCCTTGCCACATCTTTGATCGTAGCTATCGTGGATTCTCCTCTCTCGCCTCAAGAATTGTTGCAGCGGCATGTTAACTGCCTTAACCTGCACATCATATAATGCCGCAGCCTGAGCTGGATTTCAAGCCATTAAAGCAGTTCAACATCCCCTGCAACGATTCCTTCTATGACCGGCTACGCTTGGCCTGGCATAAGAGAGGCATAGATTTTGCGGTGCCGCCGGGAGCGTCATGCCCCGCCGTCCACGGCACCGTCCCACAGGCATTTGGACCTAATACGGGAATATCCCCCTCTGCTCTATCGCACTGGCTACCCTCTTCACCGCCAGGATGTATGCCGCGGTCCTCAAGTCCACATTCCTCTCCTGGCTCATATGCCATACCTCGTCGAACGCCTTGGTCATTATCCGGGCAAGGTTCTGGTTTACTTCCCCAAGATCCCAGAAGTATGACTGCAGGTTCTGCACCCACTCGAAATACGACACCACAACCCCGCCGGCATTAGCAAGGATATCCGGCACGACAACTATCCCCTTATCCCTGAGAATCGAATCGGCTTCCGATGTGGTAGGACCGTTGGCTCCCTCCACGATCATCCGCGCCTTCACCGAGTCCGCATTCTTGGAGGTGATCTGCCCTTCGATGGCTGCAGGGATCAGGACATCTACATCCATTGTGAGGAGCTCTTCGTTTGTTATGTGCTCCACGCCCTTGCCTTCATAGTCCTTTAGAAGACGTATACCCTCAGGAGAGTATACATATCTGGATACATCCTTTATATCAAGGCCTTGAGGGTTATATATCCCGCCCGAGACGTCGCTTACTGCTACGACCTTATACCCCTCGTTGTCCAGGATAGAAGCTACTGCCCCTCCTACCTTCCCAAACCCTTGTACGGCGATTGTAACCTCTGACGCAAGGTACCCCAGCCTGCTGAGAAGTTGCATCACTATTATGGCAACCCCTCTTCCCGTGGCCTCCCGCCTGCCAAGCGATCCGCCTAGGTCCACAGGCTTACCCGTGACCACGTCCGGCACTGTATACCCCATGAACATGCTGTAGGTATCCATGATCCATGCCATGGTCTGGCCGTTGGTGTTTATGTCAGGGGCAGGTATATCCGTCTTGGGACCCAGGATCGGGATGATCATGGCCGTATATCGTCTTGTAAGCCTCTTTATCTCCTCCTGCGACAAAGTCCCAGGGTCGCACCTTACAGCTCCCTTTGCCCCACCATAGGGTATGTTCACCACGGCACATTTCCACGTCATGAGTGCAGCAAGGGCTCTGGTCTCTTCCAGAGTGGCATCGGGATGGTACCTTATGCCCCCTTTGCAGGGCCCGCGGGCGCTGCAGTGTTGTACCCTGTAGCCTGTGAATACCTTCACGTGGCCATCCTCCATTACCACAGGGATCGACACGACCAGCTCCCTTTCAGGCCTCGCAAGGATCTCATATATGTCATTGCTTATTCCCGCCGCCTCGACTGCCCTGGCCAGCTGGACAGAGGCGCTGGAGTGCAGGCTCTCTCCGGAGGTTTCCCTCCCTCCAGGAGCCCGACCCTCTATAGACGGCTTGATATCGTCCACCATGGCCACCTCGGCCGCACTATCTCCGGTTGCAACAGTCCTGTGCATCCTGCCTCACTACCTTTTAAGAGATCGCCTGGTTTAAGAGACCACCTGGTCCAGGTTATCGAATACCTTGTGGAAGGCCTCTACATAATACTCCATTAGCTCAAGCTTCTGAGGGAATATGGGGTACGACTGGGAACAGATCACTATGGAGTCATCGAGGAGACGCTGGGTCTCCGGGAACTCTTCCTCTCGATAGTCTCTTGCCTGCCGCGCGTGGGGACAGGTCCAGGGGCAACCACGCCCATACCCCTCCATGCGCTCAAACAGCGTCTGCTTGGGCAAGACGCGCGTCTGCCACAACACGGCGGCCACACCTTCGGCCTGCAGTGCAGCCCTTACCTTATCGCGGAATTTGGCTGGTTCCATGTCCACTCCCAGGGCCTTTGTATCCAGGCGTACTCGATACTTGTGATATATGTGGGTCCTGTCCGGCGGGCATGTGGGGGGTATTACACCCTTGATCTTCGAGAGCTCCCTGGTCAGAAACTCCGCATTCCTGCGTGCATTGGCATTCCACAGGTCCAAGTTCTTGAGCGCACCCCTGGCAAATGCAGCAGGGAGTTCCTGGGAACGATAGTTCCACCCCAGGATATATGCATTGTATTCTCTGGTGTCCTCGTAGGGATTGTGGATTGAGAATTTCCCCTCGGAAGGGTCCTCGATATCCTCCCCGAACATCCTGAACATGTTGGCCTTTATATATAGCTCCTTGCTGTCAGTGATGAAGAGCCCGCCCTCACCTCCGGGCATGTTCTTGGTGGTATTCAGGCTGAAAGTCCCCATGTCGCCTATGGTCCCGGCCTTCCTGCCCTTGTACTCGGCTCCATGAGCCTGGCAGGCATCCTCGATGACCACAAGCCCGTATTTTTTAGCAATGGCCATGATCTCATCCATGTCAGCCGGCAGGCCATGGATGTGGACGGGCATTATTGCCTTGGTCTTCTCGTTGATCTTCTCCTCGATCTTCTTAGGGTCGATATTATATGTCTTAGGGTCTATGTCGACAAACCTCGGTATGGCATTGTGCTGAAGCACAGCGAGGGCGGACGCCAAGAAGGTAAAGGCCGAGGTGATCACCTCATCCCCTGGTCCAATCCCTGCAGCCGAGATAGCAGCATGCAGGGCTGCGGTTCCGCTATTCATCGCAAGACAGTAGTCAGCCCCTATGTACTCCCTGAATTCCCTCTCCAGCGCCTTGACCTGGGGGGCATATGCGCCGCACAGGACGCCGCTGTCAAGGACCTCATTCACCAGTTTCCTGTGCTCCTCAGTGATTACAGGCCATTTTACAGCCAGCCCCTCAGGCACTGTCCTTTTCCCACCCTTAATAGCGAGCAACTCTCCCATCTGTCACCACAGCCTCCCTAATGACTTTTCTGTATCTACGTGCTTTCAGGTAACGCCCATGATAAGGCATCCCCGGAGCAGAATATAAACCGGTTAACTTATGGTTTTTCTTGATTATACTTGGGTTATATTATATTTGCTAAAATGCTTCTACAAAGAATCAAGAATTCCTTCTGGGCTGCATAAAAAATTTTTGCCACGTATAACCACAGGGATAAACTTATTACAAGAGTTCTTCAGTTGAAATGGGTCCCTAACCAGTCCGTGCCAGTTGGAACTGGCCCAGGGCTTTGCGATAAGGAAAGTCGCTATCAATTAGAACTGTAACCCGGTCGGCTCTGGTGTTCACCCGGCAGATGATACATATGAACGTGGCTATGATATTGCCAATCGGTTCTGCCTTTGGCGCCGGTAGACACGCCTGAACTAAGACCCCTTTTCGCATGCGTTGGTTGAGATGCCATTCCTGGATGTAAGTTTCCCGCTACACTCGATCGTGCGTAACCTGGGTAGTATCACGAGGATATCCAGTGTTATCTATCGTCGGGCGGACTGTGTTGCGGTCCTTCTGCGCCATTGCATCTACGCCGCCTGGGTTAGTAATTTACCTGGTCAATGATCAGTCGGTCCGATTCCGCCCGGCGGATTGAATACGCGTGGCGCATATCGGGGGCGCTGGCGGGATAGTCTTCCCTGAAATGAGGGCCTCTGCTCTCACGCCTGAACAAGGCCGCACTTAATACTATTCTCGCTACTTCCACGAGGTTCCTTGTACTAAGTGCCGAGATTGGGTCACAAGAAGACTCACTTGAGCAACGGTCAGCAGCTCGGTGCGTATTGCCATTGATCCTATGTCGAATGTCTTCTATAGCGTCGAGAGCAACTCGCAGACCTTTCTCATCCCGGACTATGGAGCAATATCGGCTCATGAGGTACTTTACCTGGAAACGGATGAGTAAGGCATCCCCTTGCCACGATCGTTGGAGCTCCCGACTCTCAGCCAAAGCTAGTGCCACCGTGTTTTCATGGAGAAGCGAAACGCCTATACCCTCCCTGGCGAAAAGGGCAGCAGCTCTACCCGCTCGGTAACCAAATACCTGCCCTTCCGCTAGTGAGTTTCCACCTGGGCGATCGGGCCCCCTTACACCCCCTGCTACTTCGCCAGCTACATACAGGCCTGGGACAGCTGTAGTGCAGTCTGCATCTTGCATTAGGACTCCACCATTGAAGCATTGGCAAAGTATCCCCACTTTTAGAGGCGACAAGCGTGGATCAACCCCTGCCTCTCTTAGCGCCTTAAGCGTGTTTGAAATAGTACTTTCAATCTCCGGGGATCCTCTGAGGTCTAGATAAACAGGGATAAACTCTGAGGCATCTTGAGCAATAGAGTTTTTAAAAACCGTAATGTCGATATACCTAGAAGGATTTGACGCGCTAAAAGGAAATACCTTGGTGCGGTATACATCGTCAGCCGTCACTCCATCCGGTAGGATCCCCGTGAGGATGTCTTTCCCATTACCATTTAGAAGTCGTGGCCTCAGTGAAAACACAGGCTTTGATAAAGCCAGCCGTACCGGTTCCACTACACCTGTTCCAAGCTGTACGAATTCCATGTTCACGAGGGGAAGGCCCAAGTCCAACGCTATTGCATAACCATCGCCCGTCATGCTGACATCGCTCAGGGCAAATCTGTATAATTGTTGCGCACCACCCGTGGCTAATACCGCCGCCCTGAACCTGTATAGAAAGGGGTCTTCACATCCCTTCCTGAACGCCAGCGCGCCGGCCACCTTGCCCTGAGCATCAACTAAAAATTTATAAACCATCACATCTTCGTCAAAGCTGACTCCCAGCTGCCGGGCCCGATCGGCCAGGGCCTGAGAGATGAAGTAACCCGTTCGTCCCCCTGCGCTGCAAGCCCTTGGGTAAGTCGCGAAGTCACTCGCTTTTTGCCTAATACGACCATTCTCCCTATCAAATGGTACCCCCATGTTGCTCAGCTCAAGCACTCTTTCAGGAGCTTCATAAGCAAGCACTTTCACTAGGGAAGGGTTACAAAACCCTTGGGCCCCCCTCATTGTGTCCTCGAAATGCACTTCGGGGTTGTCTCTCGCATCGGCGAAACCTAACGCGGCCCCTATCGCGAATAATTCGGAGATAGCGGTGGCCGTAGAGCCCGAGGCCAGTAGCTTGCCCTTGACCGCAACTCTTGTCCTAGCCCCGAGTCTTGCTGCCTCGACTGCTGCACGAAGGGCGGCTCCGCCGCCCCCGACTACAAGTATATCGGTCTTAACCTCGTCGATTATCATAGACGCCATTAAACCCCCGAGTTAGCGGAACAACCGCTCTTCCATGGTCTTGAGAGGCTCTCTTATCTTCAACGGGAAAGCGACGTGTGGGATGACATGTTTCGCGATGTCTATCCCAGGTGCAACCTCCGTAAGTACCGGTCCCTCCTCAGTTAGTTCGAATACCGCCCGTTCCGTCACATACAGCACCTTTTGCGATTTGGCGAGGGCATTGCGGGCGCTAAATGTAATCTGTTCGACCTGCTGTACGAATTTCTGGTGCCTGCCTTCACTGACCACAGTGAGCCTTCCGTTTTCGATCGATGTGCGTAACCCGCCGGAGGTCATTGTACCGCAAAATACAATCTTTGGGGTATTATGTACGATGTCTATCAATCCCCCGGACCCCCGTAATACACCTCCAAATTTGCTTACATTTACGTTACCCATTAAGTCTACCTCTGCGAAACCGAGCAAAGAGATATCGAGCCCTCCGCCGTGGTACATGTCAAAGATCGACGGGGAGTCCATAATGCAGCCCGGATTTATATGAGTACCAAACACCTCAACACCACTGGGAACTCCGCCGAAGCAACCGTGCTCAGTGGTAAATGTGACCTTATCAAACCAATTCTCCTCCATGGCAATCCAACGGAGATCGACCGGCATCCCGACCCCAAGATTGATTACATAACCAGGATTTATCTCTTGCGCCGCCCGACGCAGGATTACTTTCCTCTCGTCGAGGGGGAGTGGCAGGGTTCCATTTCGCACGAATTCTTCCCATGGCAGCATGACCTCTCCGGTCCAATATGGGTTGAAGCCCAATTTACTCTGCTGCCGGTCGGGGTTTATTACAACTGCGTCTACCAGAGCGCCTGGTACGGCCACCTGCCTGGGATGAATTGACCCGTTAGCAGTGAGACGTTTGACCTCAGCAATTACCTTACCCCCGCATGCTTTTGCCGCCATGGCCATTGCGAGGATACTCAGTGTTACCGGTTCCTCTTCCAGTGATATGTTTCCAGCGCAATCTGCAGTAGTACCTGCAATTATGGCTGTATCTACTTTGAATCCTTTATAATGAAGGAGTTCACGGCCCCCCAACTTCTCTACTTCAACCAAATCATCAGTGCTTACCCGGTTTAGTTTGCCTCCTTCTATCCTGGGGTCGACGTAAGTCCCCAGACCTACGGAAGTGTATAGCCCATCTTCCCCTGCGGCGATTTGCCTGATCCACTTGTGCATTACCCCCATTTAGAAGCAATAGGCTTCTACTTCGTTGGCATTGATCATCTCGTCCAACCTTGGAGATTCCTTGGATGCATATGTTCCGCTCACAACCCGCTTGAGCAGTCCCTTATGGGCAAGATGCTCAAAACCCGTGTTGGGGCCCCATCCAACGCGTATGGGAGTGAATACGGTAAGGGCATTGGGCCTTCCTTCGGAGCAGAACCGGTTTTCTATAGCGGTCAATATCGCCTCCGGGCATAGTACCGAGATCAAGCCGCTGATACAGATAGTTTCTCCGTCAGAGATAAGATGAGCAGCTTCATCAGGTGACATAACTTTGTTCGTAACTTTAGTCATCGCTTTTCGCCCTCCAGAAGAGGCCGCAGTCCCAGCAGGTCAACCGTAAGCTTTCCTTGGCGAATTTGCTCCAAGATTTCGGCCTCAGTTCGTTCTTTTTCAGTTGCAGCTTTAAGGACCTTTTCTGCTTCGCCCAAAGGGACTACTACAACCCCGTCATCGTCGCCGACTACGATATCGCCTGGGTTCACTAGAACCCCTCCGCACACAACTGGTTGACCCACGGACAGGAGGGTCTTCTTCGTCGTTCCTTTAATCGATACTCCCTTCGCGAATACGGGGAATTGAAGAGCACAGATTCGTTCTGTATCCCGGACTGCACCGTCGATTACGAGCCCGCGGATACCCCGAACCTGCGCGGCCACAGTGGCGATCTCCCCCCACGCGCCTCCTTCGGTGTTCCCATCCATGCTCGCCACCAGGACGTCCCCAGGTTTGGCCATTGCAATTGCCGCATGAAGCCCAAGATTGTCGGCAGCTGGGCATCTTACGGGGAGGGCTCTCCCAACTAGCTTCATGCCACTCCGGATGGGCTTGATGTAGCTGAGCATGGCCCCACGCCGGCCCATAGCCTCATGTAAGGTCGCCGTGGGTATTCGGCCGATAGCTGTTATGAGTTCCTGCATATCGATCATATCGATCACCTTCTATGAGAAAAATGGGGTTCCCGTTTTTCAAAGAATGCCTGCAAAGCTTCTCGGCAATCTTCCGTCTGATGTAACAGCTCGAACCATTCGCGGCCGGTTGAATAGTATGAAGAATACCCGTTTGCCATGTATGTAAGAACTACCCGCTTTATCGCGGTCACCGCCACTCCAGGGAGTGAACATATTTCGCGGGCCAGTTCCATCGCTGCTTGCAAAGGTTCACTTGCCACGCGGTCCACTAATCCGTCCTTTAAGGCTTCCTCTGCCAAGACCGTCTTTCCTGTAACCAGATATTCGATGGCCTTGTGCCTCCCAACCCTTTCGATGAGCTTTTGTATACCACCATTGCCGGGCATTATGCCCCGCTTAACCTCTGGTAGCCCAAGTCGCACGGCTGGTCCAGCAATGATCATGTCGCAAGCCAGCGCCACTTCTAGACCGCCGCCGAATGCCACCCCATTTAGTGCAGCTATAGTCACCTGGGGCAGAGATGAAAGTCTCTCCGACATCCTGTGCCCCTGGTCCCAGACGCTACCAGCCATGCCAAGCCTTATTCTCTCCGGGAATTCTTTCAGATCTGCCCCTGCACAAAATGCCTTTTCCCCCTCGCCAACGACAACGACCGCTCTGAGGTCCTCCCGCCCACCTAGAGTGTCGAGCACGGACTCAAGTTCGTCCTTTGCTTTGTTCGATAGCAGGTTTAATGGCGGTGACGCCAGGCGAACTATACCTATTGCGCCTTCTGTCTCCAATATGATAGCCATAGCTACTCACCCCTTGCCACTTATTCGGTCTTCAGCCCGTATTCGCTGTGGTGCCGTCGATCTTCTCCTAATGATCAGTGGGGATAGTAAAAGTGCGACCGTTGCAAGCATAGTCACACCGGCGATCGGATGTTGTGTAAAGGCCTGTAGAAACGTGACAACGTTTCCATCACAAAGGGCCAACGTTCGCCGTAGGTTGGATTCCATCATCGGGCCCAGGATTAGCGCCAGTACCAAGGGCGCATCTGGAATACCTGCCTTTCGGAAGGCGTACCCCAGGGCTCCGAAAGCCAGCATGACTTCCATATCAAAGACACTGTTCCTGATTGCATAAGAACCTACAAAGCACAGCGCAATAACCAGAGTATTTAGAAGATCCTTGGGTATCTTGAGTATCATTGCGAATAGACGAGCCCCGCCAAGTCCTAGGATGAGCATGAACACATTCGCCACAAACATGCCGAGGAATATCGCCGATACGAGGTCGGGCCTCTCGGTAAACAACAGGGGACCAGGCCTAAGACCGTGGATCATAAACGCCCCAACTAAGAGTGCAGTAACTGAGTCACCTGGTATCCCAAGAGACAGCAGGGGAATCATCGCTCCTCCTGTACATGCGTTATTGGCCGTCTCTGAAGCCGCTATACCTTCGGGGCAGCCGGTACCGAACCTTTCAGGATGTTTAGATATCCTTTTTTCTTGCCCATACGAGACGATAGAGGCTATCGTAGCCCCGGTACCCGGGATGGCTCCGATGATAGTGCCAATGACAGTTGACCGGAGCATAGTGCCTATGATCCTTTTCATATCATCCCAGCGTGGGATTATCCTTCCCAGCGCGGTTTGGACTTCAGCTACCACAGCCCTGGCCTCTACTTGGGAGAGAGCTTCTCCAAGTCCGAAGAGGCCTATCATGGCACTGATAAATTCCACGCCCGTAATGAGTTCAGGTCTTCCAAAAGTGAATCTCGGATATGCACTCATCGGGTCGAGCCCGATAGTTGCTATTAGAAGCCCGAAGATACCTGACACGAATGCTTTTAAGACTGACGACCCTGGGGCGACATATGCCATTATCGATAATCCAAAGATGGCAATGGAAAACAGCTCAATGGAGGTAAATTTTAATGCAAAATTGGCGATCAACGGTGCGGACACGGAAAGCGCTATTACGCTGAGTGCACCGCCAATGAAGGAACAGACTGTTGCAAGGCCTAGTGCTCTGCCAGCTTCGCCTTTCTTAGCCATTGGGTGAGCATCCATAGTGGTCATCACGGCAGCAGGTGTCCCAGGTATACTGAGGAGTGTAGCAGAGATGCTTCCCCCATACACGGCGCCGCAATATACTCCCAATAACGCCATGAGCGCAACTTCGGCACTCAGGCCATAAGTCAGTGGGATAAGGATGGCCACCCCCATGACTGCTGTTAGGCCCGGCAGCGCACCAATGATGATTCCCAGGAACGTTCCCGCAAAAGTAAACAGGATTACGTCTGGCTTAAATACCAAGCCTAGTCCCGATGTATACAGGCCGAGCAGGTTCGCCACGGTTACACCCCTTTTCGTCCAGTCACTAAGTGCACAATTGTACTTTTCAGAAGAAGATACCGCTAGGAAGCGGCACCTCAAACACATAACGGAATACCAGGTACAGTAGAGATGTCATGGCAAAAGAATAAGCCAGCGCTCGGAAAAGCCTTGATCCAAACAGCCAAGCAACGATTACCAGGAAGATGAATGTCGAAATGCCGAAACCTACGAGAGGGAGAAGGCAAAGGTACCCCAGCATGCCCGAGAATGTAAGGGCAGTCTTCCAGTACGCTGGACGCCCCGCGCTTTCACCAGAAGGTTTCGCCTGTCTGAGCCTGGTAAGACCGCCATATGCCATGAGACCCGCAAGTAATACGAGCAAGATCCCGAGCGCCTGGGGGTACAAACCTGCTCGGAGTTCTATTGCGGGGGTCAGTGGAAAGGTACGTGCAACAGCGATAGCATATATTCCTGTCGCTCCTATGCACAATCCGGCGATTATCTCGTTCATACCTCTGCCTCCTCCCCGGTGTGTTATCCGTTACCTGGGATCGCTTATCTTGAGACCGAGTTCTGTTAACAACGCTTTATGGAATTCATCCTCCTGCTGAACCATCTTTGTAAACTCCTCTGTACCCCTGTATTTGATGGGAAACCCTGATGTCTCCATAAACTTCCTGTATCCTTCTGATTCAATTGCAGCTTTTATCGCATCATGGAGGGCCTTGACTGCTTCAGCCGGCGCACCTTTTCGGCAGAAGATCCCCCGCCATACCGGGTATGAGACATCAATTCCTAGCTCTTTCGCTGTAGGTATGTTGGGATATAGAGGATGCCTCTCATCCGAGAGAACAGCCAGCACCTTTAACTTACCGCTGTCCACAAGGGGTTTCACTTCTGCGGCACTCGTGGTTGTTGCGTCCACTTCATGACTGGCTACGGCAACAGATGATTTTGCTCCGCCACCTTGGTAAGGTATGAAGCTAAACTGGACCCCGGTGGCCTTCTCCAGCTTTACCCCAGCGATATGCCAAACACTACCAGCACCGGACGTGGCGACCTTTACCTTCCTGGGGTTGCTCCTTGCATAGCTGATAAACTCCTTAAGATCTTTCCATTTTGCGTCCGCTGCTACAGTAACCGCAGGGATGTCTTCTGCTACCTCGATTATGGGCTGGTAATTCTTAATGTTGACGTCGGGCTGCCCGGTATACTGCATCATGATCAAAGACTGGGAGTGAATGAGGATCTCATGGCCATCAGCGGGATCCCTTGCCATTTTGATCGCGGCTACAGCGCCATTGGCGCCCTCCAGGTTCACAGGGATTACGTTCCTGCCCAGTGCTTTTTCCATCGCAGGAATGAGCGCCCTGGCCGTCAGGTCATTTGCACCGCCTGGAGCATTCCCAATGAGAAAAGTAATATCCTTTGATGGAAAATGGGTTCCAGTTTTTCCTTGTGCTGAGCCACATACCAGCATGAGCAACATTGTCAAAGAAACAGTGAGCACCATTATGGCCGTGAACTTGTTTTTCAACTTTCTTCCCTCCCACTTATCGCCAAGAGAATCTTTCATAATTAGGTAGATCCATAGGGTACCTGCATGACAACCACCGACGAGGTACTAAGCATATATCCTTTTCTTCGGTGTGCGCGCATCCCCCCTTCCGTGGACCTGAACAAGGGTCCAATATGGCTTATAATTGGAGTGATTTCTCGAGGCTTTTGAAATGGCTTCTCATTGCCTCCCTAGCTTTTTCTGGATCATGGCTGCGGATGGCGTCGAGAATCGCCCTGTGGTCGGCAAGTAGCTGATGAGGTCTATTCGAATGCATGAAGGTTTTTTTCCTATACTGATTAATGCTGTAGCGGAAGAGGCCGTTAAGAGAGTTCATTACCTTGGTCATCACCATATTCATTGTCGCCTTAGCCACGAGTTCGTGAAACTTAACATCAGCATCTTCCCCACTGCCGCCAGAGTTCAAATCAGCTTCCATCTCTGCGTAAGCATGTTCTAGCATTTCAATGACTTCAGAGGGGGCCCGTTCGGCTGCCATGGCAGCTGCCTCCGCCTCAAGGATCTTTCGAAGCTCAAGAAGTTCCAGTGAACTGTCCCGTTCTACCAGGAGCATGAGAGAAAGGGGAGAAATCGCGTGGTCTTGGCCCGAGGAGCCAATAAACATGCCAAGCCCAGGCTTGACTTCCACGAGCCCAGACGATGCCAACACACTCACTGCCTCTCTTACTGTTGACCTGCTTACCCCAAGCGCACTGGCAAGCTCTCTCTCCGACGGCAGCTTGTCCCCGGGTTTGAGCTGTCCGTCGACGATCAGCCGCTTGATCCTGTCAATAACCTCAGCATAGATTCTATTTTTGCGAATCGGCTCAACGTCTAGAGGCACCAATCGGACCCCCCCCTCGCAATTCACAAGGCTGGCTTACCTATTCCTGTCCTGGTGACCGGATATCAGGTGGCCGGACCAGTAATTTGATGTTAACATATACAATCACCCCCTTCAATCTATAAGAAGGTGTATAAGCCGCCGGATCCGGTGAGGAAGCCGCAGTCCCTTGAGTGAATTCCAGCTGGCGCTCCCTTGCTCATTTTCTCACGCGCTGATTACGCACTCCATCCCAATCAGGTGTATCTCATATCAAGCAAGGTCGATCGGCATAAAAAGTACGGCTTGCCGAAGGAGTCTTTGGATATTTCGCGAATACGTTATGCCTTACGACCCATTTATCAAGGCGATAATTCATATTCTGGGGCACCGCATTTTTCATAACCCAAAAGCAAGAATTCCCATATTACGGTATTTCCGGGGTGTCGACGCCCCCAAAAACGTCATTTACTGCAGAAGATGAGTGAATACTATCTGAGGTCATTTTGAGATTTGAGCCGTGGCGCCTCATCCTATACTCCTCGCGCGGTAAACAAAATGCTTACTTTCTGCCGTCTTAACTCCTCCCCCACCCTGGCTCCCACTGTAAGGTTGATACCTGCTTCCCGGATTTTCTGTTTCCCTTTGGCCCCGGGATGGCTTCCGTTGCTAATCCTGAGGTCTATCAACACATCCTCCGCGGCTATAAACTCAAGCCCGTCGAGATTAAGGATTTTTCTTCTCTCTGCATATTGTGTAGAAGAGGGAGGAACCGGTGTCCAAGCCCGCTTCTAGGCAACCAAAACGACCGCCCGGCAGAATTCCCGCTACAGTAAAGGTGGTCCCTTCGGGTGAACCTAGACTCCGTGAGGCCATAATCTGGCTGCTGAATCGCAATGCACAAAGTAAGAAAGGGAATCCGAATTGATCGCCATTGTCTATTGTCGGGTATCTACAGAAGATCAAGCCCGTCATGGGTACAGCCTGATAGACCAACTCGACGCCTGCAAGAAGAAAGCCCAGGCCCTCGGTGCAACTGAAATAATCGAATGTGTGGACGAAGGGATATCCGGCAGTATCCTCGAGCGCCCGGGGCTTACCCGGGCACGTGACCTTATCCGCCAGGGGCATGTTGATCTGTTTGTCTGCTACGATCCGGACCGGCTGGCCCGCAACCTGTCGCACCAATTGATCGTGACAGAGGAGATCGAACGGGCCGGAGTCCGTCTCGAGTTCATCAACTTTGACTGGAAGGATACCCCTGAGGGAAAGCTCTTTTACTCACTTCGGGGCGCCATTGCCGAATATGAGAAGGAGAAGATCCGGGAACGAACCATGCGGGGCATACGGCGCAAAGTCCTCTCCGGACAAGTTCCTCTATACCCCGGTACATATGGCTACCGCCCGTCAGAGTCTGGAACCTCCATTGAGATAGAACCTCATGAAGCAGCTATCGTAAAGAAAATGTATGAGTGGTGTGCTTATGAGGATATGGGCGGACAGGGTATTGCCACGCGCTTAAATGGCCTGGGCATCCCGTCACCGCGGGGCGCCAAATGGGACAAGACCGTTGTCCTAAGGTTGTTACGTAATCCGGCCTACCGAGGGGAGATGATATGCCAGCGCATGGATAAACGCGGAACGG
>DUSO01000170.1 GCA_012842565.1 Bacillota bacterium
ATAGAGACCTCGCCTTCTTAACAGGGAAGTTCGAGGTCTCTATATTTCTACCCCAAGACCCCGGTCTCCTGCCCCACTACATTTTACACGAACGCCATCGCCGGCCCCGTCATGGCCGGTTTCCCCATTCCCGCTCCCTCTCTGGGACAACCGTCTCTTTATCTCCTTCTCGTAGCCCTGGTCCTGGGGTTCATAGTATATCTTGCCCACCTGGCTTGCGGGAAGATACTGCTGAGAGACATAGTGACCCGGGTAATCGTGGGGGTAAAGATAACCTTTGCCATGGCCCAGCCTGGCCGCGCCCTTGTACGAGGCATCCCGGAGATGCCTGGGCACGGGTTCGGCATACTCGTTCCTGACGGCCTCCTGGGCCCTGTTTATCGCGAGGTATGCGGAATTGCTCTTGGGTGCAGAGGCCAGGTAGATCACTGCCTCAGCAAGGGGTATCTTTGCCTCGGGCCAGCCAACGAATTCCGCCGCTCTTGCCGCAGCTACCGCCAGCACGAGCGCCTGAGGGTCTGCAAGGCCGATATCCTCGGCAGCAGAGATGATCATGCGCCTTGCTATGAATTTCGGGTCTTCCCCGGCCTCCACCATCCGCGCAAGCCAGTAGAGGGCCGCATCCGGGTCCGATCCTCGTATGCTCTTTATAAAGGCCGAGGCGGTATCATAATGTGCATCTCCCGCCCTATCATAGACTATGGTTCGTCTGTTGAGCGCCTCCCTGATAGTGTCGAGGGTTATGACGCGCACTCCGGACTCGCCGGGGGGCGTGGTCTTATAGGCCAGCTCAAGGGCGTTCAATGCGACCCTGGCATCGCCGTTAGACATCCTCGCAAGGTAAGAAAGAGCATCATCCGCTACTTGGACAGTGCTTCCCCCGAGGCCACGCACCGGGTCATCTATCGCTCTTTTCAATATCACCATGACCTCGCCCGGTTCAAGCTGTCTGAGCTCCACCACGCGCGTCCTGGAGACCAGGGGCGGGATCACCTCAAAAAACGGGTTTTCTGTAGTTGCTCCGATCAATATCACCGTGCCGTCTTCGACGGCAGGCAACAGGGCGTCCTGCTGGGCCTTATTGAAACGGTGGATTTCATCGATGAAGAGAATGGTACGCCGCCGGTACATCCTGCGGAGCTCTCTGGCATCCTCAATGACTCGCCTCAAGTCCGCTACCCCGGATGTCACGGCATTTAGCTGCACAAATGCCGATTTTGTGGTGCTGGCAATTATCCTGGCCAAGGTGGTCTTGCCTGACCCCGGGGGGCCATAGAAGATCATGGAAGGGATTGTATCCTGCTCAATGGAGCGCCTCAAGGGCTTGCCCGGGCCTACCAGGTGCTCCTGGCCCACGAATTCATCCAGGCTGCCCGGGCGCATGCGTGCCGCGAGCGGTACTTCGGCCTCAGAGGCCACCTGCACCACACCCCTTGCCACCACGCTCCCAAGAATCGCGCGCGTGGCCATCGCCGCATTCAACCCCGGCATGCTCCTGGCTCTCGCGTGACAGGAGGTCGCGGACGACTACCGATGCCAAGACCATTCCGGCAACGGGCGGCACAAAAGATATACTACCGGGCACACCGCCCGGGTGCCTTATAGGGGGCTCATCGGAAAAAACGACCTTGACTCCTGACAAGACCCCAATTTGCCTGAGCTGATGCCGCACGGCCCTGGCTAGAGGACAGGTATGAGTGGATGATATGTCCGCCACCCGAAAACGCGTCGGGTCGAGCCTGTCACCGGCGCCCATGCTGGATACTACTGGGATGCCGAGCGCTCTGGAGGACTTGATTATGGCCACCTTTGCCTTTACATCATCGACGGCGTCTACCACGTAGTCGGTGCCCGGAGGTATGAAATCCTGGGCATTGTCAGGTGATACCCATGCATGGGTGGCTATTATCCTGAGCCCCGGGTTGATGCTCGAGAGCCTCTTTCGCATAGCCTCGACCTTTGGGGTCGCGAGGTTCTCGACCGTGGCGAGGAGTTGCCTGTTGAAGTTGGTGAGCTCGACCATATCCCCATCCACCAGGACGAGCGTCCCCACACCGGCTCTCGCAAGGGCTTCAGCCGCAAAGGAGCCGACGCCGCCGAGCCCGAAGAGCACCACCTTGCTGTTCAGGAGGCGGTTGAGCCCTCGCTCGCCAATGAGGATTAGCTCCCGGGCAAACCGGCTGTCTCTGATTCCTTCCAAGCCTGCTCCGGGCCTCCCTGTGGCAGTGATGTCAGAATCTTACAATAATACGAAAACCCCACCGTGCCGTGTCGGCCGACCGTTTATATCCCCGCGCTCTGCAGGTGGGTGCCCTCCTGGTGACTTTATGGGTCCGCTCGTGGCGGCTTCCATGCCATCACCAGAGCCCAGGCTCCCTATATGTTGGTGTTGGAACAAAACTGTCTGGCCCGCTTCGCACACGGTAGGGTCATATCTTCCGTCTAGATGATATCACATCTCCACCGCCGTTTCAACATCGACAAGGCGTTTAAGCCTTACCCAAATGCTCCCTCAGACAGTGCGAATATGCAATTCTTCCAGCTGTCTGGGAGATATGGCGGACGGCGCGCCGGTAAGAAGGCACGTAGCCTTTTGGGTCTTGGGAAAGGCGATCACGTCTCTTATAGAGTCCGTCCGTGCCAGCAGCATGACGAGCCTGTCGAGCCCGATGGCTATCCCCCCGTGGGGCGGGCACCCATATTCGAGCGCCTCCAGGAGGAAGCCGAACTTGTCCATGGCTTCCTCCTCGGAGATACCAAGGGCCCGGAACATCTCCCGCTGGAGTTGCCTTTCGTGATTTCGAATAGACCCCCCGCCGAGCTCGATTCCATTTAGCACCAGGTCATAGGATTTCGCCCTGACATCGAGCGGCCTTGTAGCGAGGAGATCCCGGTCCTCATCCATGGGAGACGTAAACGGGTGATGGACGGCAACATACCGCCCCTCCTCCTGGTCATATTCCAGCAGCGGGAACTCCGTGACCCAGACAAAGGCAAACTCATCACGGGGTATTAGCCCGAGTTTTCCCGCGAGGTGCACTCTCAGCCTGCCGAGCGACTCATTCACCACCCCTGCGGGACCTGCAACCATGAGGATGAGGTCACCGGGCTTTGCGTCGAACACCTGTTTTATGCCTGCTATCTCCCCGGGACTCAGATATTTGGCAATGGGAGAACGTACCCCCGTATCGCTTCCCGGGTCAAGAGCCAGCCATACAAGCCCCTTGGCACCGAACTGCCCGACGAACCCGCCAAGGTCATCCAGTTCGCTCCTCGTCATGGCATGACCGCCGCTCACATTTATCCCCTTGACCACGCCTCCGGAGGCTATGGCTCCGGCGAAGACCTTGAACTGCCCGTCTGCAACCACGGGGGATATATCCCTGAGCTCCATGCCAAACCTTATATCCGGCTTGTCCTGGCCGAACCTGGACATGGCCTCCCTGTATTTCATCCTCGGAAAGGGCCTTGGTACCTTGATGCCGGTGGCCACTTCCGTGACGTGTGCCATGAGGCCTTCGGCGACCTCCATGACATCCTCCCGGTCGACGAAGGACATCTCGATGTCTATCTGCGTAAATTCAGGCTGACGGTCTGCCCTCAAGTCCTCATCCCTGAAACACTTGACGATCTGAAAGTACCGGTCCATGCCGCCCATCATCAAGAGCTGTTTGAAAAGCTGCGGTGACTGGGGAAGGGCATAGAACTTGCCGGGGTTGACCCTGCTCGGGACCACGTAGTCACGGGCCCCCTCCGGGGTGCTCCTGGTCAGCATGGGGGTCTCTATCTCGATAAACCCCAGCCGGTCCAGGTAGCCCCTTATCGCCATAGTGATCTCGTGCCTCAGCCTCAGGTTGCGCTGCATGTCGGGCCGCCTGAGGTCGAGGTACCTGTACTTGAGGCGCAGTGTCTCATCAGCCTGGGCATCCTCTGCAATGTAGAATGGAGGCGTCCTGGACGGGTTCAAGACGCTACACGAACGCGCATGGACCTCGACCTGGCCTGTACTGAGGGACCTGTTTTCCGTCCCTTCCGGTCGTTTCAGGACCTCGCCCTGGATCGCCACGACAAATTCCCCGCGCAACCCCTCGGCAACCCGGTAGGCATCCCTATCCTCCTCGGGGTTGAACACGACCTGCACCATGCCCGACCGGTCGCGAAGGTCGATGAAGATAACTCCGCCCAGGTCCCTGCGCCGGTGTACCCAGCCTGCAAGTCTCACCACCTGGCCCACATGGGATATCCCAAGCTGCCCGCACATGTGGGTCCTCATGCTGGTAGCTTTTCGCTCAACATCTGGTTCCATTCTCTCCAACCTCACAACACTTTGCCATGAGCTCGTCCGTCAGGTTATCCAGGGATACCCTGACCTGCTCCCCGGAAGCCATCTCACGAATGATGGCCTCCCGGGACGAGAGCTCCTCGGGGCCGATGATCACTACATAATCGCTTTTTATCTTGTCTGCGAATCTCATCTGGGCCTTGAGGCTACGTCCCAGGTAATCCATGTCGGTCGATATCCCCCTCCGCCTCAACACCATCCCGGTCTTGAAGGCGATAAGCCTCGCCTCATCGCCAAGCGCGGCAAAGAATATCGTGGGGCCTTGCCGACCGGTCTCCGCCAGTCCTGCCCCGGCAAGCACCTGCACGATACGGTCCATGCCGGCCGCGAATCCAGCCCCGGGGGTAGGCGGCCCGCCACAA
>DUSO01000171.1 GCA_012842565.1 Bacillota bacterium
AGACGCCAGGCAGCGAGGTACCTGATGCTGGCAAAGTCGCTTGGAATCCCTCGGGCAGGGGATCTCCTGACCCAGTCCCTGCTTCGCATATCCAACCTTGAGGCGGCAGTGTCCCGACTGGACCGCCAATTTGAGGCTGACCGGGATGCAGTGGCTACTTCCATTAAGCATATTGGTCTGGTTAGGTTTAATGCCTTCGGTGATATCGGCGGTGGACAGAGCTTTTCCCTGGCGGCAGCAGACTCTAACGGTGATGGCGTCATACTTACCGCGCTCCATTCACGTGAGGAATTTCGTTTTTATGCCAAGCCCCTCAAATCATGGTCTTCGACATACCCGCTCTCGAGGGAAGAAGGGGAGGCCATAGATGCCGCTAGGAGCCGCAAGCCCCGTACCTGACAGGGGAACCCGTGACATGCCGTGCGAGCCCCGCAAAAGCCTGGATGGCGTTGTAGGCTCGGTTCCGTCAGGCCTCTCACGTCAGGGATCGCCTCCGATCGGCCTCGAGATCTCCGACCCTAAGGTTTCAAAAAAGGTCCAATGCATTGTAACACGCCATCTTGGCGGTATCCCATCCCTATAATGCTCATCTCGCTCCGGTGGTGATGCCTACCCTGAGACTGCTACTCATATGTTCGGTTGCCTTACCCGTTGAGCATTGCCGCACCGCGCCAACTGGCTACTTTGTTAGTCTTGGAAATAGCCTCCCCTTCCAAATTTGATTCCCCAAGGCAGGAAAATTGACCCTGGCGGCGAATGAATTTATAGACAACCCCACTTTTTTCCCAGCCAGGTATCCGCCTACCATAGGTGCATAATCCCAGGCATAACTCGCAATAATCTTGGTGTGGGTAGGCTGGTGTCCATTTTTGTTGCTTCAGGGGGGCGGCTCATGCATGTTCCTGCCATATTTGGTAGGCTTCGGAGGCTGAGGCGGAGTAGCTTGACATTCATGGTTGTACCATCCTCAAATGGCCCCGTCAGGTCCTTCTCCGTCTCACTTCCTGCTGTCTGCGCGTGTGCGGGACTCGCCGCAGGGTTGATTATAGCCTTGGGGGCTACATATGCGCGGCTATGTGCGACGGCCGTTGCCGCGTATCGTGCACGTCTTCACAATGAGGCGCTTGTCGAGAGCTTGACTCGGGACAATCTCGAGCTCAGGACAGTGGCGGAGGAACAGAATGATCGCCTGGAGCTGATATCCCATAAGGTCCGGGCTTTGGAGGAGAAATTGGTCGCCCTGGATAATCTCGGCACGGAGATACGCGCCATAATCAGTGGTAAGTCAGGAAAGGCCCTCAACCAGGTGCCCAGCCGCGGCGTTTCGCGCACTTCCCCCGGGCGTGCGGCTGGCTTGCCCGCTCCGGCCACGCGGGGTGGTGGCGTGGCTGAAGCCAGCGACGGTCATATGATGTCTGCCGATGAGTTAAGCATGTCACTAGATGATTTGCTTCGTCGGGCGGCATCGGTCTCGGCCGAATTCGCCGAACTCAAAGGCCAGGCGGTATCATACCGGCGAAGGCTTGACAGCACCCCTGACCTCTGGCCAGTCAGGGGAAGGATTTCCTCCGGATTTGGCCGTCGAATACACCCAATAACGCGGAGGATGCACTTCCATTCGGGAGTTGATATCGTGGTTCGGTCGGGGACCCCTGTGCACGCCACCGCGAAAGGGAAGGTGAGTTACGCTGGGTGGAGATCCGGGTACGGTTGGTGCATAGAACTGGAACATGGTTATGGAGTTTCCACTCTATATGCGCACCTGTCCAGGTTTACAGTACGGTGCGGAGATAAGGTGGATAAAGGCCAAGTGATAGCATACTCGGGGAGTTCCGGCACAAGTACGGGGCCCCATGTTCATTACGAAGTAAGACGCTATGATGCCCCGGTCAATCCATGGAACTACATGCACTGACAGGGGTAGAGGTGACCCGGTCGCCGCGGATCTTTTTACTCCTGGAGACGCTTTGCAGTTTATTGGCGTATTGGCAGCTATTGTCAAGGATAGCAGATGGAATGCCGTGGGATCATAGAATCTCCACAACTACTAGCGCAAATAAATCAGACCTCCATCCTAACCGTAGCTGATGGGAAAAGTACCCGTGCGACAGGGAAAAGTGAGGCCTGGTCAGGTCCCTCCGCATTCCCGGCGGCTAATCGCCAATATTCCATAGATGAAGTCAAAGGGCCTCTGCAGTCTGGCCGGTCGTATAGGCCGCAAGGACCAGAGGCGGTATAATGATACGATATGGCTTAAAGCGGTGGTCGCGGGGACGACGCGGGATGAAGGCGCGGAGAGATGAGAAACCGGTTGATCCCGGCGGCATAAGGCACACCGTCTGCGGCGAACGACCCCACAAGTTTATCCTGCCCGGCGTGACAAACCGTCCCACTCTATTGTTTGGTATGGGCGCACCTTTCAGCCTTCCACGCGGGTACCCTGAAGGTTAGTGAAGCTCCGAAGTGAATGTCCGGGAGGGTAGCGGCCCGGCGCCGATCAGCCCGGGTGCGTTTTTGCATATTGTATGCCATTTCCTCCGAGAGGTATACGTGGTGGGGTTAATAGGCGGAGGGACACTGGGAGGGTGCCGAGGCATGTTTAGCAGGAAAGCGGATCTCGCAGAGTCCCGCAAGTTCATTACGGTGGTAGGTACTGATACCAGGATCGAGGGAGTGATAAGTGGGAGCGGCTCCATTCGGGTAGATGGACAGGTCAAGGGGGAAATCAATATATCGGGCGATTTGACGATAGGGGATAAGGGTGTGGTAGAGGCCAAGGCCCTGGCCAGGAATGTGGTAATTGCGGGCGAATTTCGCGGTTCCATCCAGGCAACGGGGAAACTTGAGATACCACCTAGCGGTCGGCTTTACGGGGATGTCGCGGTGTCTGCATTGATAATCGACGACGGCGCGGTGTTTAAGGGTCGTTGCGATATAGTAAGGGCCGATAAGGCTGGTCTCAAGCTTCTCCCTGGGGGTACCGAGCCCGAGGCCGGGGACCGGGGAAGGCAGGAGGAACCATCCCCCCGCGAGACGTCAGGCGAGGGCCGGTGACTGCGACGGAGTTAGGCCACCGCTGGCGACAATGATCTTGCTCTGGAGAGGTGCAGGTCCCATGGCGCTACCCTCCCGGTCGCCCCGCGGTGGCATTCGGGTGTTCGTATTCCGTCCACCTTCTGTCCGGCGACGGGGCTACGGTACACCTGGGTGCGGTAGGCCCGGCGCCCGGGCGAGGTTGCGAGGGTATGCCTTACTAGTCCTGCCCATAACCTGGAATGCCGGAGAAGAGCCGTGAGCCACGTTAGTGCCCGGGCCGGGAGAAGGCCATGGGGTCCTTCGCTGCACAAGCCATGACCCACATAAGCTACGACCTCGTGGAGGCGTCCCTTGGTGCTGGGCCGTGCTGTCTGGCTTCCGTGTTCTGAGACCCAGGCTTGAACCTCGGCTAAGGGTGTGTGAACGGGGTAAGGGCGTGCGAACAGCCGGCAGGCCCGAATTGAGGGCCCGCATGGCACCGGTCGCGTGAGCGGCAAGACCGTGGGCTGGCACGGATCGCACTTATCTCCCTGTCCCAAGGAGAACCTCTTCGTGGCTATCTCTTTGCGGTTATAACGCGAATGTTCCACGTGGAACATTCGCGACATGGGTCTGGCATCGCGGCCGGGCATCATCCTCTCTGGCTAAATGGGGTCGCCGTGCGGAAGCAAACTAACCCTGTCCGGGGCGGATGCATGGCGCCCCAAAGCTGGCCACCTTCAACGCTAGGGCGCTCACTACCTTAAACGTTGTGGCTCATGGACAAATAGACGGGGGTTCTCGTTACCGAGGTCATGTGGCTCTGCCTTCTTCGCCATCCTACCAGGTCCCTAGCAAAGAGGGTAAAAAAACGGCTCAGCCACCCTGGGGGTACTTCTCCGCTCCCGGTCTCTATCGTTTGGCATCAAACAGCGAGCGGGGCCAGGAACGCGGGAAAGCCTGGTTAAGGCCATAGGCCCCGCGAGAGGCCCCAAAATAGGGCGAATGTTGAGATATCCAACCCCCGACGTGAACACGGCTATAACGCTGGAAGACATCTATCACGAACACAGGATTGAGGTAAGGGTTCGACAGTTGCCGGCCATCTTCATAGCTGAGGAGCGAGAAAACCCGGTGCCGGGGGACAAGACTCCCAGACTTCAGTGGGATGGAAGGAACTCGCGCCAAAGGGTATGGTATAGATACTTAAGGGGATTAACCGGGCAAGGGGTTGATGCTATCTGGAAGCCGTCCCTGAAAAAGGAGCCGAGCGGGTGCATTATCCTCAATGAACCGGGATGCTCCCCTAAAAACAAGCGCTGGTTCGATTCGGTCTAGTTTTCATGGGCGGTGGCGATGACGTGCCGTCATGAACGGCTACCTTGAAAATGCGCCGGATATCTTCATCAATCGATGGTGCCGGCACGGCCGGTCATTTGAGCCGGTCGGCCTGAATATACTCTGAGGGCCAGGTGATACTAGTACCATGTATGAAAACCGCCACGCGGCAGGGAGAGCGCTCGGGAAAAGGCTCTCCACATTGAAGGGGAGAGATGTTGTCGTCTTGGGCTTGTTGCGGGGTGGTATCCCGGTAGCCTTCGAGGTTGCCAGGGAGCTGGAGGCACCGCTTTACCCGCTGCTTCCGAGAAAGATAGGGGCACCGTCGGACCCTGAGCTCGCCATAGGAGCGGTCGCGCAGGATGGTACCGTGGTCTTAAACGAGGCACTGGTAAACCTGCTTTCGGTTGAGAAGAAATATATCGACGATACCGTAACGAAGGAACGCCTGTTAATCGAAAAGCGCCTTGCAGGGCTTGGCGAATTTGCCACACTCCCGGACCTCACCAGCAAGGTAGTAATCCTCGTGGATGATGGCATCGCTACCGGGTATACCATGTTGGCAGCCGCAACATCTGCCCGGAAGGCCAGACCCCGGCAGGTTATCATTGCAGCACCTGTTGCACCACGGGAGGCCCTCCGGCAATTCTCTGGCGCTGCAGATGAGGTCGTGGTACTCTCCACCCCATATCCGTTCTTCGCCGTTGGCCAATTCTATTCAGATTTTTCGCCGGTTAGCGATGAGGAGGTGAATTCAATCCTTGCTCAGCACGCGTCCTGGCTCAGGCGGCAGCGTGAGCTCCAAGGGCGGCATGGGCCCGGTGCCGGTGATGCGAGCGTATAAAGGCGCGGGGCATTTGCAAAGTAGTCCAACATGCCAGCCTTCGGCCGGCACCATCGAAGCGTGAAAACACGCGACGCATTTCAAAGTAGCGTGGCTACCAGTGAAAGGCCGATGTATAGGTCGATTTATAGAATGAAAAGTCAATGAGCAGAGGGTGGTGAAAGGAGCAGGATGCCAAAGGGGATTATAGCCGTTGCCGAGGGACTCACCAATGTGGGCGTGCTACTCGAACGAGAGGGCTATGCAGTCGTTGGTATCGACGGGAACCTCGGCCGTGTCGATGCTGTGGTGACCTCCGGCGTCGACACAGATATGTCGGGCGTTTCGGCGATATTCACGAAGGCCCCGGTTATAGACGTAGCTGGGAAGTCTCCCCGTGAAGTGCTACAGGCCGTGGAGGAGACTATTGCCAAGAAGCGCCTATAGAGGTACGTGACGTTCTAGATCGTCTCCTATGCCGCCTGGGCTGGCATCTGCGGGGTTACGACAAGCCGCCCGGGGGGCCTCTCCGGGCGGGGACCTCAATAATGCGGCGGGCGCAGGTCATGTCTTGAGGACATGGGAAGCGGCTTGCGGCGGTCTTTTTTGTATCCGCAGTCTCGTACCGGCCCCGGGCTGGAGACCGACCATTGACGTTGCAACTCAAGCCCCGGCGGGAGCTTCGTCGGCAATGTCGCCCGCAAAGCCTGCAGTTGGGCATAGCAATACGGCGTTGTAGCCATCTTGGGACCCCAGCCCCGGTCAGATCCCATGATGACGGCTGGCAGTCATGACTTAATCTTTCCCAGCTCCCCTTGCCCTGCCGGAGAGGAAGGGCGGTTATGAGGGATGCTGATAGCATTCCGGTTGCACTGACGGCGAAAAATGAGGGGTAAGGCAATGATCGATACAAAACGACATGGATCGTAAAGATTTCCTAGCGGTGTCCCTGCCCGTAAGGTTTTTCAATTACGCCCAGTAACGCCGGCACAAGCCCGCATGCGATGGTCTTAGCCATTCTAAATACAAGGCTTAGGCGGGTGTTTTGGAGGACGAGGTATTCCATATACCCGCCGACATTCACTATTCCGGTTATATGTAAGTCGCCCACAGCCGGCAAATCCTTATTGACCCCCGTGCCGGGCTTTACCGGTCCCTTACTGATCACAATGGCCCCCACGCTTTCCAGGCGCCCGAGGCATGCGTCGACGGCGATGACATAGGGCCTGGGGTAGGTCACAGTAACCCGGCGGATAGCATCTGAGAGATTTGCGGCATGCACCGGTTCGTCGAGAGTACCGAGCACCAAATCACCAGGGATGCCGAGCTCAACAAGGGTAGAGCCCACAAGAGGACCGAGAGAATCGCCCGTTGATCGATCGGTGCCGATGCACATTACGACTGGGGAGCGTGAAGGCTGTATTGCGAGATCGCAAGACAGGTAATGACGTAGGGCCCGCTCGACCACGGCGGGCGCCTCCGGGTCCTGCATATGCACGCGCAAAGAGGTCTCTTTTGGCGCGCTCGGCAGCCCCCAATGAAAGGGCGTTGTGACAGGTTGACCAGGCTGATCCGATCCCAGCCTCATGATCCAACCCCCTGCTCTAGGTGTCTCCTGCAAACACGGCTCTTGCATCGCCAGGGGCAATGGCATTCCGGCGGTAGCCAGGTGTCCCTGGCGAGCACGGTACTTGCCCTCCGGTGTCGGGCCCCTTAGTCAAACTCCATGTCTCACATACCAGGTGGTGCGTGCCGGCCACCGGTGGGCTACAGGTGCGCGGGAATGTCGACGCATAAAAAGTATATGAGCCGCCCCGGTCAGGTATTCAAGGAGACCATTTTTGTCGCCATAGTCACCACGAAGCTCCCACACCATTTTCGTGAACTGGCGGGACAATATAACCCGTAGCGAACCCGGTGGCTTATGGCCGGGTGGCCAGGGTAGCCGGCTCACCAGTAGCTGGAATCTTGTGTGCGCGAGACAATTAGACCAAAATATTCAATTTACTATTTTCCATAATTTAGAATAAAGGCCCCCGGGTCGCCGTGGCGGTATGCCCGCAGGGCACCATCCATGGGCATAACCTGCTGCCTGACCTGCATAGTGTACAGAGTAGTCGCACATGCCAGCTCCGGCTACGTCATCGGGAGTTAAACGGCCCTGAATTCTCAAAGAAGCGTAAACGCACCGGGAGCCGGCCGGGGGCGCTCCTTGCCGTGATCCAAGCGGTGCGACCGGGGCCCGGGATATTTCCCGGGAAATCTTAGCGCAGAACTGGTTTTGGCGCGCAGGCCTGCCTGAGGTCAACAGAGGCATGGGTGCGAAACCATCGTGCGGGCCGGGCCGTCGGTCCGTGCGCAGCCACTCCATGCCAGGGGCAACAGGGTAAACAGCGGTGAGAGCGGGTTCCGATGACCAGGAATATGGGGGTATCAACTGGTGGCGGTATCAAAGTCCCCTTCTAGTGGTTCCTTTACATCCGTAGCGGCAGCGGCAGCTACATATATCGGGGCAGTGGTGGGAGCGGGTTTTGCCTCGGGGAAGGAAATATACCTTTTCTTTACAAGTCTGGGAGCGGCATCGAGGCCAGGGATAGTGGTATCCGCCTTCCTTTTCGTTCTTGCAGGTGGTGCCTTGCTGGATCTTTCGAGAAACCTCAAGAGGGACGATATCGAGGGGTTACTTGGAGCGACCCTGGGCGGCATCGGGGTACGGCTGCTCACCCCTGCGATGATGGCCTTCATCTATGGGGCGCTCGCGATAATGCTCGCAGGCGGCGGGTCTTTAAGCCATACGGGCGCAAGCCTTGATCGGGACATCGGGATCATAATCACCGCTACCATCGTCTGCGTCATCGTCCTGAATGGGTCCGGTGGTATACTACTAAGCAACCTGGTGATCGTCCCAGTGATGGCGGCAGTAATGCTTTATACCGCCACCACCGTACTGATTCATCCGGAAATGTCCGGCCCAGACATGACCGGGGTTGGATGGATGTATGAGGGACAGTGGATATGCTCTATTTGGGCTCCCGTGATATACACCTCTTATAACCTCTTGCTTGTCATGGGCATGCTTGCGGCAATCGGTAACCGCATCCCGGGATCAAGATCTGCTTACTTTTCAGCAACCGCAGGTGGCGTTGGTATCGGCCTCCTCCTGGGCATCATCAATGAAGCGATGCTCCGAAGCCCCGACGCTATCGCGGATTCAGAGATTCCGATGCTAGCCATGGCCGCATTGAGGGGGCGAGGGGTCCAGCTTGCCTATCAAATAGCCGTGTATATGGCGATGATAACGAGCGCGACCAGTGCGGCATATACAATTGGCAAGCGGCTTGGGCCCATAGTAAATTCCAGTCCGAGCCGCGTGGGGGCCTGGATCACTGTGTTGGCCGTGCCGCTTGCTCGCCGCGGCTTTACCACACTCCTGACGCATATTTACCCGCTGGCCGGATACATCGGGATCCCTATGCTTTCAGCGATAATCATAAGATATCTGGTGGTCAAGCTTGCGGCAAGAGCAGGGATGAGCCCCAGAAACAAGCATCGGTAGCGGGAAGGATAACGGGAAAGAGCGGCAAATTCTATGATAGAGTGCGATAGAGTCCCTCGGGAAGCACGGTTCGCCCGGCGTAATATGGCGCCGGAAGAGTAGAAAGGCTGGGCGCACGAGTTCGCCATGGGAGCGCCGTGGCAGGCTCATGCGGCTCCGGACACAGAGGCGCGAGGTATATGGGTCTCCCATTGCGGCGCGCAGGCACCTCCAATGCCTCAGCGATGTTGCTGCGGGTCTTCCACGCGGCGACCCGACGATCAGGAAACGGGGGCGCGATGTTGTTGCAGGGTAGGCTAGGAGAGACAACGCCACTTTCCCTGAGGCCTGGGCGCAGTCTCGTATCCAGGCTGGCACACAATCCCGGGCCGGAGAGGCGTCTCCGTCCGGGGCACAACTCGGGACGGGGGTGCCTCGCGGAGGGCCCGCGCCCGCCACGCGCATCACGGGCGGGTATTCTCCTCATGGCCATGGTGACCATGATGATCGCAGCCGCCAGCATTACCCTGATTGCTGGATATTCGTCCCGGGAAGCTACGGAGAACGGCACAACCGCCTGGCGGCTCCCTATGGGGACGATGATCTGCGGGGTCGAGTTCGGGGGCCTTACTCGTGAGGAGGCAATCTCCCGCCTCCGGGGCATAGCCACCATCCTCGAAACCAGGCCGGTCGCCTTGAGCCATGAGGACCAGGTCTGGATTTTTGACCCTCGGGCCGTCGAGATGAGAGTCCTTGTGGAGGCAACAATAGAGAGGGCATTCGCAGAGCTGGAAAGGGGATTCAGGGGTATCCCCGGACCGGGCAACGGCCAGCCGGGCATCGGTCGCGGCGCTAACCGCAGCGGCAGCCATAGCGGCGTCGCGGAGATCTCCCCCGTCATCACGGGGGATACAGGGGCACTACGGCAATACCTGTCAGCCCTCGCGGTCGAGATCAATCACCAGCCCCGGAACGCATATATCTTCATTGATCAAAAAGACCAGGTCCACCTCGTAAGATCAGCCCCGGGCCACAGCCTTGACTGGCGGGCGACCTGGACTCGGCTGTTTGAGGCCTTGCAATCCCCGGTCGGCAGGGAGATCCAATTGAGCGTGACGGAGGTGGATCCTCTTGTCACAACGGAGGACGTGCAAGCCATGGGCATAAGGGAGCTCGTAAGCTCCTTTTCCACCCAGCTGGGGAGCCTCGCAGAGGATCGTGTACACAACATCGAACTGGCAATAGAGGCAATTGATGGCTGTACGATTGCTCCCGGGGAAGAATTCTCATTTAACGCAATCGTGGGGCCCAGGAGCCGGGAGGCTGGGTACAAAGAGGCGCCGGTCGTTTTGAATTCCGAACTCGTGCCGGGCATCGGCGGGGGTATCTGCCAGGTTTCATCCACGCTCTATAACGCAGCTCTCCTGGCAAACCTGGACATCACGGCGAGGACTCCTCATTCCATCGCACCTGCCTACGTCCCCCCGGGTAGGGATGCCACCGTAGCCTATAACTATCTTGACCTTCGTTTTAAGAACAGCCTGCCCAGCCATATAATGGTCGTCGCCAGGCTCGAGGGGCGGTCGGTGGTCGTCAAGCTTTTCGGCACGAAGCCACGAGACCAGGAGATAAGCATCGATGTTCGAATCGAAGAAAAGCTCCACCCGAGGATAATTGAAAAGAGGGATCCGACCCTGGCCCCAGGGGAGCGAAAGATGGAGGACAATGGCTCTCCGGGCTATGTGGTCTCAGTCTGGCGCTTGGTCAAGAAAGGCGGGAGCATCTATCGCGAGTTGATCTCTCGCGACCGGTACGACCCGCGCCCGGCACTGGTAAGGGTGAATTATGAGCCGGGCGGCGATATGGGCCCGGTCTCCGGGGCAGCTCGAGACGGGGACAGACCTGCTGCCGCGTGGTGACCGGAGGCCCCTGGCTGGCGCAATTTGGCGCAATTCAGTACAATTCTTGACAGCCGGGAAGGCCATGTGCTACACTTGCAGCGTCGAGGAGGACAGAATCTGGTATCCGACAGGTGGGCGCAACCGGCCTTTCCCGGAGATCTATGTGCTTACAATCGGGTGACACACTGCCTAATCTCCCCCGGGGCCGTTTAGTCTCTATTATGGGGTGATGGTTTTCGAAGCCGCGGTGTGCCCGTGGCTTCGGTGCTTTGAGCCGGCTGGGTGTGCCCCGCCGGGGGGCAATCACGGGCGTTCCCGGGAGGGCTCCATGGAGCCTTCGGCCCGTCGAGCCGGATAGCCAAGCCCAGGGTATGTTTAATGTGGGACCTAAAGTTTGATCCCGACATAGTTCGCGCGCTCAAGTTTTACGGGACCATTGGCTTTAATGTAGCGGGGTCAATGATCCTGGGCTTCCTCTTTGGTCGCATCCTTGACAAGAGGCTGGGGACAGAGCCGTTATGCTCAATATTCGGGTTTCTCTTGGGTGCCGCTTCCGGTTTCTGGGGAGTGTGGAAGCTTACCCTGAGCGAGTTCTCGGGGCACTCCGGAGGACGGCCTCGTGACAGGCAGGGGCGGTCCGATAACTGTAAACAGTCCGGCAACTGTAAAGCCGGGCCTGATCGAAAGGGTCGAAAAGGCAGGAAGTAAACTGGCCGGGAGTAGAGCTACAGGCCGCAGGGTTACCCGGGACCCGCTCCTCCTGGGGCACAAGTCTGCCGGGGGCTCCTACCGGGCATTCGGGGACATTGTTCTTATTCTAAATGGAAAGGGAGTGAGCCGCTATTCCTTTCGCCCGCCCTGCGGGCGAGTTGTTTTGCGGCAGTCTTATGATGATAGTCCTTGCACTCATCTCGGGAATCATCCTCGCCTGGCTGGATTATAGAGCTCTGCTGGCCGCGGCGGCCAGGGCCGTGAGTCTGGACAGGGTAAAAGCCGTACAGTTTATGCGGTGGGCTACGGCCGGAAGGTTCGCCATAGTGTTTCTTGCCCTCGCAGCCGGGGCTATGCTCCTCGGATCTAAGGCTTTCATTGTCTATGCCATTGCTTTTGCCCTTGTCAGGGCTTCGTTGATAGCATATTGTATTCCTCGTACGCGCGTTGCCACGAAGGGTGGTGCTTCCCGGAGGGAGGTCAGCTCATGAAGGAGTCACCGATCAGGACGCACTGGCTCGTTCACGTAGGCCGGCTTAGTGTCCACATGGATACAGTCATAATGACGTGGATTGTAATGGGGATCCTGATTTCTATGGCCTGGTTCGCTACCAGGAGGATGAAGGTCATTCCTTTTGGGCTTCAGAACCTGATTGAGTGGGCCGTGGAAAGCCTGGACGGACTTGTCAGGGAAAACATGGGTGCCGCAGCAAATGTCTGCTTCCCTGTCCTGGCAACTCTTTTCCTCTTTATATTGATCTCAAATCTTATTGGATTGGTGCCGGGGATGTCATCGCCCACATCTGACATCAATGTCACGTTGGGGCTCGCAGCGGTCGTACTGGGCCTCACCGTGTATGCCGGGGCAAAGACCAGGGGAATCGGTAAGTACCTTGCAAGCTTCATAAAGCCAAATCCACTTTTCTTGCCACTAAACATACTGGAGATGTTTACCCGTTCCTTTACCCTGGCCTTCCGACTTTTTGGCAACATGTTTGCCGGTGACATGCTTATTGTAATCCTCGGGAAGCTGGTGATGTTTATAGTCCCTATGCTGGGGCAGGCTTTCCATGTCTTTGTGAGCGTGCTCCAGGCCTACCTGTTCTTAATGCTCGCCACGGCCTATATCGCCGTTTCACTTCAGGAATCAGAATAGGCAGGAGACTGTAAGCGAGGCAATAAACCATAAGTGCGGCCTGTAAAACGGCCCAAAATGAGGAGTCTTACCGGAGGGATGTCTATGATAACTGGTGCTATAGCACTGAAACTAGCTTCTTTACTTGCTGTCTGTATTATTGTCTCCGTTGCGGCCATAGCAGCGGGGTTTGGTGATGCGCAGGTAGCGGGCAAGGCCGTTGATGGGATAGCGCGTCAGCCTGAGGCCAAGTCAACAATCTTCTCGACGATGCTCATCGGAATCGGGTTGGTTGAGGCTACGCCGATCATCGCGTTGGTAGTGGCCCTTATCCTTCTATACGCAAATCCATTGCTGGGATGATGGGAAGTGGCGGGACATGATTGACATCGACCTGACATTCCTGGCGACCGTCGTAAACTTCCTCCTGCTAACCGGGCTTTTGACGCTTATCCTCTATCGCCCGGTAAAGAAGCTCCTGGCGGAGAGGGCTGACCGTATCAATAATGATATGGCGAAGGCCCGCGAGGACCGTGCCAGGGCCCAGGGGCTGGTGGCGGAATACGAGGAGAAGCTGGCCCAGCTACAGAAGGAAATGCACGACCGGATAGAGGAGGCCACGCTCCGCGGGGAAGCGGCTAAGGAGGAGATACTCCAAAAGGCCCGCGATGAGGCCCGGCGCATCCTGGAGTCGGCGTCTCTGGAAGCCGATAGGATAAGGCGAGAGGCTTGGATAAAGCTGAGGGATGATTTGGTGGATCTTACTATGGCGGCTTGCGCAAAGGTTGCCGCCTCCGGCAACATTGCGGTAAGTGAAGAAGAGGTGCGGCGGGCGCTGGGCGAAGTAGTTGACGCGGGTGGTGCTGGGAGATGCTGACAACCAGGGAAGATGCTCCGGAAACATCAACAGTAAAGGTCTACCTCCCTGAACCCCCTACGGACGCTACCCGGGGGTATATTATTGAAAAACTGAGACGGATCTTCGGCGATGGAGTGTCGATCAGCATCGATATCGACCCTTCGATCCTTGGGGGATTTGTAGTCCACTCGGGAGACCGGCTCATCGATGCGAGCGTCAGGGGGCGTATCGAACAATTGGAGCGGCTTCTCAAAGCGGTGGATATCCCGCCATGGGATAAGACAGCCGACCCTCGTCAGATCATAAGGGCCTTGAAGAATGCCCTGGCCACGGCGACCCCCGGCGTGCGTGAAGAACGGGTGGGGACCGTGGCCTCCGTCGGAGATGGTGTGGTGCGCGTTGCCGGACTCGGGGAAGCCATGATCGGGGAAAAGGTCATCATAGGAGATTCTGTCCCCGCGAGTGTACTGGACCTGGATGAAAGCGAGGCAGGGTGTATACTACTGGGCCCCTGGAGCGATATCCGGGAGGGAGACGTCGTAAGGTGTACTGGTCGCCCCGTTGACGTGCCGGTGGGCCCGGACCTCATAGGGCGGGTTGTAAACCCCCTGGGGGATCCCCTGGACGGCAAGGGACCTATAAGAAGCCTCAGGCGAAGGCCGATAGAGGGACCCGCACCAAAGGTATCGCAGCGCGAACCGGTACGCACGCCGCTCCAGACGGGGCTGAAAGTGATAGACGCTCTGGTTCCCATAGGGCGAGGCCAGCGCGAGCTCATAATCGGTGACCGTCAAACCGGCAAGACGGCGATTGCCCTGGACACGATCCTCAACCAAAGGGATTCAGGGGTAATCTGTATCTATGTGGCAATCGGGCAGAAGGCGTCGACCATTGCCCAGGTTATCAAGACCCTTGAAGATCGCGGGGCCATGGATTATAGCCTTGTGGTAGCGGCCTCCTCCAGCGACCCTGCGCCGCTGCGGTACATCGCGCCGTATGCAGGCTGCGCCATGGCGGAGGAATTCATGTACTCCGGGAAGGACGTACTCATCGTCTATGACGACCTGTCGAAGCATGCGGTAGCTCATAGGGAGATATCCCTCTTGCTCCGCAGGCCGCCGGGGAGGGAAGCATACCCGGGCGATATATTCTACGTGCACGGCAGACTGCTGGAGCGGGCCGGTAAGCTCACCGGGGCGCTGGGCGGGGGCTCCATGACGGCCTTGCCGATTGTAGAGACGCTGGCCGGGGATATTTCGTCATATATTCCGACGAACGTAATCTCGATCACCGATGGCCAGATATTTACTGAAGCTGATCTCTTCTTTGCCGGCAACAGGCCGGCCGTAAACGTTGGGCTTTCGGTCTCGAGGGTGGGGGGAGATGCCCAGATACCCGCGATGAAGAAAATCGCGGGCCCATTAAGGCTTGAACTCGCACAGTACAGGGAGCATGCCGCTTTCGCCCAGTTCGGGGCCGACTTGGACAAGGCTACCCGGCAGCAGCTGGCGAGAGGGGAACGCTTGATGGAAGCGTTGAAACAGAGGCAATATAGCCCCATGCCGGTGGAGGAACAGTGTGCGTTCCTCTATGCCATGACGTCCCCTGGAATTGAAGAACTCAAGCTGGAGGATGTCCCTGCGTTCGAGGTCCAGTTTATCTCTTTCGTCAGGGAAAATTATCCTGGTGTCCTCAGGCGCATCAAGCAGGCCGGTGTCCTTTCCGAAGAGGATATGCGTCTCCTGTCGGAGGCTGCATCCAGGGTAAGGCGTGACTTATTGGCCCAGAACCACGCAAGGGGAAATCAGGCAAAGGCGAGCTGACCAGGGTCGGGTAAGGGTGAGCTGAGCAGAGAGCTGGCTGGCCGGGGAAATATGAGCCGGGTGGCGTACGGACTGCCTTTTAGTACAAGGGTGATCATGTCGTGGAGAACCTGAGACGTATCCGGAGGCATATCCGGGTCATTCGAGAAGTGCGTCACATTACGAGGGCGATGAAACTGGTGGCTGCCGCCAAGCTGAGGAGCGCTCAGGAGCGCGCCCAGGCGGCCCGTCCGTTCGCCAGGAAGATCAGCGAGGTCCTGGCAGACCTGGCCTCGATGATGCCGGATCCACCTCATCCTATCTTAAAGGGCAGGCCAGTCCGGCATGTGGGCTTGGTCGTTATCGCGTCCGATAGGGGATTGTGTGGGAGGTACAACCAGGATATCCTGGACCTGGCCATGCAGCAGGCTCAGCAAATGGGAGGCCCGGAAAAGCTGGTAATCATGGCAATGGGACGTGTGGCCCGTGATTTCTTCAGAGCACGGGGGTTCAATGTCAGGGTAGCGCATGTACGTCTATCCCGGCGCCCCACATTTGCGTGGGCGGAGCGCATTGCGAACGAGATCATGGATTTCTACAACCAGGGGGTCGTAGACCGGGTTTACCTGGTGTATTCCCAGTTTGTTACTACCACGCGCCAGGAACCAAGGGTATTTCAGCTGATACCTGCGGTTCCCCCGGCTATGGCCAGCGGCGGGAGCTCATTGCCCGCCTCCGGGCCTGGCGCCTCAGGCCTCAAATTGTGGAAGCGGGCCATCGAGCCCTCGGCGGAGGCCGTGCTCAACCGGTTGGTTGACAGGTACATGCAGGCAGTCGTCTACCGGGCCCTGCTGGAGGCGGAGGCCAGTGAGAGGGGAGCCCGGTTGACCGCAATGACTGCGGCCACTGATAATGCAACCGAGCTGATAGAAAGGCTTTCGACCCTGTATAACCGCCAGCGCCAGGCGGTTATTACCCGGGAAATATCTGAGGTGGTCGCCGGCGCAGAGGCGGTGCACTAGGGCTGGCGGGGCCGGCGGTGTATCAGGGTTGTACCACGGTTGTCCGTGTAATCAGGTGGTGAATGAGATGGGCGTTCCTGAAAGAATACTGGTTGGCGATCATGGGCCGGAGGAGCATGCGGCCACCATGGGCAGGGTGGTCCGGGCAGTAGGTCCTGTAATAGACATACAGTTCCAGGAAGGGTGGCTGCCCCCCATCCGGACAGCTGTTGAGGTACTGAGGCCATCTGGAGAAGTGATGCTTGTGGCGGAGGTGGCAAGCCATGTCGGGCGTGGCCGCGTCCGCTGCATATCGATGTCCGGCACAGATGGACTCAAGCGCGGGCTCCGGGTCCGTCCTACATTTGAGCCCCTCAAGGCCCCGGTCGGCAGGGGAACCCTTGGGCGGGTCTTTGATGTGTTGGGCCAGCCCATCGATGACCAGGGACCGGTTAGCGTCGACAGGTATGAGTCCATCCACCGGCGCCCTCCGGCCCTGGAGGAGCAGGCTACCGACCTGCGCATCCTCGAGACTGGTATCAAGGCGATAGATCTCCTGGCTCCATACCCCAGGGGAGGCAAGATCGGGCTATTTGGCGGCGCAGGGGTCGGCAAGACTGTACTCATAATGGAGCTGATAAGGCATATAGCCACGGTACATGGCGGTGTTTCCGTCTTTGCCGGCGTCGGTGAAAGGACCAGGGAAGGAAATGAACTCTGGCTATCGATGAAGCAGTCTGGAGTGATAGACAAGACGGCTCTGGTCTTCGGCCAGATGAACGAGCCTCCGGGGGCACGGTTGAGGGTTGCTCTGGTGGCCCTCACGATGGCTGAATACTTTAGAGATGAGGAGCACCAGGATGTCCTCCTGTTCATAGACAACATATTCCGTTTCATACAGGCCGGGGCCGAAGTGTCGGCACTTCTGGGCAGGATGCCGTCGGCTGTAGGCTACCAGCCAACCCTGGCAACAGATCTCGGAGAGCTGCAGGAAAGGATCACCTCCACCAGGACGGGCTCGATCACATCCATACAGGCTATCTACGTGCCGGCTGACGATTATACGGATCCCGCTCCCGCGACCACGTTTTCGCACCTTGACGCCACAACTAATTTAGAGCGGAGTATAGCCGAGCTTGGCATATATCCTGCGGTGGATCCGCTTGCCTCTACTTCGCGATTTCTTGACCCGGCGATTGTGGGGGAGGAGCACTATCAGGTCGCAAGAGCGGTGCAGTCCATCCTGCAGCGGTATAAGGAGCTGCAGGACATAATCACCATCCTTGGAATGGAGGAGCTATCCAGCGAGGATAAGCTCATCGTTGCAAGAGCGAGGCGTATCCAGAGGTTCTTGTCGCAGCCATTCTTCGTCTCGGAGCAATTTACAGGCATCCCCGGGCGGACCGTCCCGCTTGCCGAGACGATAAGAGGCTTTAGAGAGATAGTCGAGGGGAAACACGATAAGCTACCCGAACAGGCATTCTACATGGTCGGCACCATTGATGAAGCTGTCAAAAAGGCTGCGGCCATGGAGGCCTGAGCGGAGGTGGCCGCAAGGGGGAAGTGGCATATGGGGTAGCACGCAAAAAAATCCAGCTTGATGTGGTAACCCCTGATAAGGTTGAATTCTCCCGCCCCGTAGAGAGCATAATCGCGCCCGCCTGGGACGGGTACATCGGCATCCTGCCAGGGCATATGCACCTTCTGACGAACCTCCAGACCGGGGTCCTTACCATCAAGGACGAGGGGGAGGAGATCCGGATGGCGGTGCGCGAGGGCTTTATGGAGGTTACCCCCACTAAGGTGGTGGTCCTCGCCGAGGCTGCCGAGATGGCTGAGGAAATCGACGTGGAAAGGGCGCTCGAGGCGAAGCGCCAGGCGGAAGAGATGATGGCCCGGAGTACCGAACACATAACGCTGGTGAAGGCGCAGGCCCGGCTCCAGAGGGCCGTCAACCGCCTCAAGGTGGCGAGATATAAAGAGAATGGTTTGAAGGGTACCTCCGGTGCCGAGAATGAACGCCGTGCGGAATAAACTCGGCTGGGCCCGCCGGGGCCGCCTTGTCAGCGCTTGAGACACAGGGTATAATGAGGTATGCGGGCGCCCGGCCCTTCTATCCTGAGCGCCCGGTTCTTCAAGGAGAAGCGGCCTGAGGGGGATGACCTGGTGGTGCGAGGTAGATTCATCGTCTTTGAAGGAATTGACGGGTCAGGGGTTACGACTCAGGCCCACAGGCTAAAGGAATACGTCGGCAAGAAACTCGGGTTGCCTGTGCACCTTACCAAGGAACCTACTGACGGCCCGGTCGGAGGGCTAATAAGGACGATACTGGCCAAGCGGGTGGGGGTGCCGACACGTGATGGCCGCCTCGAGAGTGTAGACCCGCGGTGCCTTGCGTTGCTGTTCGCGGCCGACAGGATTGATCACCTCGAGGTCGACATCCTCCCAAAGCTCCAAAACGGGGTAACGATAATATGTGACAGGTATTACCTCTCCTCTTTTGCCTATCAATCCCTTTCGGTAGATCTGAAGTGGATACGAGAGATCAATTCTAAATGTATTCATCCCGATCTCACCATCATGCTCAGGGTACCCCCGCTGGTAGCTGAAAAACGCCGTCTCCAGGATCGGTGGCACGTGGAACTCTATGAGGAGACGCCGAAGCTGGAACATGTGAGTGCAAATTATCTGAGTATAATCAAGGAATTGCAGAGGGAGGGGCACCGGGTAGAGATCATAGACGGCAACAGGCCCCCCAATGAAGTTCATAAGGACGTGGTGCGGCTGGTGAGGTCGCTATTCACAACTACCGGAAACAAAAAAGCCCGGGCCAGGGGGTCTCCGCAGCTGGGAATAGACTTTGCCAGCGAAGGGGGCGGGTCCGCTGACGCGTGACGCCTATTCTCCTCCTAAGAGACGTATAAGAAATATCATATTCGACCTAGACGGGACGCTGGTGGATTCCCATAGTGGTATCATCGAGGCGTTGAATTATGCCCTGGTAAGGACGGGATACAGGCCTTTTGACGAGGCCGAAGCGAATCAACGCATGGGATTCTCGCTGGAAGATACCCTCCGGGATAAGATCGCCGAGAAGGATATGCACCGGGTATGTACTCTCTATAGGGAATATTATCATAAGATATCTCCGCTCAGGACCAGGGTGTTCCCCGGAGTTGTGGATACTCTCAGACGCCTTGATAGGATGGGTATCCGGTGCGCAATTGCGTCGAATAAACCAAGGTATTCTGCGATACACCTTCTCGAGGCATTGGGGCTTCATCAATACTTTCCGGTCGTGGTAGGCGGGGAATGTGTCCCGCTGCCAAAACCCGACCCGGGCATGATCCTGCTGGCCATGTCGAGGCTGGGTGCCAGCCCGGAGAATACAATATATGTGGGAGATTCCGAGGTAGATGCGATAGCCGGCCGTTCGGCAGGACTGGAGGTAATAGTGGTACTGAATGGAATCAGGTCCCTTTGGCACAATACGGACTCGGGCAATGGTGTGAGGATGCTCCGGCATGTGTCCGATATTGTAGGACTGGTGGATGCAGAGGAGGACCCGGGGGCATGCGGAGCCGCGGCTGCCACCTTCCAGCTGTCCCGTTCCAGCAGCCGTCAGGATCAGAAGCAGGCAGGTCGTGAGGAATAGATGGGTGTTGAAGCAGGAACGCCCGTAACCCCGCCGGGGACAGATATTGAGCAAAACATGGAGGGACGCGGGGTACGACGCGAGATTCTGAGTGTCCGGGGGCTCAGCAAGCGCTTCGGGACGCTGCAGGTATTGCGCGATATCAGCTTCACCGTGAATAGCGGCGAAGTCGTTGTCATCCTGGGGCGCAGCGGGTCAGGCAAGAGCACCCTCCTGCGGTGTATCAACTTTCTCGAGCCCGTCGATGCTGGCGAGATATGGATAGCGGGCGAGAAGATAGACCCCCGGCGGTCCAACCTCCAGCGACTCCGCCAGGGCATCGGGTTTGTATTCCAGCATTTCAACCTGTTCCCCCACCTTACTGCGCTGGGGAATGTCACCCTCGCTCTCCGGGTTGTAAAGCGCATCAGCAAGGATGAAGCGCAGGAGATCGGTATGAAGGCTCTAAGCCAGGTCGGGCTTGCCGCAAAGGCATCCTCGTACCCCGAGGAACTCTCCGGCGGCCAGCAACAACGAGTTGCGATTGCGAGGGCGCTTGCGATGAACCCGGACCTCATGTTGTTCGATGAACCTACCTCCGCCCTCGACCCCGAGCTTATCGGCGAGGTGCTTAACGTCATGGAATCCCTTGCGGGGAGAGGGATGACCATGATTGTGGTGACCCATGAGATGGGCTTCGCCCAAAGGGTAGCAGATAGGGCTCTCTTTATGCACGAAGGGAGGATTGTAGAGGAGGCCGCCCCTGCCGAACTATTTTCGAACCCCAGGACCGAGGAGGCCAGGAGCTTCATAGGCTCGATTCTCTAGATTCCAGGCCGGCCGGGTTCAATGGCTAGACGGGCGTCGCTTGTGCTGCTGGATGATCTCATTTGGCAGCACGGATCACCTATAATGGTTCAGGGGAAGGCGAGAGAAGCAGCCCGGTAAGCAGCACCCCCTTTGCCCCGCTTGCTAAAGTGAGCGAACTATTCGCGCTACACACTACACAGAGGAGCCATACTCCCCGGGCCTCTCTTCCCTTTAGTACTATACCGTACCAGCATTAGTAAGCCTTCGCAAAATAGACTATGCGCCCTCCATCTTTACCACACCGGACGCATGTCCCCTTCCCGGCATCTTCGAAGGGGATGCATCTGATGGTGGCCCCGGTTTCGGCTTTGATCGCGGCCTCGCACTCAGCGCTGCCGCACCAGCCGGCCCGGATAAACCCGGGCAGCGCGCTACTGGCAATGGACTGGAATTCGTCATATGTATCGACATCATGCGTATTCTCGTCACGGAATCGCCTTGCTCGCTCGTAAAGACCCTTTTGTATCTCGTCCAGCACACGGGCCACAGTCTCCTCGATGCCCTCCTGCGAGACACTCTCTTTTTCCCCGGAGTGGCGTCGCGCGAGCATAACCTGCCCAGCCTTGAGATCGCGAGGGCCGATCTCCATTCGTAGCGGGACGCCACGGAGCTCCCAGTCGTTGAATTTCCACCCGGGCGAGTATTCTTCGCGATCGTCCAGATGGACCCGGAAGCGTCCGGAGAGTCTTGCGGCAATTTCCCTTGCCCTGGCAAGGACAGCCTCCTTGTCCTTTGGAGGCATAATCGGCACGATGACCACCTGAATTGGCGCCACCGCCGGGGGCAGGGCCAGCCCGCGCTCATCGCCGTGGACCATGACCAGGGCCCCTATAAGGCGCGTGCTCACACCCCACGACGTCTGCCATACGTGTTTTAACCGGTTATCCTCGTCCAGGAAGGTTATGTCGAAAACCCTGGCGAAGTTCTGGCCCAGGTTGTGGGAGGTGCCCGCCTGGAGTGCCCGGCCGTCCGTCATGAGCGCCTCGATGCAGTAGGTTCTAAGTGCGCCGGCAAATTTTTCGCTCTCGGTTTTCTGCCCCCACACTACGGGAATTGCAAGGTCATTGGTGGCAAAGTCTCTGTAGACATCCAGCATTCTCAGGGCCTCTTGCTCAGCTTCCTCGGCCGTGCGGTGCGCGGTGTGCCCTTCCTGCCACAGGAATTCGGTGGTCCTCAGGAAAGGCCTTGTCGTTTTCTCCCAGCGTAGCACATTGCACCATTGGTTTATCAGGACAGGAAGGTCTCTCCATGATTTTATCCACCTGGAATACATGCTGCAGATTATAGTCTCCGACGTGGGCCGGACGACGAGCCGTTCCGCGAGCTCTTCTTGGCCTCCCCTCGTGACCCAGGCGACCTCAGGCGCAAATCCTTCGACATGTTCACTTTCCTTGCGGAGGAGGCTCTCCGGGATAAGGAGAGGGAAGTATGCGTTCTTATGGCCCGTTGCTTTGAACCGGCCGTCGAGAAGCCTTTGGATATTCTCCCATATGGCGAATCCATGGGGCCGAATTACCATACACCCGCGCACCGGGGCATAATCGGCCAGTTCGGCCTTGAGGACCACGTCGGTATACCAGCGAGAGAAGTCCTCGGATTTCGGAGTGATGTGTTCGACAAACCCAGCCTGTTCGGTTTTCATCGAATTTTACAGCGGCCCGGGCTCCGCAGGACCCCGCAGCCTCCTGCGTTTATGTGCAGGGAGGGGGCCGCTACTTCCTCCTTTCTCACGTTTATGATAATCGCAATCCTGCACCGGCGGCGCCTTGGGCTGGCGGCAATCTTGGGCCGGCGGCAGCGAAGAAGGCCGGCAACGTGCCGGGTAAGGCCCGTAATATACCGGGTTATGAGCTACCTCGAAACAAAAAAGCCTTCGCCCGGCTGAGGGCGAAAGCTTGCTTCCGCGGTACCACCCCAATTGGCCCAGGGTAAGTCCAGGGCCCGCTCAAAACCCGGGCAACCCTTTCTGGATTTCAGGGTTGCCAGCCCCTGTAACGGGGGGTTCCGGCATGGCTCATCGCCTGCAGCTCACGGGTGGGTTCAGGCACGGATATGGCGGGTATCTCACCCAAAGGCCCGCTCTCTGTGACATTATCCTGATACCTTACTATTCCCGGTCATCGCCATTTCAAATCTCAATTTGATTTGAACCTTCCCGGCCTGGTCGTGGCGTCACCTGGAATATATCATGTAGTGTTGATAATTGCAATATGCTGGGGTAGTGAGCATTCCAGCCGCGCTTTTACAAGGGAATCGTGCCATGCAGGAAATTGATGGGGCCTGTCGAATCCCTAGATTCGGGCGAACCGGGTAGAGGCATTGCTGTTAAACAAAGGAGTTATCATTTCCAAAGGAGGGGATGGCCGCGATACCGGCCCGGCACCAGCATTTTCAAGGGTTCATGGTAGGTCTTCGCGGCGGTGGCATGGCATTGAAGGAAGCCCACCTCGGGCGCTCGGAGAGCCGGGCTGAGCGGCTCAAAAGGCTAGAGTCTATCCTCTATCGTAATCCTCATGGTGCGTCCGCCAGAGAGCTGGCCCGGGCTTTGAATGTGGACAGGAGAACAATCTACCGGGACATCGACTCTCTTACCCGGGTTGGCGTGCCCGTCTATCAGGAGGGGGGTCGTTTTTGCCTGGACCGGGAGTGCTCCCTCACGACGGTGCGGCTGAACCTGAATGAAGCCATGGCGCTCTATATCGCGGCGAGGCTCCTGTCACGTCACAGCGACGAGCACAACCCCCATGTCATTTCAGCCCTCGAAAAGCTCGCAACCGCATCACCGGACCCGACGATCTCGGAACATATAGGCCGGGCCGCTGGTGTCGTGAGGAACCGGCGCCGGAACCCTTCTTATGTAAGAGTCCTGGAGACCCTCACCAGGGCATGGGCAGACAAGAGGCAGGTCCACATCAAGTACTGCTCATCCGATGGCAAAATCACCGAACGGGTCATTGATCCATACTTCCTCGAGCCCTCTCCCGTTGGGTATGCATGCTATGTGATCGCTTATGACCACCTGCGGTCTGCGGTCCGGACATTCAAGGTCGAGAGGATTAAAGAGGCAACGATCCTTGACCGGGAATACGAGGTCGACCCTGATTTCGACCCATATGAACGTCTTCAGGGGTGCTGGGGGGTCATGTGGGGCGACGAGACCCGGGTACGCCTTAAATTCTCGCCGGCAGTGGCCCGCCGCGTCAAGGAATCCCAGTGGCACCCGAGTCAGGTGGTCGAGGATTGCAGCGATGGGGCGTGCATCCTGACAGTAAGAGTGGGTGCCACTATAGAGATGCTGCCATGGGTCCGGAGCTGGGGCGGAGAGGTGGAAGTCCTGGAACCCCCGGAACTGCGCGAACAGGTGGTCCAGGAGATAGCAAAGCTGAGGAAGGCGTATGGGGTTTGAGGACCGGATATTCGTCAGGTTTTCGATTCATGCCACGTGAGCAGGCGTGCCTCCAGATAGGCGACAACCCAATAGCTTATGAGCCCGAGGAAGCTCATCACCGTGACGGAACTCAATATCATCACGATGTCATATGTCTCGCTCCCTAGAGTGAGGAGGAACCCCAGGCCGGCCTTGGCCCCCATTAATTCCCCTATAATGGCCGCTACCACGGCCTGCGTCGTCGATATCCTGAAGCCCGCCATGGCCATAGGGAGGGCTGCCGGGACTTCAAGCCACAAGAAACGCTGCCATCTCGAGGCTTTGAGGATACGGAGGAGGTTTATCATGTCTTTCCCGATAGACCGGATTCCCAGCATGACATTTATGGTGATCGGGAAGAACACAACAAGTGCGACGAGGACGACCTTCGAAGTAATCCCCAGTCCGAACCAGAGGAGGAATAGTGGCGCAAGAGATATCTTGGGCGCGGTCTGAGCGATCAGGATATAGGGAGAGATTACTCTCTCGAGGAGTTCGGACTTTGCGAGAACATAACCAAAGATAACCCCCAGGACGCTCCCGATTAAAGTGCCTATGGCGATCTCCTCGAAAGTCACACCTAGGTGTTTTTGCAGATCTCCTGTGTGCCAGAGTTTGACAATACCTGCCAGGACCCGCTCCGGGGGCGGGAGGAGGTAGGCGGGTATTCGGCTCACCTCCACATAACCCTTCCAGATGGCGAGAAATGCTACCAGGACCAGAAGGCTCAGCAATCTCTTTCCCCATTTATTCAAGGCAGTTCCCCCCCAACCGGGCCTCCATACCGGGCCTTACCCTAGCCTGTCCCGAGCTTTGGGGTACCCCCTGCGGCTGAGGCGACGTCCTCGCTCGGCACATAGCCTCGCCCTCGAGGGGGCACCCCGCTCTCTCTCCCGGTTACCCCAGGATACGCCACGCGACTTTATACTTCGACGGCGCCGATTCTATCGGCACGGACGACTACTTCGAACATCCAACTTCGTAGAATCTGTGCTACTTCAAGAATTCGTTCGTTACCAGCGTCTTTGCATCGAAAGCCTTGTCTATGACACCATACTCCTTCATGACATCTATGGACCTCTGCCAGCGCTCCACGTCTCCCCAGCCCAGGCCATGGGCCCTGGTGTTGTCGCTCTGCCACAGGTAGTTTATGAAGGCCTTGTCGAAGATCTCTTCAAGCGACTTCTCCTGCCCGGCATAGGTTGGAGCATACTTCTGCACCGCTAGGTTGATTGCCTCGTCCAGGTGGCCTCCTATGATCCACTTCAAGCTCTTGTCGAGAGCGCGTATGAACTTCCTGGCCAGCTCAGGCTTTTCCCTGAGCAGTTTTTCGCTGGTGACCAGGACGTTTCCATGGGAGGGCAGGAATTCATCCGACCTGAATTCCGCCACGTCAACACCTCTATTTCGAAGCTCGAATGTCCTCAACATCGAGAAGCAGATGGCATCCACCTGGTCGGTAGCCAGGGCGTTTACGATGGCTCCTGTGCCTACGATCTCTATTTTGACGTCCTTGACCGAAAGCCCGGCCTTCTTGAGAAGCACCTGCAACTGGATGTAGTTGGGGCTCCCGTAGCTGGTGATCGCTACGCGTTTGCCCTTGAGGTCCTTCGGCTCCTTTATGCCGCTCGACTTCTTGAAGATGGTGGCGCCCAGCCCGCGCTGGTAAGTAGTGTGAATTACCTTGACCGGTATGCCCTGGGATTTGGCCAGTATTACCGCATCAGCATTGGGAAAGCCAAACTCTACGTTACCGACTGCCACATTCTTGACGATATCCGCCGCCGCGGCATAGTAGAAATCCACGTCGAGGCCCTCTTCGGCAAAGAACCCCTTCTCCTTGGCAACATAAAGAGGCGCGTAATAAGGGACGGCGGCGCCGTCGATCTGGATGGTCACCTTTTCCGGTGCGGGCGCGGCCGACACGAGACCTGCCGTTGCCAGGACTAGAAGCAGTGTGGTTGCTAGAAGCCACGATAAATATTTCCGCATTTGTTGTTCCTCCTCGTAGAATATTGGCCTCCTCACGAGACCAGCCTGCGGGACCCGCCTGGGACACCCGCCAGCGAGGCCCACCCGCGGGCCTGTTCGAGAGGCCGGCCAGAGTTGTCAGTCTCACCGGGTTCTGAAGTATTGCCTGTTTTGCGGCACTTCACAGTCTTGTCAGCTATTAGAAAGCGTGCCCGAAGGTGCTATCAGAGATAACGACAAGTGCTTCTTCCCACTCCTTTCCTTTAGTGAATCCCAGCGTGCAAGCAGGCTTGCCGCCTCGCACGCGGCTGAGACCAGCTTCCCCTGGCTCTTTTCATAATGAGGATCCCATTCGTCAGTGATTCTGTTGCAGTGTACTGCGTAAATCGCACCACCCCTAAAGCCCAGAGCATTTGCGAGGGTGAGGACGGTGTCGGCCTCCATTTCGATATTGATCACCCTGGACTGCTGGAGTTCCTGGACGATACCACCTGAACCAGGCCTCCGGGCTGGCACGGAGATCCTGCCCTGCCCCTCATAAAACGAACCTATACTTGCCCCGATCCCGACGTGGTAGGAATAACCAAGGCGTTCGCAGGCTTCGACGAGGGATAGTACAATTTCATAGCTGGCCACTGCAGGGTACTCGGGACGCACATAGAATTGGGAGCTGCCTCCGAGCCTCACGCTCCCTGCACTTATGATCAGGTCACCACAGGCAATCTCCGGGACTATCGCTCCTGTGCCCCCGACCCTTATGAAGGTAGTTACCCCCAGCCGCGCCAGCTCGACGACGGCGATCTCCGTGGAGGGGCCACCGATTCCTGTTGAGCAAACGGTAATGGGGGTGCCCTTGTAAGAGCCTCTGGCCACCTTGAATTCTCTATTCTGGGACAAAACGGAAAAACCATCCAGCAATGTCCCTATGAGCTCCACGCGACCGGGATCCCCCGGCAGGAGGGCTATAGGAGCCAGGTCACCCTTTTTGCACCTCAGGTGAGGGGTTTCCATATTTCTCATACATCTTGGCCCCCAATCTTCGCCTTTGATTCGTGCCAGTAGAGCACCCGATTTTCCACCGCCATGACGGCCATGTACGTAACGATCCCCAACAACGTAGTGAGCAGTATCGCGGCAATGAGAAGGCCGGAATTATAAGTCATGTTCCCGAGGACAAGCAGGTAGCCAAGTCCCGTCTTGCCGGAGACCCATTCCGCCACGATGGCTCCTATGACCGCCTGGACCATGCCGAGGCGTAAGCCCGCAAAGATCAGTGGGAGGGAAGCGAACAGTTCCACCGAGATAAACCGCTGCCAGGCGGTGGCCTTAAGGATACGTAACAGATTGCGAACGTTTGTGTCTATAGAACGCAGCCCCAGTATGGTATTCACCATGACAGGGAAGAAGGTCATCGACACTATCAGGACCACTTTCGATGTAAGCCCCAGCCCAAACCAGATTACGAAGAGTGGTATCAGGGCAATCTTGGGCGCCGTCTGCGCAAATAGGATGTAGGGAGAGAATATTTCCTCCACAAGCCGCCATCTCCCCAGGAGGTAGCCCGCCAGGATCCCCCCGATTGACCCTATCACAAATCCCACTATGACCTCGGACAGGGTAACAAACAGGTGCTTGAAGACCTCCCCCGACACGATGAGTTCGACCAGGGAATCAAGTACCCGCTCCGGGGGCGGGAGGAGGTATTCCGGCACACCCTTGAATACCACATAGGCTTTCCAGCCGCCTATGGCCAGTATGAACAGCAGGATCGTGAGGATTCCCTCCAATGTCCTGCGGTTTCCATTTAGGGCGGGTCCCGGCGGCTGGGCTTCTAACTGTACTGCTCTGGAAGGCATTTCGCCTGACCTCCTGACCTGAGGTTGTTGCCGGGAACGCCCGGCACTCATCATGGGCGTCCCTGCACTGGCGGCGCGCCATAACAATTCTTCGTCGAGGGCTTAACCCATTGTAGGGGCCTAACCCAGGAGGTCCCTAAGGACCTTGGTGTACCGCAAGAAATCCGGACTCTCTCTGACCTCCCGCGTCCTGGGACGTGGCAGGCCTATCTCAATGACATCGTGGATCTTGCCCGGCCGGGGGGTCATGACCACTACCCGGTCGGACAAGAACACGGCCTCGTCTATACCGTGGGTGATGAAGACCACCGTTTTCTTGCGCTCATTCCAGATATCCAGGAGCACCTGGTTTAGCTTGTCCCGCGTCAGCGCATCCAGGGCGCCGAACGGCTCATCCATCAACAGGACTTCAGGGTTGTAAGAGAGGGCACGAACGATGGATACCCTCTGTTTCATGCCTCCCGAGAGTTCCTTGGGAAGGGCGCTCTCGAACCCTTTAAGTCCTGCCACCTCCAGGAGACCTGCCAGGTTGTCCAGGGATTCTTTGGATCTATCGCCGATGATGTCCAGCGGGAATCGCGCATTCTCGAGGACCGTCTTCCACGGCAATAACACCGGGTCCTGGAACACAAAGCCGATGTTGGGCCTGCGGGAATTGTTGCTTCCTCCCTTGAGGATGATCTCCCCCTCGCTGGGCTCGGTGAGGCCCGCTATTATGCTGAGAAGGGTAGACTTGCCGCAGCCGGACGGCCCTATTATCGAGAGGAATTCTTCCCGATAAATATCCAGATTAATGTCTTTAAGGGCCTCTACAGTCTTCCTGGCGGCTCCCGACCTGAATATCTTGCTCACGCCGCGGATAGAAATTGCAACCTCTCCCACCAGACTCACTCCCGAATTAGTGCCCCATGACACATGGAATCAATGCCCCGTGATACACCGAATTAGTGTCCCGTGAGACATCGGCGTTCCTTGCGACTAGCGCCTCCTGCGGATTACGTAAAATGTAAATTTCTCGGTCCTGAAATAGTCCTTCGAATAGAGGACCGGTTGCCGGTTCATCCCGAAGTGTACCTGGTCTAGGACCAGGAGGGGTTCCCCGGGGCGCGCATGAAGCCTGGACACTATATTGTCATCCGCCGTAGTGGCTGATATGTACGAGACTGCATGGGTGATTTTCAACCTGCACTCCGATTCGAGGAAGGTAAAGAGCCCGGCTTCGAGCTTTGGGATCTCGAGAGTGATATCCCTGCCCGAGAGGAACCGCCTCGGGATGACATCATAGGAGTAGACAACGCGTTCCCCGTCTGCGGTCCTGACCCGCTCGATGGTTATGACCTCCTCGCCCTCCGCAACTTGCAGTTTTCTCGCTACCTCGGAGCCGGCAGGCTGCTCGCCGACTCTTATGCCCTCAGTGCCGGCCTTCATTCCGAGTTTCCTGATGATCTCGGTTATACTTCTCAGCTCCTCGAGCCCGCTCTCTATAAAAGAACCTCCCTGGAGGATAAATGTGCCGAGGCCTTGTTTTCGGGCTACGATTCCTTCTTCTTCAAGCATGCGAAGCGCCTCGCGGACCGTGGTGCGGCTTACCCCCAGCTGACTTGCGATCACGTTTTCAGGAGGCAACGTGCGGCCTACAAGGTCTTCTCCCTTTGAGATAAGCTCCTGAATTTTCGTCTTGACCTGCAGGTACAGAGGCTCTTTGTCAGACCTGATCCGCTCGAATACTGTTCCATCCATTCGTGCGCAACCCTCATTGCTTACGGGATGTCTGCAATCCCTACGATACCCGCAATCCCTGCAATACCCGGCTCGCGATCCTTACTGCGTGCGGTAAATGTCATACATCCGATGACCGACTTTTATATTTCGACATATCCTTCATTTTTCCTGCAAGCAACGCGGGTTTATCTCTCGCCATTCTTTGCCACCATTCCTATTTTTTTCAGTGGCATGAATGCCGCGCAGGTTTACCGGGCCAGGGTCCGGCCTCTGGCCCCAGGGTCTGGTCTCTAGCCCCGGACCTTGCGACTTTCCCCCGGGTGAAATAGAATCAAAGCGAGGGGGTGTCTATCCGTGGGTTTGTTTTCCAGGCTATTCGGCCCGGCATCACCATTGGCTAAATCGGGGGGCCATCATGCGACATCAGCGGCCGGCAGCGACCGCAACGCTGTCTGGGTCTATGTACGGTGTAAGAAGTGCGGGGAGGTGGTGGCGCTCCGTCTCCGTAAGAGCGACGAAATACAGCGCGACTGTGACGGGGTTTGCACGACGCCCGGCGCGGTGTTCTTTGTGAGGAAAGATGTCATGGGGACGAAGTGCTTCAACAGGATGGACCTCTTGGTGGAATTCGACGTGAATTACAGGGTCGTAGGTCATAAGGTGATAGGCGGGGAGCTTGTGACGCGGGAGGATTATGCGAAGCTGCAGGGAGCTCAGGCTGGGAGCTAAGCGTGCCGGGAGTGGCGGGACCGATCGGGCGGCGGCACTAGCTGGTAGCGGGACGGCGCCTGCACTGTCTTCATGTCGCCCCGCCGCCCTCATGTCTCAGTAGCTCACCGGAACAATCCGACCTTCAGTTGCTGAATCCTGAATGGCCTGCATTATCACGGCACATTTGTATCCATCCTCGAAGGTAGCCCCATAGGCCCGATTTCCTTGTCATTCACGACGCCATCGAGAGAATGTGAGTTCATTCAGCCATGAACATAGCTCACGGGCCTCTGCCAGGGCAGGGTCCTGGCCAGAGGCTTTTCGCAGATGACGTGCTTCCTGGCTCTCATTGCGGCGATGTAGGAGGCTTTAATGGGCCAGGAAGGTGATGGCGGGTGGAAAGAGTAGATGCGAAATATGGGCCGGTTCATATCTCACTGGTGACTTCGCAGATTGTGACGCTACTTGTCGCAGCCATGTTGTAGGATTGAATTGGGTGGGGCGAGGTGCCCTCGGGCCCGGCAGGGTGAATTGCTCCCGGGTCCGGGGGCGAGGGGCCCCCGGAAGGCGGCCCGCCCTGTAGCGGGCATCCCAAACCCGCAGCGGGCGCCTATGTTCACTGCAGTGGTAGCTAGCTTTAGGCACCGGCGAAACACCCGAATTCGCTTTCACTGTATCACGTGGCTCATACTCGCGTCCGAAGGGGTGCTTGTGTTTTCCCCGGCAGCAGCTGGCTTGGGCCCTGTCCGGGGGGGGCCGGATGAATCCAGAGAATTCAGACCATGTGGGAGGTTGGTTTAAGTGAAATTGAGAACAGTCTTAAATCATTCGTTCGTCGTAATGAATGAGGCAAATACCGTATACCTCTTAGTCGAAGTGGAAGCCCCAAGCATGGAGAGGCCTGCATCAAGACGTCCCCTGAATCTCTCCATTGTGCTGGACCGCAGCGGTTCGATGGCGGGCGGCAAACTCGAACATGCAAAGTCCGCCGCGGCCTTTGTCGTCCGCAATCTCTGCGATGAGGATAGCATTTCTGTGGTGACCTTTGACGATAAGGTGGACACGCCGGTGCCGTCCCGTCCGGTTGTCGAACATGAAAAGGCGGAGATCATCCGACTCATCGAAGACATCTCTTGCGGCAACACGACCAACCTCAGCGGGGGACTCCTGATGGGGTGCTACCAGGTGCGCCAGGCCCTCTCAGATGACCGCATAAGCCGGGTGATCCTATTGAGCGATGGGCAGGCGAATGAAGGTATCGTCAACCCCAGCATCCTCGTGTCCAAAGCTGTCGATTCCGGCCCCCATTGGCGCCGCCGGCACCGGAGAGAATGGCAGTTGTGAATAGGTCATGGAATTGTATTCGACAGATAAAATCACCCCGGTCAAAACCGGGGCGATCGCAGGATGAATCTATTCGGTCTGATACTCTCACGTGTCCATGAAAGCGCGACTATAGCCGTTCCCTGCTCGATTCCTGCCGAATTCATGCCCTTCCTCAAGTAAAGCCTCTCGCTCTAGCATCTCGCGCTCCAGTAATGACTCATAATACAAGGCATGCATCGCTGACTCTACCCTTTCTATCGCATCCAGTGAGGTAAACCTCAGGGTTGCCTTGCCTCCCTCATGAATTAGCGTCAACATCGCCCGCACGTCCGCGAAGCCTGACACGATAACATCTGATTCAACCTTTGTCCCCTCAGAGACCACTATGTCCTTCACTTCTCTCCTCCTCCCTAAAGTGTAAGTTCCTCTATCGCCCGTTTCAGGTTATCACCATCCACAAGCTGTTGCCTGTGGGTGTATGCGTCCATGAGACACCCCTTGCATAGCCGTGCTACAAGCCAGATCGCTCCCTTGGAGTATTCATAGATGCGACCTATGACATCATCG
>DUSO01000172.1 GCA_012842565.1 Bacillota bacterium
CAAGGCCAAACACCACGAGCTGCCTCTCCTCGTATGTCGCTTCCTCGGCCATGATAATATCCCTCCTCGTCACCCGCATTCAGTGCCCGTAGGCTTTCTCATCATTCTTGAATTCTCATACCTTAAACTGTTCGGCGATCCTCCTGAGCTCTCCGGCCATTGATGTAAGGTTTTGAGTAGCCATGGCCACCTCCTGGACAGATGCGCTCATCTCTTCTGTCGAGGCTGACACCTCCTCCGCAGCGGCGGCACTTTGTTCAGAGATAGACGCTATGTTGTCGATCTCTTTCTTGACCTTTCCTGCGGTTTCTGCCATCCTCATGGAAGAGTCACGGTTCATCTCAGAGATGCGGGATATTCTCTCCACGGCAGCCATTGCCCTCTGGGTGCTCTCACTGAGTCCATCGGCAAAGGCCTGCACCGCCTTAAGGCCCTCCTGGCCGCGCTTTGATGTCTCGATGATAGCCTCGAGAGCCCTCCCCGCGTCCTCTGCCAACCTAGATCCTCCCTTTACCCCTTCCACACCTGCCATCATGGCCTTGACGGCCTCATCGATGCCGCTTCTCACGCTATTCAAAAGGCCCCCGATCTCCTTCGTGGCCCTGGACGAGCGCTCCGCCAGCTTGCGCACCTCATCCGCCACGACGGCAAAGCCACGCCCATGTTCGCCTGCACGTGCCGCCTCGATCGCAGCATTAAGGGCTAGGAGGTTTGTCCTCCCCGCGATGTCGTCGATTGTCTCAATGATGCTGCCAATCTGCTGCGACTGTTCGCCGAGTCTCATCACCCGCTCCGACGCCTCCGATACGGCGGCAGCTATTCCGGACATACCGCTTAATACACGGCCTACCGCCTCCCGGCCCTCGAGAGCGCTCTCATCAGTCTTAGAAGCCGCCTCGGCCGCCTGGCCAAGCAGCACGGCCGCCTGTTGCATGCCCTTCACGAGCTCTTCAACGACCTGCGCGGTCTCAGATGCTGCTGTTGCCTGTATCTCTGCACCCTTTGCTATCTCCGATACCGCATTGATGAATTCATCCATGGCCTGGGCCGTGGCATGGGCCGACCTGGACTGTTCACCTGCCCCTCTGGCAACCTGTTCTACCGTGGATGCTATCTGCTGCGTAGCCCTGGCAGACTCTTCGGCCGAGGCCGCGAGCTGGGCACTCGAGCTTGCCAGTCGCTGGGCGATATCAGCTACCTGCCTCACAATGTCCCTCAAGCCGGCGACAAACCGGTTGAACGCCGAGGCCAGCTCCCCCGCCTCATCCTTTGACCGGAGCTTGATCTCCCTTGTCAGATCCGCCCCTCCATGAGCTACCTCGAGCAGCTGGTCTCTCACCAGCGTCAAGGAACGGGTAAAGGTGCCCGTGAGAAAGAAGATAACGGCCACGGTGACCAGTATGGCTATAACCATGGTCTCTATGGAATAGCCCAGTAGCTTCCTTGCGGAATGGCCTAGGACATCGGTAGGGATGGTGAGCCCCAAAGACCAGCCGGGGACCGGGAGCCCGGCATATAGAAATGTCATATCCCTCCCCTGGGCCCTATAGTGGCCCTTGCCATAGCCGCCTTTGATCATCTCGCCCGCTATCTTTACAAAACCTGGATTTGGGTCGCTTAGCACGTTTTCCTTGAGCACCTTGTCCACGATAGGATGAACAAGTATGAGCCCTTGACGATCAACTATAAAAACGCTGCCCATCTGGGCGAGATAGATATCCACCGTAAGGCTCGAAAGAGCATTTGAATACACAAGGCCGACGAGGACCCCGACCACCTGGTCGGAATCATCTTTTATTGGAACTGCGACAGGTATATCGGCTATACCCGAGACCTCATTTATCACAGGGGTCCCGATATTGGCCTCCCCCGACATTGCCCTGGTGAAATAGTCGGCGCCCGAGACATTCATAGTAGTCCCGAGGGTGGTATGAGCGTTGCCGGAAGGATCGGCCACGAGAAATGCCGCATAATCCCAGAGTCCATCGGCAGCCTTCTTTAGATACGCCTCCTGCGTGGGCCAGTCCATGCTGGCCATGGCCGGGTTGCGGGCAATGGTCTTGACCTCGTTGACACGAGAACCCACCCACTCATTTAAGCGGTTGGCAGTGGCAGTCAACGCGGCAAGGGCCCCGTTTTCTATCTCTCCCGACAAGATTGCGTGGGCGCTCCTGTAATTGATAAGGGCAACCCCGCCGACCGCCAGGATGATTATGACGGTCATTACGATGATGAGCTGTGCACGGATGCTCTTCATGCCAAGGCCTCTGCTCCTGGTCCTATTTCCCCTTTTTGGAAATATGGACCTAAACCTGGAAGTCTTGCTCGGGATAGTGGAAACCCCCATGATACCCGCCCTCCACTCTCGCTTTTTAAGACACCGAGGTGTTTCCGTGAGGTGAATCAAAGAGGATGGAGTACATTCTTCTTATCGGCATGGCAGCTGCTTTAGTTTAGATTTTGATACAGTCTCGCTGTGCAGATTGCCATTAATGTCCGGGGATCAAAGGGTTTTGGCGTGAAAAAATATAGACGGGGGTGAACGCTATGGGTCGCAACCGCAGCATCGTCTCCGACAAGACCAAGTACGAGATCGCCCGCGAGCTTGGCTTTGCGGATAGGATCAAGGTAGACAACGGCGTTTACGACTACGGCGACATCACCACCAGGCAGGCGGGTCTCATTGTTCGCGGCCTCATTCAAAAGGCTGAGGAATTGATGGCCCGTCAGGCCGGAAGGTAAGGGTCTTACGGCCCTTACCTTCCAAATGATTTTATGATCTTTATCTTTTATGCCAGATCAGCAAAAAATGGGGGCCAGCCGCTCAAGCCGCTAATAATGGAGGCCGGCTGCTTACGTAGATCCGGCCGCTTACTGATTAAGAGGCGGCGCCCCGGTGCCTAAGGCCCGCGTTCTCGATATCTGGGGTCAAACGGGTTAATGATCAGGGGTATGTCTTCTTCTCTATCCTCTTCATCCCCCACCTCATCTGGTTCTGAGACTCTCTTGAGGCCTATGGCGTGGAGTACAAGAGATTCAACAAATGGAATTCGAATCAGGCTATCGCCCCGCCGGAGGGCTAGTGCAACAGCAAAAGCCTGCCTTGCTTCCCCTTGGCGCCCTCCCTGCAATAAGAAGTAGGCCAGATCCTCCAGTCTCCGCGCCAATGTATATCTCCGGTCACCCCCGAAGGCTTCCTCAGCAGCTTCTCCCACGATCCTTGCGATCATTTCCCCGCGTACACCCGGGGCTACCTGGATTACGGTGTGTATTACGCTGTAGGCCCTCCTATTGTAATCCCGCGCGTTTGGCACAAGGGCTACCCAGTCCCTTGTCTCGTCCAGCGAGATGAGTTCCTCGGCCTCGGCGAGAGCCCCTCTGTCATGCCCGACCTCTTGTTCATCGAACTCATAGTATATAGGATGCCTGGAATACTTTGGCTTTCGGCCTGCCACTATGCTGTTCCACGCCGCGATAGCCCGGGCCACGCGGGCAGGGAGCGAGCCCTTGCCAGCCTCATCCTTCGGGGAAGATTCCCTGATAAAGAAATCGACATGATCCACAGTGGCCGGGATGATAGGCAGCCTGTAAGATGAGAGATCCTCCGTCCAGCGGTCATAGCCTCTCTTGCTCGTCCGCTCTACGGACGCATCCTCGATGCCCACTCCATCCTCCGATACAAACCAGATATGCTGGAGTCCGGCGATTTCCTTTACAAGGGCCGAGATAATCCGGTGTCCGGAATGATCCAGGAAAGTAACCCTGCCATCCAGGAATTCCGGGCGGGCTCCCGCCATCTTCTCCTCTTGGGGCGGGGCTTCTTCCTCAACTCTTGACGGCTCGATCCCCCATGAATGTAGCTGGAATAGCATGGCCCTGGCACGCTTTCGAATCTCCTTGGACTCCGTCCTCCCGGCAAGGAGAGACAGGGCATCCGCCGCAGCTTTGTCTCGTATCCTCCCGAGAGCCTCGACCGCGGCAAGAGATAGCTTGGGGTCGGAGGTCAGAGCCAACTGGGCGAGAAACTCTACCACATCCTCGCCCTTGTCCTCGGCGAGCCTCTTGAGCTCCTCCCTGATCTCATCGCCGCCCCGGCCCCGGCTCAGTGCCGCGTATGAGGCTGCATCGAGCCTGCTGTCATCGACGCCGAAGCCATTATCACCAGTAAAACCATCCTGTGACATCCCGTTACCCCTCTGCGAGCGCATTCACCTGGCGGGCCAGCTGCTTGAGCTGCCTGTTCAATTCAGAGATAGTCTTGGCATCCCTCATTGTTTTCCATTCCTCGGAGTGACGCTCCAATTGGGAGAGCGCAAGCTTTAGCTCAGCGATGCTCTGGTCCAGCGTTTCCTTCTCGCGGGCGATATCCGCGGTCCCGGGGGCATATATGATCTCGTCCGACTCTATATCATACGCATCTCTAAGTCCGGGCACATACACCCAGAGACCCAGTGAGGACTCAAGAGTTCTCTTGAACTCACCAGCCGCATCCTCTTCACCATGGGTGACAAAGACCCTCCGCGGAAGGGAATTATACCCCTTGACCCAGTACAGCAGCATATCCTTATCCGCATGGGCCGAATACCCGTCGATGACCTCGATATTTGCACGTACAGCGATCTCTTCGTTAAAGATCTTTACCTTCTTTTCCCCGTCTACCAGGCGGCGACCGAGGGTGCCCTTCGCCTGAAAGCCGACAAACAGGATGGTGCTCTCCTCGCGCCAGAGATTATGCTTGAGATGGTGCTTGATACGGCCGAAGTCACACATCCCGCTGGCGGAGATGATGATAGCGCCGCCCTTTATGTCGTTGAGAGCCCGAGACTCCTCGGTAGTCTGGATATAGGTCAGCCCGGGTAGGTTGAAGGGATCGTAGCCGGTAGAAAGGAGGTGCCGCATCTCAACGTCATACGCGTCCCTATGACGACTGAATATCTCCGTGGCCCCCACCGCCAGGGGGCTATCTATAAAGATCTTCACGTCCTTCAATTCCCCTTTCCTCGCCAGCACCGCAAGGTCATAGACCACGTCCTGGGTCCTCGCGACGGCAAAGGCAGGGATGATCACGTTGCCACCTGCGGCGAGGGTGGACTTTACAATCCTGCTCAACCGGCTGATCCTGGCTTGCCTGTCTTCATGTACCCGGTTACCGTAGGTGGACTCTATTACAAGAATGTCGGCCTCACTGATGAACTCAGGATCCCGGATTATAGGCTGGTTCACATTGCCCAGGTCCCCGGAGAATACCATCTTGGTCCCGGTGCCCGCAGGACCCGTCCATAGCTCCACTATACAGGATCCAAGAATATGCCCGGCCTCCCGGAACCTGAAAGATAACCTTTTATCCAGCGTGATGACTTCATCCACCGGCTGGGGTGCAAAGAGTGCCATAGCCTGTTGGACGTCGGCCACTGTATAAAGGGGGTCAAAGGCTTCTTCCCCGGCCCTCCTGCTCTTCCGGCTCTGCCATTCGGCCTCGAGCTCCTGGATATGAGCACTATCTAGAAGCATGATCTCAGATAGATCCCGGGTAGCCCCCGAGCACAGTATCTTGCCTTTGAACCCGTCCCTGACGAGGCGCGGGATAAGGCCGCTGTGATCTAAGTGGGAGTGGGTGAGGATTAGAAAATCTATACTCCCCGGGTCAAAGGAGAATTCGCCGTAGTTGAGATCGTGAAGCTCCTTTGTACCCTGAAACATCCCGCAATCGATGAGCACGCGGGCGTCTTTGAGCTCTACAAGATAACATGATCCTGTAACGGTCTTTGCTGCACCCATAAAATACAATTTCATCGCCAAAGCTCCTTCACCCGGTCAAAGCTCTCCCACCGGCAACCGCACTGTAAAGGTACTGCCGCGGCCGACCTCGCTCTTGACCGTTATGGTGCCTGAATGATTCCTGACGATGCCCTCACTTACCGAGAGTCCGAGCCCCGTGCCGCCTGCCTTGGTGCTAAAGAAAGGCTTGAATATATCGTTCAAGTGCTGCTCCGGGATCCCGCACCCCGTATCTGAAAACTCGATAGCCACATGTTGTTCCTCGCGTTCTGGAATCCCCCGGTCGCGGAATTGGTCGCTGCTCGGTGTATCCGCGGCGCAGAGGGCCACAGGCGGCTCCCTCCGCACCCTGACCGTCAGCACCCCGCCGTCCGGCATGGCCTGGAGGGCGTTTATGGCGAGGTTGAAAAAAACCTGCCTCAGCTGCTCGGGATCGCCGAGCACCATAGAAAGTGAGGAATCATAGTGCTTTTCGATGGAAACCCCTTGATTTTCCGCACTTTTTTCGATCAGGAACAGGACCGAATCCAAGAGCCCGGGCAGATCTACCGGGACCAGCCTGGCTTCGGCCTCCCTGGAAAACACCAGGATATTGCGGATAATGTTCGAACATCGCTCCGCCTCCTCCTGGATTGCCCGGAGCCCCTGAACGTGGCTTCGGCTGCAGGCCGGGTTTCTCTCCATGCTCTCGGCAAGGTGCTCGGCGTAAGCAGAGATCACCCCTATGGGGTTGTTGATCTCGTGGGCTATACGAGCGGCGAACTCCCCAACGGCCCTTAGCTTTTCTACGCGCCTGAGTTCCTCGCCCAGAAGGACCTTGTCGGTCACGTCCTCGGAGATTATTATAACACCCGTGACCGTGCCGTCCAGCCGCTTCAAGGGGCATATCTTTTTCCTCGTCACGTACGTCCTCTTGTTCTTGTCCTGGTGCTTGAAATTCCTAATCTCCCTCGTCTCCCCGGTTTCGATGACCTCCTGCAGGGTATGCGCGAGCCCGCTCCCGAGCTGCTCAGGGAATACATCAAAGTATAGCCTGCCGATCACGTTTTCTTTTGTCTCCTGCGTGATGGAAGCCATGAACCTGTTCCAGCTTCGGATGCGAAACGACCTGTCGAGGACGGCAATACCTACGGTGACGCTCTCCAGCACATCCTCATTATAATTGCCCGGTAAACCGTCAGAAGGATCGTCGTGTGAAGACTCAGCCTGGTAGGCCCTGACTTGGCGATTCAAATACTCCACTTTTCTCAGGAGATAGATGACGGCAAGAATGCAGGCGAAGGATATGACGACCAGCAAGACGTAAATCTCCGCCATCGTAGTCAATCCCTGATCCCATATTCCTTGATCTTATTGAGCAATGTCCTGCGGGTGATCTTGAGTATCTTGGCGGCCTCGGTACGGTTACGGTTCGTCCTCTTGAGCACCTCGATGATATGCATCCTCTCCATGTCTTCCAGCGACATGAGGGCGAGGTCACCGACCATGGATGCCCCCGACGAATGGGACGCCGGCATATTTCCAGCCACATTCACAGCCGGAGAATTGAGAAAGAGTACGTCGGGGCCTATATATTCCGACCTCGTGAAGATGACGGCCCGCTCTATGCAGTTTTCAAGCTCCCTTACATTCCCCGGCCAGTCATAGGCCCTCAACATCTGCATGGCCTCATCGGTCACCCCGCGCACGGTCTTGCCAATCTCCCTGCTAAACCGCTCTATGAACCTCTCGCACAAAAGCGGTATATCGTCTTTGCGCTCCCGGAGAGGAGGAAGGTAGATGGGCACCACGCTAAGACGATAATACAGGTCTTCGCGAAACCTCCCTTCAGCCACTTCCTTACGGAGGTCCTTGTTTGTAGCCGCAATGACGCGTACATCAACCTTGATGGACTTGGTGCCCCCCACCCGTTCAAATTCGTGTTCCTGCAGCACGCGGAGCAGTTTGGACTGCATGGCGGGACTCATCTCGCCGACCTCGTCCAGGAAGAGGGTACCCGTGTCTGCCAGCTCAAACCTGCCCGGTCTCCGGGCTATTGCATTGGTAAATGCCCCCTTTTCGTGGCCAAAAAGCTCGCTCTCGAGGAGGGACTCGGGGAGGGCGGCGCAACTTACTTTTATCAGCGGCCGCGAAGCCCGCGGCCCGCGGTAGTGAATAGCCCTGGCGACAAGCTCTTTGCCGGTGCCGCTCTCCCCATAAATCAGCACAGTGGCGTTAGTGGAGGCAAGCTGGTCTACCAGCTCCAGCACCTGACGCATTGCCGGGGTCTTGCCGATTATCCCCGGGTCTTGATCTCTGTAAGACCTGCGGGGGAACGCCACCCCCCATGATGGGTCAGAACTGGCTGCAATTGCATTCTTTATGACATCTTTGAGCTTGTCCACCTTAAACGGCTTTGGAATATAGTCGTATGCGCCCAGCTTCATTGCCTCTATGGCGGTCTCAATCGAAGAGAAAGCAGTGAGAACCACTACAGCGGCGGTCAGTCCCCTCTTCTTGAGCTCCCTCAACACAGTGATACCATCTACGTCGGGCAGCTTGAGATCAAGGATAATCAGGTCAAACCTGGAATCAGTCGCACGCCGGATGGCCTCCGCACCATCCTTTGCAGCCGCAACCTCATATCCCTGCTCCGTAAGGAGTTCCGAGAGGATACGCCTCATATTTGCTTCATCATCGACAATGAGGATCCTGTGGTTAGTCACATGCCACGCCGCAAGCCCTTCTCAAGACAAGCCATGCCTGAGACTGCGGCCGGCCCTCCCATACTACCGCCCCACACTCCGCCATCAAAAGCCAGACATGGCGGCCTGAATTACCTTTTTCGACATGATTGGGGGAGCTCCTTCTGACGAGGGATAGATTTTCCTGTGGGATTTACGCAGGATTTACATAGGATCTATACAGGTCATGCAGAAATCTGTCGGTCTCTGTTGGTTCATCTCGGACAATACGGGCCCGTGATTCATGCCCCACGCAGGCGCAGCATCTCTAGGCCGGCTGAATTTTCCCCAAAAGCCCGCCGGTCCATCCGGCGCCCTCCGCAAGTGCCTTCCGGTTTTCATCTTCAAGCACCATAACTTCATTCATTATCGCGGTAATCTCCCTGTCCAGGCCGGATAAATCCGCCAGTGCCCCATCACAGGATTCGCCCATTGCCCGCTGGATGCCAACTATGCGTGACTCGATCTCCCTGAGGGCTCTAATCACTTCGTACTTCAACATGAGGACGTCGGCTACCCGGCCAACATCCCCATTCTGCAGGGACTTCTTTTGCAGGAGGCATAACCGCAGGAGTTCCTTGTAACCCTCGAGCTTCTGGCTTTTTTCCAATTCAAGGATCTTTGCGAGATCCGGTCCTATCCCCACCATGCAGCTCCTCACCCGTCTCCCCCTGTGAAAAACGGCCAGGCGGCTTATGTAGTTCAGTGGGACTCTTGCAACAACCACGGCGACACAGCTCCTTTCCCTTTATCACGGCGGGCTACCCGGGAGGGGTCTTTAATAAAGTGATTCGTCGCCGGAGCTCTGTTTTTGCCTATCAGCTTTATTTCTGCCTGTCCAGGAAAACCGAAACCCGCTCATTATATGTAATGCCCCGGTAAGCCGATGTGATGGCCTTTCCCTGCCACATGGACAAGAGATCGTCTTTGATTCCTTCTTGCCATGCGCAAAGTGATGAGAGATTCTGCCTGTCTATCTGCGCAAGCTCACGATAAAGGCTCGATATGGTCTCCCAGAGACTCCGGACGGCTCCATTAGCCTCGGGCGAGAGCCTATCCTCCCATTCTCGAGGGCCTCCCATGCCGGCTTCCTTCCGCCTTCTCTCAAGGGCGGCAAGATCCTCGATCAACCTGCCCCTCTCTTCGAGACAATGAAGGAGAGATATAGTCTCCTTATTGCGGATAAACTCTGAGATTTGTTTGGAACACTCAACCACCTGTCTTAGCAGGGAGATCTCCATTGATAGGTCGGCAATAAGGCCGCCGCCTGTGAGATCGGCTACGTCCAGCCCTACCCCTCCTCCAGTTCCATGGCTTTTAGGCCGCTACTGGCTGTGCGGTCAACTCAATACGCACCCGGCACTATAAAAGTACAATTTAACGAGGTTTAGTATGCGCTTATGAGTAGGAGGCAAATGCGTTACCCCAGATGCTGTTGAGTGTTGATCTCTGAGCGTTTAACATCGTCATCGCCTGCAGTATGCTGGAAAACTCTCTCCTTAAGGCCTTCTCGCGCAGGGCCATCCGTTCCTCGAGCGCCTTTATCCTGTCACCAATCCGGCTCATCTGGTCTGTGATGGATTGCTGCTGCCTCGGTATTATCCCGGTAAGGCTTTCGACAAAGGGTGCCACAATACCCCGGAGCCTGGTTACGGCACCTGATTTCGATCCCAAGATGGAGGCGACCCGGTCCGGGTCCCTGACTATGGCGTCCTCCAGTTTGGCTCTATCGGTAATCGCAAGGGACCCATTGTCACCAGCGGTTATACCGAGCCCGGCAAGGCTTACCGGCCCGGTAGCTGGGTCGAGACCATCTACTGGTGCCTGGATGGTCGTCCGCATGTTTGCCTTGAGGCTCACATAGACATACTCCCCTGCGAGGGGCCCGCGGGTCCCAAGGTCCGAGTCTACGAAGGTTTTGTCCTGGATATACTTGAGCGTTTTGTTGTAGCTGTCCACCCACTTTTGTATATTCGAAATTATTGTTCCGGTGTCCTGCTTGACCTCGAGCGAGACCGGCGACTCACCGGATGTTTGCGCCGCGTGCAGATTTAGCGTGACCCCAGGTATGGCGTCACTCACGGTGTTGGAACCCCTCGTAAAGGAAAGCCCGTCTATGGTAAGCTTCGCATCCAGGAGGTCTCTCTGGAGGAGGTATCCCCCGGAAGTCCCGCTAGACTGTACCTGGGAGCTTGTACCTGTGGCCGCAAGCAAGCCCGTACCCGTCTCGCTCAGGTTAATGGCAGCGGCGCTCCCTGTCTTGTCGCTTGTCAGTACCAGGCGTGCCTTGCCGGGAGCTTCGCTCACCACCGAAGCCGATACAGCGGCCGCTGAAGCGTTAATTGCCTGGGCCATCTTTGAAAGTATAGTACCATCGTCTTCGTCACCGATGATGGTCACCGTGATATTCGTCGTTACCCCTTCCACCGTAATCGAAAAAACCCAATTTCCCGGGGACAATTTGGTCTTTAGAGTCGTGCCAGTAGAATCAAACTGATTCGATACAACAACATCGGCACTGGCAAGGCGCTCAACGAATACGTTATGGACGCCATTTAATGCCGTGCTGCCAGCCGTTGCCGTTACGACGCTGGCCTTCGACGAAGTGACAGTCTTGGTCGATAGGAGTGATGTGGCCTTCTCCCCGATTAGGGAATCGCAGTTGTCTCTCAGGGCAAGGATCGTAGAATTCAAGTCCCGCATCATGCCCTGGCGTACCTCGAGGTCTTGTTTTACCTTTTCCAGGTCCCTTATCGGCTTGCTCTCAAGCTCGATGTACTTCCTCACCAACTCCTCAAGTTGGCTGGTTGGAGCAAGAGAAGGAATGGTCAGAAAGTCCACGTATACCACACCTCCGGGACTCTACTTAATTTTATGAACAGGCGCCTTCCAACGGGAGCCTTCCCATGGGGGCTTCCCTGCGGGGCCCTCCCACCGGGGCTTTCCTACCGGGGCCCGGCAGGCCACGGGCTCTAGCCCTTCCTATCCACCAGCGCCCCGGCCAGCTCCGCAAGGGTGATGGCTACGGCCTGCAATTCATGCGGTGGGATCTCTCTTATAACCTGGCCCGTCGCGGCATCAATGAGCTTTATGATAACGTCGCCCGTCTCCCTATTCACCTCAAACGTGACGCGCGTATTCAGCATCCTGATGACGGCGTTTATCCGCTCCGCAACGGCCTCCGCGCTAACCTCGCCGGTGGCCTGCCCCCTAGGGGCTAGAGAATCCGGAATTGAGAGAGGGGGCTTCTTCCCGCCGTCGATATCTTCCCCACGGGACGGCCTGGATGTGTCTCCTCTGGACAATGGCTGGAGCAGGGTGGAGGACATTATGGCATCCTGCCCCATTCCTACCGGCTTCGAACCGTGCACCCGGAAGTCGCTCATTGTCCTTGCCCCAGTGTTGCCTGCGCCCATGTGTCGCGCAATGGCTCAAGAATGGCCAGGGCCTCGTCGAACTGGTTTTGCTTTACCCGTTCCATGGCATACCGGTAGAGCCTGAACAGTCCCGTCGCGATGTCCCCGGCCTCAAAATCAAGGGCGTCGATCAGCGTTGCAAGCCCCGACGAGGCCCGTTTTGAATCCCTCGCCTTGCACCCCGCAACGATATGGTCAAAGACCATGAGCACAAGCTTTTGCGGGGAAGCGGACATAACCTGCTGTGTTCTGTACGCCTTGGCTGGCTCATTTGCCATGGAGGCCGCACCAGGTGAAATACTGTCAAAGCCCATGAAGCTCCCCTCCTAGTCGATCCCAGGGTTCGCTTGACCTCCTGACCCAAGCGGCTACTTGGTGTTCCATTTCAGGTAAACGACTAGTTCCTGCTAGCCGTTCTCGGCCGGGTCGTTACCGGCCGGCGTCCTCACTACTGTTATCGGCTGGCGCCTGGCAAACTTTATAGAAGGTGTCCGGAGAAGGTCTCCAAAGTCCTTGCTGCTGCAACCTCCAGGCCCCTTGCCCGCGGTTCATTCTTTGCAGGTCTCTCGATACCTCAACACCCCCGGCACCGTCAGCAGCCGCTGGCGCGAGGAAGGCGTCAGGTCGCCGGAGACAGGAGAAAGGGCGGGATCCGGGACGGGACCTCCGGTTACGGAGCCGGAGAAATAGCAGGGATCGGTCTTTCTTGGAAGGAATTTAGCTATCAATGTTTAATTAATAATTGGGAGTGAAATTCCCGTACCGGGCGACCGGGTGCAAACAAATAGATGGGTCAGCGCCCGGTCCGTTCCGGCATGAATGTCATGTTGCCGGGCGAGGAGGGGACTCTACGAAAGCCGAGGAAATCTTGATCGCCTCTGTTTCCGGTGCAGGTGCGCTTGCAAGGATCCGCGGCCTATATCCAAACCTGGCCCCTGCCGAACAGAAGATCGCCGATTATGTACTCGACAACCCCGAGGATGTCATCTATGCTACCGTTACCCAGCTGGCAGAACGCTGCGGAGTCGGTGAAGCCACGGTAATTAGGTTTTGCCAGTCGGCCGGGTTTAGGGGCTATCAGGAGTTAAAGCTCTCCATCGCACGTGACCTGGTAAGCCCCCTGGCCAACATCAACGAAGAAATAGCCCCGGACGACACCCTCGCAGCAATAACGCAGAAGATCTCGATCAGCAGCCTTCGCGCCATCAATGAGACCCTCAAGGTCCTCGACCTGGATAGTCTCGACAGGACTATCTCATTGATGCTCAAAGCAAAGAAGATCCAGTTTTGCGGGGTGGGAGCATCGGGGCTTACCGCACTGGAGGCGAAATATCGTTTCCTGCGGATCGGAGTATGGTGTGAAGCATACCTGGATGCCCACTTTGCCGCCATGTTTGCCGCAACCCTAGGCAGCCGGGATGTCGTCATCGGGTTCTCACATACAGGTAGCACCAAGGATACCGTACATTGCCTCGAGGTGGCAAAGGGGGCCGGTGCCCACACGGTGTGCATTACAAACCACCCCAGATCGCCAATCACTAAGGTCGCTGAGATCACGCTGCTCACGTCGAGCCCCGAGACCCCCCTGGGCAGCGGTGCATTTCGCTCCAAGATGGCCCAGTTGCTCATCCTGGACGTTCTCTTTACGGGGGTTGCCATGAGAATGCAAAAGAGTGCCTTACAGGCAAGCGAGAAGACCGCGAAGGCAGTGCTGGACAAGCTCTATTAGACTGTGGTGAGTCGCGGCCTCTCGAGCCACCTGGCCTCGCGCATCAACTGGCTTCTGCCACCCGGCACCTGTCGCCAACTCGTGACCCTTTTCCGAGTTAGCCTGGTTGACCCGGCGGCAGTTCAGGTCCTGGGTCCACAGGCTGGTCCCATGAAGGTCCCTGGGCCGGCCTGAAGACAAGCACAGCAATATCAAAGGAGGAGGAATGCCCTGTGAAACTGGCAAGAGTGGTTTTAATGGCATGTGTGGTGTTGTCTCTCCTGGTTGCTGTTGTGTTTGGCACGGCAGGCGCAACGAAGCCTGTGACGATCTCCATGGTATACTGGCCGGGTCCCGAAGCGGAAGCAATGGAAAAGGTCGTCAAGTACTACAACGAGAAGATATCACCCAAGTCTGGCGTCAAGGTGGAAATGGTCCTCTTTGGCCGGGAAGGGTTCTTTGAAAAAGAGGCTACGATGATGGCGGCCAGGTCTTCGGATGTTGACCTATACTTTACATGCAGCTACATCGTAGGGCAGCACGCCCCGTACCTGGAAACCCTGAACGACTATTTTGCTAAGACAAAGATAGAGGGAGGCGGGCTGGAGAACATCCTCCCGGTCTGCGTGGATGCCATGACCGTCGACGGCCAAGTCAAGGGGCTTACCCTTGATGCCAGCATAAACCTGCTCTTATATAGAAAAGACCTCATAAACAGACTACTAACCGATAAGGAGTGGCAGGCCAAGTACCAGGAGATATCCAAACGTGAACTCGGAAAGGCCCTCACTCCAAAGCAACCTACCGAATGGAACTGGGACGATTTCATGGCGACGGCACTTTTCTTGAGCAAGGCACACAACCCTGATTCTCCGACCGAGTATGGGACTGCGCTGCAGGCAAAGAACATGTGGCCCAATGGCAAGGTCTGGAGTGCTGTCCTGCGGTCAATGGGCGGCAGCTGGTTTGATGACAAAGGCAAGCCTGCCTTTAACTCGCCCAAAGCTATCGCGGCCTTAAAACTCTATGCGGACCTGGTCAAGAAGGATGCATCTCCCAAGGCCTGCATCAACTACGAATACACCGAGCCCAACGAGGCATTTAAGTCCGGCCGCGTGGCCTTACTTCTCCAGTGGGGCGTCGCCTATAACGAGCTGAGCAACAAAGAGGTTTCCCCGCTGGTGTGGGATAAGGTCGGCATTGCCCCGCACCCGGGCGAGCGGCATGTGGTATGGCTCACCAGCATGGGGGTCGGCGTGAATAAGTTCTCCAAGAATAAGGAAGCCGCCTTGAAGTGGCTAGGATTCTTGACGACCACAGAGGCTATGAAAATATATGGCGAGAGTGGGGGCGTGCCTCCGGTGGCCGAGGTGCTGACCGGGCTGAGCGCCAAGAACCCCTACTTTGGCTATGCCAAGGACTATCTCGCCAAGTATGCGTTCTCTGAAAAGGCAAAGGACAAGACCGTCGATGTGCTAAGGGTGCTGGCCAAATATGTCTCAGCGGTATCCGGCGGGCAGATTGACCCGGAAACGGCTGCCGGGAGGATACAGAAAGAAGTCGAGGATCTCCTGAAGTAGGCCGGAAATGCCCGAGCTCGCACGCATGGTGGGGATGCCGTGTTCTCCGGCCCCCACCTTTTGATTCTGAGATGGAAGGGGGATACACTTTGCAGCAGGGTATTTCCCTCGAACACAAGATGAAGTATATATTGCTCTTACCCCTTGCCGTGATGCTTCTCTTGCTCATCACCTTCCCGACCATATATAGCTGGTATCTGAGTTTTCACAGGGCTGTCCTGGCCAACTACTTCGAGATGCCCTTTGCCGGCCTCGAAAATTACCTCAGGGTCCTGACTGACTCAGACTTCTGGCATTCTGTTTGGTTTAGCATATACTACGCTACCATAGTCTCCTTGATCGAGCTTTTTCTTGGCTTCTCCATAGCCCTCTTCTTCAATCGAAAAATGCCCGGCAAGACCCTCATCATCTCGCTTTTCTTGCTTCCCATGATGGTCTCGCCGGCCCTGCTCGGCGTCATGTTCAGGCTGCTGCTCAACGACTCGGTAGGTTTATTCACCTACCTTCTCGGGGGAGTGTCCTTTCTCACCTCGGAGTACCTGATTCCGGTTCTCATAGTCATCGACGTCCTGCAGTGGACGCCCTTTGCCTTCCTCATCCTCTATTCCGGGCTCCAGACTGTGCCGGTAGAGCTCTACGAGGCCGCAGCGATCGACGGGGCAAGCCCATCTCAAAACCTGTTTTACATAACAGTCCCTGCCGTGGCCCCGTTTCTCGTGATAGCAGCCTTGTTACGATGGCTGGACTCTTTTAAGGTATTCGATATGGTCTTCGTGTTGACCGGAGGCGGCCCGGGGATAATGACGACCTCCCTCAGCATTTATATCTACAAAATGGCTTTCCAAACCGGCGACTTCGGTCGGGCTACAGCCGCCTCCATCCTGGTGCTCCTGGCATTTTCCATGCCCCTCGTGGCATTCGTCCGCCGGGCGAGAAGGGGGATCAACGCATGAGGAAAAGACGCGCTTCTTCCATAATTGCACCAGCCCTTCGCTGGATCGTCACCCTCGCCATACTTCTTGTGTTTAATTCGCCTATCCTCGGCACCATCATAACGTCATTCAAGACCAAGGCCGATATCTCGTCGATGCCTCCCAAATGGATCTTTCATCCAGTGCTCGAGCACTACCAAAATGTGCTCTATGCCTTTGGATACGACTTCCCGAAGTTCTTCCAGAACAGCATCGTGGTCTCACTTGGCACGAGCCTGCTGGTGCTCGCTGTCTGCCTTCCCGCTGCTTATAGCATCGTGAGGTATGACGTGGGCGGCGGGAGACCACTCATCTTCGTGGTCTCGCTGCGACTCCTTCCTGTGGTGGTGTTTACCGTCCCGATTTTCATCCTGTTTCAGTATGTGCGTCTCCTGGATACTCGAATCGGCCTCATACTCATGAATTCCCTGGTAAGCCTCCCCATCGCCTTACTCCTCCTGGTGGGATTTATTCAGGACCTTCCCAGGGCTATCGAGGAGGCTGCGATGATCGACGGGGCTTCCACGCCAAGGCTCCTTTGGCACATAGTGCTCCCGCTCATCCTCCCGGGTCTGGGCGCAGCAACAATGTTGACCTTTGTCTGGACCTGGAATGAGTACCTGCTGAGCCTTGTACTCACGCTCAGAAAAGCGACTACTGTAACGGTGGGGGCTTCGCTGTTTGTCACCGCATGGGAGGTCCAGTGGGGCGAAATTGCGGCGGCGATCACCCTTTCGGTGATCCCGACCCTGATATTCGTCATGTTAACCCAGCGTCACCTGATCAGGGCGATTTCCTTCGGCTTCCTGAAGTAGCGAACTACGGCTTCCTGGCGGGCTCCGGCTTCCTGAAGTAGCGGGAGATAGCCCGTGGGAATGCCCCGCAAGCATTGAGACATATGGGGGTTGAGGCAATTGAACCAAGAAAGCGATGATAGAGAATTCGTGCTGGGAATTGACCTGGGCGGGACCTTTACCAAGGGAGGCCTGGTCAACCAGGAGGGGAAGATCCGGGATATCCACAAGGAACCGACAAATGCCGCCGCCGGAAGGGATCATGTTCTAAACGGGCTATTCAGCTCAATAGATCACTTTATGGAAATTGCCCAGGAGCGGGAGCTCAAGATCAGGGGAATAGGCATTGCCGTGACAGGCCAGGTTGATTTCGCGACAGGGACCCTAATCGGTGGCCTCAAAGATAAGATCCCGGGCTGGATAGGCACCCCGGTGAAAAGGTTCGTCGAAGAAAGGTACGGCCTCCTGACGCTTGTAGAAAACGATGGCAAGGCGGCAGCGGTGGGCGAACACCGATTTGGGGCTGCCAGAGGTTATAGCGAAGTTATCTGCCTTACCATCGGGACGGGTGTTGGGGGAGGCATCATAATCGGGGGCAAGCTCCACCGTAAATGGCGTGGGGCGGCTGGCGAGCTGGGCCATTTCAGCATCGATTACAGGGGAAGGCAATGTGACTGCGGTAACATGGGGTGCCTCGAGGTGTATGTATCGGCCCCTAGGCTGGTCGGCGGGGTTCTGGAAGCCATAAGAAGCGGCGAACACACTGTTGTCAGCGAACTGGTCAATGGTAAGTTGGACGCGATAGACGGGGAGGTGCTCCGGCGTGCAGCCGAGATGGGGGACAGAGTGGTGCTCAAAGTGCTCGATGAAATGGCAACCTACCTTGGAGCTGCGTTGTCCAACCTGGTAGTTGCTCTGGGGCCCCAGGTCATCGTGATTGGAGGGGGGATATCTCAATTCGGAGAACTGCTCCTCGAGCCGACCAGGAAGGAGATATTCCGCCGGACCTTCGGGGTGTGCGCCGAGGGCCTGCAGCTTGTGCAGGCAGCCTTGGGAGAATACTCAGGGGCTGTCGGGGCGGCGGCGCTGGTGTTCGATGCATTGGGGGCGAAAGCTGGCAACATGATGTAAGTTCGAGCTCGGCCATCTCTCGAGGTCGGCCATCTATAGATTCTTAAAAGGCGGAGGTAATCCTGTTGAACGTAATTGAAAAGCTCTACCATGGTCTAATAGTCTCGTGCCAGGCTGTAACCTGGGACGGCCACCTGAATCCTGACGATCCCTTTTACGGGCCCACGATGATGGCGGCAATGGCCAGGGCTGCTGTCCTTGGGGGCGCAAAGGGCATCAGGGCCAACGGCCCGGCGGACGTAAGGGCCATAAGAGAGGCTGTCAATGTGCCCATCATAGGGATAAATAAGATCGACATCCCGGGGTATGACGTCCGCATCACGCCCACCTTTGAGGCGGCGGAGGAGGTCGTGCGAAGCGGGGCCGACATCATAGCACTGGATTGCACAGAGAGGCCCCGCCCCGGCAACGTCTCCATATCCGAGCTAATATCGAGGATCAAACAGGAGCTCGGGGTCCTCGTGATGGCGGATATCTCCACCCTCGAGGAGGGGATTGCCGCAGCCAGGGCGGGTGCCGACCTCGTAGCTACCACCCTCTCAGGCTATACCCCGTATAGCCGGAAGCCCGACGGCCCGGATCTGGCCCTTGTGGAGGAACTTGCCAGGGAACTGGACGTGCCCATAGTCTGTGAGGGACGCATCTCCAGCCCGGGGGAGGCACGCAAGGCCCTGGACCTAGGTGCCCATGCAGTCGTGGTCGGCGCCATGATCACTTCGCCGCAGCGGATCACCGAGGTCTATGTCAGGGCGCTTGAGGAGGGTAACTAATCCCGGTCGCTCGAAGTGACGAGAAGCGATCGAGTAGGGGGCATCTCGCCCCGGCTGTCCGGGCCTCCGGAGAGCCGGGGCGGGGCGGCGTGGGAGCCCGTCTAGCATTCGACAATTCTCCCTGTTTCCACGCTATGATGCACTGCTCTTGTACCGGTCCGGTCATACACGACCCTGCCCGCGACAATAGTCAGCTGAACATTGACGTCTTCGTCAAATACGGCTATATCAGCCTCCATCCCCTTAGTTAAGATGCCCATCCTGTGATCTACGCGTTGCATCCTGGCCGGATTGAAGGTCGCAAGTTTAACGGCGTCCAAAACGTTGAGCCCGACGACTTTGACCATGTTCCTGACCAGTTGGTCCATGGTGGCCACACTGCTGGCAAACGAACTCCTGTCAGTCAGTTTGGCGACATAATTCCCCTCTTGAGCAGGTACTTCGAATACTTCAGGGATGTCCGCTTCAATTATTACATCAAGCCCCCCGAGGTCGAACTGGCCGGGGCCCAAACCTGCCGCAGCCATGGAATCAGATACTACACACACTTTGTCCAGGCCTTTTGTTCTCAATACCAGCTGCATCAAGCTTGGCGGGAGGTGATGGCCGTCTGCTATCATCTCCGTTGTCAACTCGTCAATAAGCAAGGTGGATTCGATTACCCCGGATACCCGGTAGGCATTAACCCGGCGTAACCCCGACATGCCGGAAAAGATATGAGTTACATGGGAATATCCGCATTCTACCGCTCTTATGACGTCCTGATATTTAGCATCGGAATGCCCGATTGACGCCACAATTCCCCTTCGTCTGAGTTCCTGGCCAAGCTCGAAGCCTCCTGGAATTTCTGGCGCGGCAGAGACGCGAACAACGCAAGGATACTTATCTAGAATCGGGATATAGTCCTCGGGCCTTGGATGAACGATATATCGGGGATTCTGGGCACCTTTTTGTTCCAGGCTAAAATAAGGGCCTTCCATGTGAACCCCGAGGATCCTCGCCCCCCGGGTTCCCCTCTTCATCGCCTGGTCAACGCAATCGATAGCCTTGACGATGTCCTTTAGCGGCGCAGCCAACGTGGTTGGAAGAAAGGCGGTCGTGCCGCACTTGACAAGGCCCTCCGCCATCTTCTCCAGGCTCTCCGGGGAGGCGGCCATGACATCTCCGCCCCAGGCCCCGTGGATGTGCAGGTCGATGAAACCGGGGCTTATATACGATCCCTTGACGTCGATCACCCGCGCCCCTTCTGGAATCTTTACCGCGTCAACAGGCCCTACGTCCTTTATTAGTCCTCCCTCGATAAGTATGCTTCCCCTATTAATCTCTCGGAAGGGAGTGATTACTCTGCCATTGGTCAGTACAATTGCTTGGTTCAAGGTCAAGTCCTCCCGTAAAATCAGTAGGCTATATGGGATATTGGACGGCACCCTTCCCATTGGCAAGGGCCGCCTGTGACCATCAACTTTTGACCTTATAGTGGTCAAGCATGATCTGGTCTGCCATTAGTTCGGCCGCCGCCCGGATGTTGTTCTTTTCCTCCTGTCTTATTTTCTCAAGGATATCGATGCATCGAGGTAAGTGTCTACATAATCTAGCCCACCGGTGCTTGTGTTACCATTTGAGAGATGGACTTTAGACGATTTCATCCCCGATATCACCCCTCCCGCCTCTCACGACCCCAATGGCTCATGAGCGACCCCTACCCCAAGCCCGGCAGATTGCGGAATCCTAAAAACGCCGCCCTCAATGTCGAGCTCGTCCGCTATTATGTCGCGATCATACATAAGGGAACCGATCAATTCGCATTCATACCCCACGTTTTGGGTAGATGCTGCGAAATGTGCAGCAGCAACGGTGCCGATGCCTGCTTCCAGCATGCTCCCAACCATGCATGCGATATCTGCAGCTTCTGCTATTGCAGCGACCTTCTTGGACTTGTATAACCCTCCCAGCTTACCGACCTTTATATTTATCACGCTGGCGGCCCGGCGCCTTACGATCTCAACGGCATCATTAAGGTTAAAGACGCTCTCGTCTGCCATGATAGGAACACCTACGGATGCTGCCACCCTGGCCATGCCATCCAGGTCCCACTTAGGCACTGGCTGTTCAGCGTACTGCAGTTCATAGCGTTCCATCTTTCTCAGGGTTGGGATGGCGGTATCCGGGCGATAGCCCTGGTTGGCATCCACTCTTAATTTGATCTCGTCTCCAACTGCTTCACGGACCAGCCTGACCCTCTCGATGTCTTCCTTGGGATTGAGGCCGATCTTGAGCTTGAGGCAGCGGTAGCCCTCCTTAACTTTGTCCAACGCCTCTGCGATCACATCATCTGGCTTGCCGATCCCAACTGCCCAGCATAGCGGCACCGTTTCCCTCACACAGCCGCCCAGAAGCTTGGCAACCGGCTTACCGATAGACTTCCCCATTAGGTCATAGACAGCAAAGTCGATGGCTGACTTGGCCAGGTTATGCCCGGCGATCGCCCCATCCATGGCAGAAACGATCTTTTCGATATCAAACGGGTCAAGTCCTACGACCGCAGGCGCCAGGTTTTCCTTTATGATTGACACCATGGCATCCCCGGCCTCGCCCGAGAATTGAGGGAGCGGCGCCGCCTCACCGATCCCTACGAACCCGTCATCAGTGAAAACCCTTACCACAACGTGATCCTTGTAGGTTACGCTCGCCAGGTTAATATTGAATGCCTTGCGCAGCGGCATCCTGACAATGATGGCTTCTATTCTTGCTATCTTCATGGGTGACGTTCCCCCTGGAACGCCCCGAAGAAGATATATTCAAGGGGCCCTGCTCCGGAGTTTTTCACCGAATGCACAGTTCCCCGCGGGATATACACGAAGGAACCCGCAGTCACAGGGATATCCTCCGAGTCCAGTGTCACGACCCCTTCTCCTGCCAGGATAAAAAAGCATTCCTCTTCGTTGTCATGACTCTTTGGAGGATGCACCCGTCCAGGCTCGAGTAGAACGCGTCCCACGACCATGAACTCATTGTTTAGAAGCTGATAAACCCTCCCCGCTGCTCCCTCTATGGGCTCGATCTCACTTAGGTGAATCGAATAGTGCTTTTTATCCAAGGAAACTCCTCCTGTTGAAGGCATTACAATAGCCTGGAGGGTATCTGAATCTCTTACAGCCCCACCCTCTCCGCCATCTCCTGTAAGAACCTCATCGAGGCCCTGTATTCCTCCTCGATATTGGGCACCCTCCCTACATCGATGGCCACGAACCCGTCAAACCTATGCTTCTTGAGAGCCGTAAAAACGCCATCCCAGTCTACGGTCCCCTTGCCGAGCCCAAGGTGGAGATTGTCTCGCCCGTCGTTATCGGCTACATGGAGGTAGTAGATCCTGTGGCCAAGCTTCTCAACACTCAATGGAAGGACTTCTTTTTGTGCATGCTGGTGCGCAGTGTCGAGGACCGCGCCAAAATTCTCATCATCAACTGCGTCCATCAACCTCAGGAGTGCATCAGTATTGCTTATGATCTCGCCAACACGCGGCTCCAGGGTGAACTTCAGACCCGCGTCTTTGGCGTATTCATTGCATTTCGCTATACTATCGACGAGCGCACCCCATAGGGCGCTCCACGAAAAGGCCTCATCTATCTTCACCTTGAACTGTATCCCGTAGTTTATCATCTCCTTGTAGGGGGCTGATCCGACAAACTCCAAGGGCGGCGTGTAGCTGTCAGTCTGGATGGTAGTGCAACCAAAGAAGTTTGCGATCTCTACTCCTACCCTAAAAAGGTCTAGGGCTTCCTTCCTTTTAGCCGCGTCAAGGGAGACGAGATCTGGCAGTATGGGGCAGAAGTTTACCACCTTTAGGCCAAGATCGTCACAGAATCTCTTGATGTCTTCCTTGTTTCGGTAAACCTCCATCAGGTTGTCGCGGCGAACTCCTTCGAGCTCGATGTACTCGAATCCGAGGTCCGCCATCTCTTTGATAGCCTTATAGACATCCGGTATCGATGGGGGATAGCCATACTTGCTTATGGCGTAAATCCAACAACAATTAATCTTCATCCAAAGCGGCGCAGGAGACTCCGCCCTCCATGGGGGAGAAGAATGCGCCTCCCTCCTTCCAGTGATAGTAACTGTAACAGATATTGCCCCTGACGTAGTCCGGGACTGTCAAGTCCTGGTTAAGGTTGGTTGATTTCGGAGCTTGCAGAGGCAAGCCCCCGGAAATTTGCATGCCTTCACCCCCGGTCCGCACAGCCGACTCATTTCCGGGTCGCAAGTCCATTACAGAGTGTAGATGAAAGCCCGCTGCCGAGACCTTTGCTGGGGCTCTATCGCATCGAAGCTTCTCCCAGCTCTAAAAACGGCCCCCTGAACTTTTCCTCCAGCACAAAGGCTACGGCACCCATGGCACTTGAAAGGTGGCCAAGCCGGGGCGTCATAAAGGTAGCCATATCAAAGAGCACCGGGAACGAATTCTCCCTGGCGACGTTGCGCACCCTGCTCAAGATTATGTCCCCCGCTGCCCTGATGACCCGGCCGCCCAGCATCACAACATCGGGGTTGAACACATTTATCATGCCGGCCACCGCAAGCCCGATCCACTCGCCAGCCTGGGAGAAGATATCCACCGCTACAGTATCTTGCTGCTTTGCAGCCTGGGCAACTACCTCTAGGGTTACCCTTTCAGGATCGCCACCTGCCAGCCCGACGATCAGGCTATCGGGAAACTGCCTTGCCATCCGGCGGGCCTGCCTCTCTATAGCTCGCGCCGAGACCAGTGTCTCAAGACAGCCGCGCGCACCGCAGGTACACTTCTCTCCATTTCTATCCATTACCATATGCCCGATTTCGCCAGCGCTGACCCCTGACCCCTGCAGGATGCGACCATTCACTATCAGGCCGGCTCCAACCCCTCTGCCGACGTTCAAATAGAGGAACCTCCGTACCCCCCGGTCAAGTCCTCCCATATATTCGCCGAGCGCCGCTGCATGGTTCATGTTTTCAACGTAGACGGGCAGACCCAGCTCATGCTCCAGGATGCCCTTGAGCGGCATGTTCTCCCATTCCGCGTTTACGGCCCGGATGACTATTCCGTTTGTGTGGTCGACAAGGCCTGGGCTCGCAACTCCTACCCCGATTATCTTTGAGCGGTCAACACCGGAATCCTTGATACACTCGTCAACGGCATGATATAGGGTCCTGACCAGCTCCTGACCGACCTGCTCACCGATGCCTGTCTGGGTCTCCTTGATAACATTTGACTTAAGGTCGGTCACTATTACCGTAAGGACGTTACTCCCTACATCCGCCCCTACGACAAATCGGGCCTCATGGTTGATCTGGTACATCACAGGCCTCCTGCCCCTCCGCGAGGGACCGCGACCCAATTCCTTGACGAAGCCCTCCTCGACTAGCTCATTAATAAGGGACGAGACCGTAGTTGGTGAGAGCCCCGACGCCCTGGCGATTGCCGCCCTTGATATGGTATGCTGGCGTTCAATGATTCCCAGCACAAGCCTCTTGTTTACGTCCTTGACAAGCTGAGAATCTCCCTTGTTTGCCTGCACTGTAGTTACGACCTTTCCCTGAAGAAGCTATCACAGAACCCGCCCTGCAAATCCCGGCCTTGGGCCAGAGCCCCGCCTGGCCGGGCCAAATCTACAGGTGCCTGATGCGGGAAGTATTCGCCTCTATGAACTTCCTGTTTGCCTCGTCCCCGCCGGGCAGGTTGGCACTTACCCAAACCGGAGGCTCTATTCCCCGCTGAGCCAGGAGGTTGATCGTCTCTGCTACAAGGCAGTTCAAGGCAAATGCGACCATAACCGTGGACCCGGCGGCCACTCTGGGTTTTACCCCTGGTAGGGTCAAAAGCGCATCCCCGGGGGGTATGTGGATGTCTATTACGATGTCAGCAAGCTCAAAGAGGTTCTTATTGCTCGGGTGTCTGGCTGGCGCACCAGGGGGGACATTAATGGAAAACTCCCTGGAGGTGACGCCTATTACCGTAACTCCCCGTTTCTTGCACTCCATAGCAGATTCTATCGTCACCGAGTTTATCCCGTTGACATTGACAAGGACGATCGCCTCACCCTCGGATACTCCATAGGCATCGAGAACCGCGCGTGCGTACCCCGGCGTTCTCTCGACCACCGTTGAACGCCTGGCACCTGCAGCCAGGGAAACCCCGGGATCAAGAATGGCGTTTACGGGCTGCAAACCCCCGGCCCGGTAGAACATCTCTTCCCCCGCTATATAGGAATGTCCCCCGGTACCAAACACGTGGATCAGCTTGCCCTTTTCCACGCAATCCGCCAGGACCCCGGCCGCCTTTCGGATGTTCTCCGATTCTTCGGATACTATCCGAGAAAGTATACGGGTCACCTCAGCATGGTAAGCCTCAGTTGGGTTCACGTCCGCTCAACCTTTCCATGATGGAATGGCATTCGAAAACAGGGGTCATTTCTCCACCGACTGGATTTTTCTACGTATATATTTCTACCTTGTTTGGGGAAATCCTTCTTTCGATGCCAACAGATTTTCTGTAGGCACACCCTTGGTGTACCTGGCATCCGACCGATTATGAGGGGTGAATACTGCGAGATCGCGCAAACCATCCAGCAATCCGGCCACAATAGCGCTTATCAAATTAGGCACTATATTTCTCCAGACTCTGCAATATTGTCGGTATAGAATACGTCACCCTTTCACCGCACCCGCCACGAG
>DUSO01000173.1 GCA_012842565.1 Bacillota bacterium
ATCGCGGACGAGCCGACGACCGGCCTCGATGTCACGATCCAGGCCCAGATACTGGACCTGATGAAGCACATCCAGGCACAGCTCGGTACTGCCATAATCTTGATAACCCATGACCTCGGAGTGGTGGCAAAGCTGGCCGACCGTGTGATGGTAATGTACGCCGGGAAGGTAGTCGAGTCAGGGGTGGCGGACGACATCTACTATAACCCCCAGCACCCATATACCAGGGCACTTCTCCAGTCGGTACCCAAAATGCATGGCGAACGCAAAGGAGACCTCATGGCAATACCGGGGACTCCCCCCGACCTCTTCAGCCCGCCTAAGGGGTGTGCTTTTGCCCCGCGATGCAGTGACGTCAGGCGAATCTGCCTCGAGGAAGATCCTGAGCCTTCAGAGCCAGAGGACCATCATTCCGTAACATGCTGGCTCAGCCATCCCATGGCAAAAGTAGCCGTCGGCTGTGCACAGGCTGGAGGAGGTGCCCGGTAATGGCAGCATCAGCGGCAATAGCGACATCAAAGGAAGGGCCGGAGGTCATGCTCGAGCTTGTGGGGCTAAGGAAATACTTTTCCTTCGGCCGCCGTGTTGTCTTGAAAGCAGTAGATGATGTATCTTTTACAGTAAGGCGTGGCGAGGTATTCGGCCTTGTAGGCGAGAGCGGGTGCGGCAAGACCACTGTTGGGCGGACCATCGTGGGGCTCTATAAGCCGACCGGGGGCAAGATCATCTTCGGAGGGGAGGATACCAGCGCACTACGCGGCGCAGCATTAAAGCGCTTCAAGAGGCGTGTCCAGATGATATTCCAGGACCCCTATGCCTCCTTGAATCCCAGGATGACAGTGGGAGATATCATCGGCGAGGCCATCGATATACACGGTCTCGCATCCTCGCGCAAGGAACGGCTTGAGCGAATTCACGAGCTACTGCGCGTGGTCGGCCTTAATGCCGAGCACGCCGTGAGGTTTCCCCATGAATTCAGCGGGGGGCAGCGCCAGAGGATCGGCATCGCGAGGGCCCTGGCGGTAGATCCCGAATTCCTGGTCGCCGATGAGCCTATATCGGCGCTTGATGTATCGGTCCAGGCTCAGATCGTAAACCTCCTGTCGAGGCTCCAGCGGGAGAGAAACCTCACCTATATATTCATCGCCCATGATCTTTCGATGGTAAGGCACCTAAGCGACAACGTGGGGGTCATGTACCTGGGCCACCTTGTCGAGAAGGCATCGAGCGAGGACCTGTATAAGAATCCACTCCATCCATATACCAAGGGTCTCCTTTCGGCGATCCCAATCCCTGACCCAAGGCTCGAGAGGGAGCGCCAGCGGATCATCCTGCAGGGCGAGGTGTTTAGCCCCATTAATCCTCCCCCGGGGTGCCGGTTTAGGAGCAGGTGCAAGTATGCCATGAAGGTATGTTCGGAAAAGGAGCCGGTCCTGAAAGAGGTGGCGCCTGGGCACTGGCTGGCATGCTACCTGGAGATGTAGAGGCGCCGTGTTTAAGGGCGCGGGGGTTTGGATGCGGGCACGGCCTTACGTCACGCTTACCATCCTGGATAGGTACCTGGCGCGGGAGTTCCTGGGCCCGTTCTTCCTTTGTATCCTGGGGTTTGTCATAATAGTGCTCAGCGGGCAGGTTTTCTGGCTTTCCGACCTCATCATAGTCAAGAGGGTGGCGGCCGGCACAGTCCTGAGGCTCCTCGTATACAAGCTCCCCGATGCCATCGTCCAGTCCCTCCCGTTCGGTGCCCTGTTTGGATGCGTAGTGGCGTTGTCCAGGTTTGCCAGGGATCGCGAGTTTGCGGCCATCAGGACCGGGGGGATGGCGTTCAAGCGCGTAGTCATGCCGTTTCTTGCCCTTTCGGCGCTTGTCTCGGCCGGCACTTTCCTGTTGAATGAATGGGTAGTGCCCTGGACCAATCATGAGTCTCAGAATATCGTCCGCAGGGTCATCCTCGAGGAGAACATGCCCCAAGTGGAGGAGAACGTATTCATAAGGGGCACGGGCAACAGGTTCTTCTACGTCAGGAGGGTGGATGCAGCAAGCCAGGTAATGCATGATGTTATGATCTACGAGACGGGGGACAGGTTGCCGCGGATAATTACTGCGGCGAGGGCCCGGGGACTGGGCTCCGCCTGGCGCCTGTTTGACGGCGTGATCCACGACCTGGGGGAGGATGGGTATGTGAAGTATGAGGCCCACTTTGATGAGATGGATATCGTAATCGAGGAAGGGCTCGAGGACTTTTTCGGAGACCAGAAGACGCCCCAGGAAATGAGCCGGAGAGAGCTCCACGATCATATCGTGCTGTTTCAGAGGAGCGGGATAAATGTTGATCCCCTGGTCGTGGACTACCATATGAAGCTCTCCCTGCCCCTTGCCGGCCTCCTGCTCACGGCGGCCGGCGCGCCTCTAGGGGTAAAGCACCCGCGGAGCGGGAGGCTCTTTGGCATGCTCGTGGCCGCTTTCCTCTCTTTTGGCTACTTTGTAATTGCCTCCATCATGAGGTCTTTGGGGGCAAATGGCGTGCTCCCGCCGCTTATTGCCGCGTGGGCACCGGACCTGGCATTTGCCTCTATCGCCGCCCTCCTGCTCGCTACAAGCGACCGGGTGGGGTAAACCCGGGGAGTGGATGGATGCCACATACAACCTATCCTCGCACAATCTGCAACCTGATCATAGCAACAGCCATCACGGCGGCGGCCCTGGCCGGGGCGCCCGCAGCAACCGGGGCGCCGGCTGTGGCACACGCCGCGGCATGCGCAACAGCAAAGGGTGAGGCCCAGCTTTCCGCAGACGTCCTGAGCTTTGACGTGGGAGGTCGTATAATCCTCGCCTGGGGCAAGGTCAGGCTTGCCTACAAGGATATCGTGATCCGCTGTGGTTTCATGAAGCTCGACCTTGCCACAAATGAGCTCTTTGCCGAGGGAAACGTGTGGCTACAGCAGAATGATGAAGAGGTAGAGGCTAGATCACTTACATATAATCTCAAGACCCAAAAAGGAAAGCTCTATGATGCAGCGGCGACGATTACCGGCAAGGAGATCAGGGGTGAGCTCAAGGTCAAAGGGTCTCAGGTTGAGGTAGCGAAGGACGTCATAAACATATTCAACGGCAGCCTCACCAGTTGCGACTTGGACCCCCCGCACTACCATATCGAGGCAACCGGCGTCACCATATATATCGACGAGAAGGTCGTCATACGGAATGTGTCCTACTGGGAAGGCAAGTTGAAGATCTTCTACTGGCCCTACCTTGTGTTTTCGCTTAAGGAGGAAAATGAATTCGAGCTCCCCAAGATAGGCTATAGCGAGAGGGAGGGCTGGTACATCAAGACCACCTACAATTACTATCGCAATGATGCGAGCCGGGGCTCCATCTACCTGGATTATATGGAGCGGCTCGGCGCCGGCGCGGGAATGAAGCACAGGTATGATTTCGGGAAGGTTGGAGAGGGGTTTATCTATCTCTACCTTTTGGGCAACCGCATCACTGGACACCCCGACGCCAGCGCCGAGCTCTCCCATGAATTGTCTCTTGGCAGCGACACTACCGCGCGCTTGGGGGTGAGGTACGAGGATTCACTGGGGGCCACCGGCACCCTGAACACGACCCTTTCGACCTCCCTTGTCATAGACGAGAAAGACCCCGCCGGGAGCGCCAACCTCGTCCTGGAGGGCACATGGGCTCATGGTGACTATGCGGGGCAGGCACGCCGGGGTAGCGCCAGGGTATTCCGGCGTATAAATGAATCCTTGGAGCTACGCTGTGACGCGAGTTACCTTGATAACCAGCTCCCGGACACTCCAATTGACAGGTATTTCAATTACCTGGTCGATGTGAGGCAGGCCTTGCCGTGGGCCGATGCCAGGCTGGTGGTGGAGAATTACGTAAAGCCAAAAGATACAGGGGAAGAGGACGAGGAGCCAGAGGAAGACATCCCCTGGAATGCGCTGAGGAGGCTCCCGGAGCTTACTGTCACCACGAGGCCCGTTTCCGTAAATGCCTTGAACCTCAAGTTGCCTGTCTCGGCCGGGGCACAGTGGGGGCGGTACCAGGAAAAGGCGATTCATGACGGGTGGGAGCCGAGTGTGCTCTCAGCCGACCGGACAAGGCTGTGGGTTGGAGCGGGCCCGGTATACCAGCCGCTTTGGAAAGGCGCCAGGGCGAGCGTTTCATTCAAGGGAACCCGGGATTCCTACACAACAGGCGACCGTAGGCTTACCCTCGAGGCCGAGGCCGGCATAACTCAAGAGCTCTCTAGCTGGCTCACCCTTTCGGGCTCTTACCAGTACAGGGGGATATGGGGGTGGAGCCCATTTGTCTATGACGAGCTGGACCCCAGGGGCCTCGTGTCCCTTAAGCTCCAGCTTGATAAGGAAAACTGGGGGGCCTCCATCTCTGCCGGGTACGACTTGTATACCCAGGAGGCGGACAATGTGGTGGGCCAGGTTACCATAAGGCCGACCCGCACGATCTCGCTGGATGTGGAGGGCAGGTATGACGTGGAGGCTGGGGCAATTGACCAGGTTACAGCCAGGCTCGACGCACAGCCCCGCGAGGACTTCAAGGTGCGGCTTGCCGCAAGGTTTCTCCCCTCCGAGAATGTCCTGGACAGGCTCGAGGGTGATGTAGACGTGAAGGTGGCGAAGGACTGGTCGGTCAAAGCCACGGCCGTCTATGGCGGCGTCAATGAAAGGGCGATCAAGCGGCTTGACATCGGGGTGGTAAAAGATCTCCACTGCCGCGAGCTTGCCCTCATGTATAATTACAAGTCGCAGGAGATATGGCTCGAATACAGGATCAAGGCCTTTCCCTTCGAAGGACTCAAATTCGGCCTGGGTGACCAGGGGGTGCTTTTCAAGCCCCCGGTGGCCCAATGACGAGGGGCGGGCGGCTCCCCGGCGGGGCGACGACGGGGGGCGGGGGGCGGTGCTCGCGGACGCCGGGATTCCTGGTGCCGGGCTTGCTGATAGTATTATTGTTGGTTGCGGGGGTCTCGGCACCCTACCTGCTGCGGCACAGGGATATGAGATCTGGGCATGGGAATTTAAGGACATCCCACGTGACGGAAGGGTCAGGGCCCGAGGTGCGCCTTAAGGAAACCGAGCTGGTAGGGAGGAGCCAGGGAAGGCGCCAGTGGCAGCTCAAGGCCAGGGTGGTCGAGGTGGAGACCGGGTCGGGGGCTATCAGGCTCGAGGACGTGGCCGATGGGGCGCTATATGACAAGGACGGGCTCGAGATGACCTTTTCGGCGAAAGAGGCCCTGGTAAGCGCCGACAGGCGCACTGTGAGCCTCACAGGCGGTGTAAACCTGGCCTGCCCCGGTGAAGGCCTCACGTTTCGTACTTATGCGCTGGAGCTTGATAGCGCACGGGACCTGGTGACCTGCCCGGGCAGGGTGGTATTGAATGTAAGGGGGACCGAGGTCACCGGGGACATGGCGACCCTTGATCTCAAGACGCGAGAGCTTACAATCTCCGGCAACGTCCTGGTGGTGGACGGGAGGGATTACATGGCCGGCCGGATTTCCGCCGACAAGGTAATATATTCATACTGGCGCCACCAGCTTGTGGTAGAGGGACGGGCGGACGTCGAGTTTCAACTTGAATGAATTTCCTGCTCTGGGGGTGTTGGTCATGTCACACGCCGGGTCGCCCGTGAATATGTGCTGCAGGGATGCAGACAGGATATCCACCCTTCCTGTCATTGCGGTCGCAGTCTGGATCATCTTCACCGGGTATCTTCTCGTTGCCGGTGGGGCAGCCGCTGCGAACACCGTCAAGATAAGTGCGGACCAGAAGGTCCACTACGACCTGGAGAACAAGGTCTTCGTGGCCGAAGGAGACGTCAGGATAACCCAGGACAACACGGTCATAAGGTGCAACAGAGCCGAGATCACCACAGACAAGAAAATTGCGAAGATAAGCGGGAGTGTTGAGCTCAAGGAGCCTGATGTGCTTCTTACGGCCGACCAGCTTGTCGTCTACTTTAATGAAAAGCGGGTCGTGGCGCTGGGCAATGTCGTCCTAGTCAAGGACGAGGAGGTGGCCGGCGGGGCCTCAGAGGCTGGCACAAGCCCGGGCACTCCCCAGGGTGGCACCAAGGGCGGAGGGGGGATGGAGGTCAAGGTTCCCCGGCAGGGCAAGGCCCCGCAAGGGGAGGCCCAGAAGCGTACAGAGAAGGTGACCCTCAAGGCGGACCGGCTGGAATACTGGACAAATAAGAAGGAATGTGTCGCGGATGGACATGTCTTCGTCCAGAGAAAGGACACCAAGGCCTGGGGGGACAAGGCGACCTATTCGGAAAAGGAAAAGCTCCTGGTGCTGGCGGGGTCGGTGAGGGCGGAGAGTCCTGAGGGGGAAAGGCTCACAAGTAAAGAGCTCAGGGTCTGGACCGACCGGGACCTCGTTGAGGCAGGAGGTGGCGTAGACATAGAGTTTGAGGTAGAGGAGGAAGGTAAAGGCACCCAAGGTAAATAGATCGCATGGCGGCCCTGCCTGCCCTCTATGGTATAATGGACATGCGCTATCGAGCTTGCTATCACTATAAAGCTTGCCTTCTAGCGCGGCGCAGCAAGGGGGTAGGGCCTTGCTCTCGCTTCTTCGTGAAGGATTCTGGCGAGATATCGGGCTTCTCGTCCTCACAGGCATCGTGGTAGGCGCCCTGCTGGCTTCCGGGGCGGCCCGGATATCGGATACATACTTTGGAACCACCGTTGATGGCATTATAGGACGCTTCGGCGAGTATGACCTGATCGTCCATGTGAGGGAAGAGTTCAAGGAACAGGCTGGGAGGGAGATATCCCGCATCATCCAGGCCGAGTATCCCGGGGCCAGGGTGGAGCCGAGCGTCTCGGTTGCGGGCCGGGCCAACTTTTTGATTGCGCTCCCCGACAAGATGCGCACCCAGAGAAACCTCGAGGCTCTATCGAGGGCTTTCTGGAATATCCCGGGCGCCTCCGGGTCTACTTTTATTATTGAGCCGAGGGCCGTGGTATCTGGCGTGGAACCCGGGGCGGCCTCGTTTTTGATGGACCAGATCAACAAGATAGACGGGGTGCGCTTTTGTTTTCGCGACGGGGCGTCTATCGGGGTTGTTACCTGGTCCCTTGAAGACCTTCCAAAGGTCACGGCGGAGATCAGGGGTCTCCTTCACCGCTATCGCATCCTCGACTTGAGGCTCCCGATGGGCCAGGAATTCGCAGATGCCCCGGCAGTCGGTGCGGAGCTGGTGGAGACGTTGAGGCGTCATTCCCATGGTCTTGTCAAGGACATCACCTCATATGGCCGCAATTCCGACCTCAAAGACCTTATGGCGACGCTGGCGGAGATGAAGAAATTCCTCCAGTACTATGCGGCCAAAGCTACCATCACTACGGGCCAGGGAGTAACCCTGAAACCAGGCGATACGGTCATACTGAGGTCACACGGGACCGCCTCCGAGCTCGAAGTGGAGATTCGCGAGGTCAATGGCAGCAGGGCCACCGGAATGGTGATCGCGGGGGACGTCCAGGAGGCAGTCAATTCCCCCTCTTTTGCCGTGTACGGCACTGGGGACAGGAAGGACGCCAGGCTCGGCACTGCGACGGTCACCAGTGAAAGGCAGCGACTTACCGAGGCTGTCAACCAGGGCATAGCGCTGGTAAAAGAACTCGAGGTGACGGCGAGCCATGGCGCGGATGCACTATCAGGTGCCCGTCGCACCATCGAAATGTATGATGATGTACTGTCCCAGCTGGTAGCCGCCCAGAGGGCTCTCGAGACCTTTAGAGACGGCATCGTTGGCGGTCGGCCACCAGGCAAAGAGCCGGCCCGGGACAAGGATCTCCTCAAAGACAGGCTGGACAGGGCTGTGGGGATCGTCGAAAGGTTTGCTTCCTCCCTGGAGACGCTGGATTTCCTCGACAGACAGCTTTCTGAATTCATCCCGCAGGAGCCGGGCCCGGGGCTCAGCCGCAATGCATCAGCCCTGGTGCGCGCGCTCACTGCATGGCGGGATCGTGCCAGGTCCCTCTCCCGGAGCCTCGGCGCCGTATCGGACCTTGCGGAGACCGGGGCGCTGCCCGGAGTCGTGTCTGGTGTGCTGGATGCTACAAACAGGCTTCTCGTTGAGCTGCAGAATGCGGATATCGGGTCTCTCAAGCAATCCCTTGATAGGATGTCATCTGACCTGAATAAGCTCCGCGAACTCGACACCTCCGCAATGCTAAGCCAGCTCGAGAGCATAAAGAAATCCCTTCCCAACATAAGGGATGAGCAGGTGGGGCATTCGGTCAAGCTGATCGAGAGCTATATGGGCGGCCAGGTAATCCCCGGGGAGAGGATCGGCATTCTCATTGGCCCCGAAATCCGGGAGAGAGATGCCCTCATGGCCGCGAGGGAGGCCACCAGGGGCTTTGATGTTGCAGTAAACCTTGTGCCCCCGGGCATGCTCGAGCCCGGTTTGAGGAGCGAGGTCTACAGGGTGATGAAGGAGGCGAGATCGGCGATAGCCACGTTAGTGGCCCTTGTCTTCGCTTTCCTCTCACTTTTCATAGATCACTCTTCGATAGCTTCGTCGATAAGGTGCTTCGGCCGGGGCCGGAAGCGCCCGTGGCGTCTGCAATTAGAGCCAGCTCTCTACATGACCGGCACCGGGGCCATCCTGACCTCCGGCATATACCTCGTCTCGGGCACCAGGTTTTCCTGGATAACTCCATACCAGATGGCGGCCCTGGGTGGGCTTATGGGCCTTATGCTCTCGGCCATAAGCCACAGGATAAACCCTGTGAATGCAGGAGAGGTCGAGGCGTGTGAGGCCATTGGAATGCCATATTCATCCATTATGAGGGAGATAATAATCCCGGATGCCAGACCAGGAATACTGCAGCTCATAAACCGGGTCAATGTGAGATACAGCGGCCGGCCCAGGGAGAACCATGCCGTGAGTCTTAATCGCGCCGGGGGGAGCCGCTGGCCCAGGGTACAGCAAGCCGGCCAGGCCGGGGGAGGTTCGAGAGGAATTGCCGGATAACTGCGAGGTCAACCGCGCGTTTTTGCAGGTAACCGGCCTATTTAAGCGGTATGGCAGGGTAACCGCCCTCTCGGGCGTCAGCATGTCCGTGAATGCCGGTGAGGTCGTGGCCATTACCGGCCCCAGCGGTTGCGGCAAGTCCACCCTGCTCCGCTGCATCAACAGGCTCGTGGAGCCTGATGCAGGAGAGGTCGTGCTGGACGGCGTGCCAGTCACAAGCCTGGGGTATCCCGGCCTCAGGCGGCTGCGCTCCTCGATAGGATTTGTCTTCCAGCATTTCAACCTGGTAAGGCGCCTCACCGTGATTGAAAACGTCATCCTTGGCGCCGAGATGTCTTGCGAGGCCTCGAGGACCTGCCGCGATGAGGTCGAGGCAAGGGCCGCCCGGGCCCTTGACAGGGTTGGGATTCCCAGGTCCTTATTCCTCCGGAGGCCGGACTCCTTGAGCGGCGGGGAGCAACAACGCGTGGCCATAGCAAGGGCTATAGCGATGGATCCAAAGCTTATGCTGTGGGACGAGCCTACGGCATCTCTGGACCCCATTCTGGTACAAGAGGTCCTCGATGTCATGGAGGACCTGATCGAGAAGGAACACATCACCATGCTGGTAGTCACCCATGAAATGAGGTTTGCCGCAAGAGCCGCTACACGCCTTGTGCTCTTGGACCATGGCAAGATCGTCGAGGACGGGAGCCCCGCCAAGGTGCTGTGCTCTCCCACATCGGAACTCGGGAGACGCTATGCCCGGCTCGCACAAACGCTCGCTTGCGGGGCTGCAGCGAGTAACGTGTAGCAGAAGGGAACACCTGATCATTGTCGAATATTGCACTGTTATGGGCAGGATGCCAGACACGGATAGAGAACATACCATCGGGCGGAGCGTGGAATATACCGGGGTCTCTTTGCACACGGGCAAATCCGCCAGGCTCAGGCTCGTTCCCGCCCCGGAGAGCACAGGGATCGTGTTTGTAAGGGTCGACCTGCCGGGCTCGCCTGAGGTCCGGGCTACAGCTGCCAACATCATCGAAGGCGACAGGGCTACTACAATCGGTACCGGCAGCGGGGAGGTCTCGGTCAGGACGGTCGAACACCTGATTGCAGCAATCAGGGGCATGTCCATCGATAATATCCGGTGCGAGCTTGACGCCGAAGAAGTGCCGATGGGGGACGGCAGCGCCGCCACCTTTGTGGAGATGATAAATGAAGCCGGCATAGTGCCTCAGGGCTCTCCTCGTCAGGAGGTGGTCATCGACCGACCCGTATGGGTGAGCGACGGCCCGAGGCACCTCATCGCACTGCCCTACCATGGCCTCAAGGTAACTTATGTATTTGATAGCGATGTTCCATTTGTAGGGGTTCAACACGTGGAATTCGAGATTTCCAGGGATTCCTTTGTGTGCGAGATTGCCCCGGCCCGGACGGTCGGGTTTGAGGAGGAGATTGAGGCCTTGCAGGCGCGGGGCCTTGGCCTGGGTGGCAGGGCCGACACTGTGGTAGTGGTGGGGCGTCATGGTTACCTGGGTACTTTGAGGTTTCCAGACGAGATCGCCCGTCACAAGGTCCTCGACATTATAGGAGACCTTGGCCTTGCCGGGCCCGTCAGGGCCCACATAGTGGGGATTGCCTCCGGCCATTCGATGAACCACAGGCTGGCAAGGCTGATAATGGGGGAGTGTTAGCTGGTGTTGGATGTCGTCGAGATTCAGCGGATCCTGCCGCACAGGTACCCGTTTCTCATGGTGGACAGGGTTTTGGAGATCGAGCCAGGCAAGCGGGCGGTTGCCATAAAAAACGTCACCATCAACGAGCCTTTCTTTCAGGGACATTTCCCCGGCAGGCCGGTGATGCCGGGTGTGCTGATAGTGGAGGCGATGGCCCAGGTATGCGGGGTCGCCGCCTTGACCGCCGGGGGGGCCGGGGGGCGGATTCCCTACTTTGTAGGGATTGACAGGGCGAGGTTTCGAAAGCCAGTTGTGCCGGGTGACGAGCTCAGAATCGAGGCCGTCATAACCTCGGTGCGCAAGAATATGGGCAGGGCTACTGCGAGTGCCTATGTCGGCGACCGTCTTGTCGCAGATGGGGAGCTTACCTTCGCGCTGGTAGAAGGAGAGGATGGGAGTGCTGTTTAGTTCATCGTCAGGAACGACCATATCTGCGGTGCGGGGCACCCGGAGAATCCACCATACGGCCGTGATACACCCCAGTGCCAGGCTGGGGCGGGACGTCGAGGTGGGCCCATACTGCGTGATCGGCCCTGATGTGACCATAGGGGATGGGACTGCGATCGGTGCCCACACTGTGATCCAGGGTCCGGCTGTCATCGGGAAGAAATGCTCGATATCCCCATTCGTCTGCCTGGGCGGGGAGCCACAGGATGTAAAGTACAGTGGAGAAAAGACCGGCCTTTTCATCGGCGATGAGAACATAATCCGGGAATTTGTCACGATACACCGCGGCACTCCCGAGGGGCGGGGAGAGACCCGGATAGGTGACCGGAATATGATCATGACGTACGTTCATATCGCGCATGACTGCCTGGTCGGGTCGGGTGTCATCCTCACCGGCGGGTGCGCCCTCGCAGGCCATACTGTTGTCGAAGATGAGGCCGTGCTGGGTGGGATGAGCGGCGTTCACCAGTTTTGCCGGATAGGCAGGATGGCCATGGTGGGAGGAATGGCAAAGGTGGTAAAGGACGTTCCTCCATTCGCCCTGGTTGATGGTAACCCGGCCAAGGTGATCGGCCTGAATGTCGTCGGCATGCGTCGCCATGGCGTGTCGCAGGACTCCAGGGCAAGCCTGCGCAGGGCATACAGGCTACTATATGAGTCGGGATTGACAGTATCCCAGGCGTGTCTAAAGATATCGCAGGAAATCCCGGACTGCCCCGAGGTCCAGCACCTCGCAGCCTTCCTCGAGGCATCGGCCAGGGGCATCATGAGCTACCGGGGCCGCAGCTCTGGGAATCCGGACGAGGACCGGGGAGCTATACATGATGAATGACTTTGGGCGTTGCGGGGCGCCCGGCTTTAGCCGCCACGACGCAGGCAGGCTCGGCATTGTGGCAGGAGAAGGGGATCTGCCCATAGTCATTGCAAGGGAAGCCAGGTTGCGAGGCCTCGACGTGGTCATATGCTATGTCGCCGGGGAGCCAGGTCCCGGGCTTATGGATGTCTCAAATAAGGTGCACCGGGTACCCCTATCACGGCCTGCAGAGATAATACGCGTTTTGCAGCAGGAGCGGGTTTTAATGGCCATCCTGGCCGGCAAGGTCTGGAAAGATCTCATGTTTCGGGATCAAGAGGTGGGAGATTATATCGCCCGTTACCTGCCACCCGGTGAGCCCAGAAACGACGACCGGCTTCTCCTGAGATTTGTCCAGGACCTCGAGCGCGCAGGCATCGCCATAGTTCCTCAAGTAGATTATCTCGGCAGCCACCTCGCGGGAAAAGGGACGCTTTCGACCAGGGAGCCGTCTTGCCGGGAGCTTTCCGATGCCAGGGTAGGTTTTGAGGTCGCAAAGCATGTGGGAGCTGCCGATATTGGCCAGACCGTCGTGGTAAAATGCGGTGTCGTGCTGGCCGTGGAGGCCGCCGAGGGCACAGATGCCGCGATCATGAGGGGCGGCGAGGTGGGGGGGCCGGGGGCTGTGGTAGTCAAGGTGGCAAAACCCTCACAGGACCCGAGGTTTGACATGCCGGCGGTAGGCAGTCACACCATTGCCGTGATGGCGGCTGCAGGGGCTTCCTGCCTGGCGGTGGAATCCGGGCGCACCGTGCTGGTAGACCCTGAGGATATGCTGGCGCTGGCCGACAGGTCGGAGATAAGCGTCATCGGCCTTACTGCGAGCGAGCCTTCCCTGATACCCGAGCCATCGCCGGCACCCGGAATATCGCCGATGCCTAGATCGTCGTCGGCAGCCGGGTCATTCGTGGC
>DUSO01000174.1 GCA_012842565.1 Bacillota bacterium
CTCACAAGGACAGTCGGCAGGATTATGACGGCAACGAAGCAAAAAGCCACGATCACAGCCACCGCGCGGGCCATCAGGCTTTCCTCCCGGGGCGACATAAAAATAGTGCTTGTCTAGAGGATCTATACGCCCGGCTGCGTCGTGTTAGAACCAGTTGGCTGTGCCCATCAACACCTCTGCCTGATCGGGCTTTCCCGCCCGGGGTCTCCTAAAATCTCCTAAAACCTATAGGACCTGGGCGATTCGGGAAACAGAAACCCCGTCACTCACCCTCTCGATGTCTGCGCCGATTGCCCGGAGCTTAGCTTCTATGCTCTCATAGCCCCTGTCAATATGGTGTACGTCCGATATCTCCGTCTCGCCCTCAGCCCTCAGGCCCGCCAGCACCAGTGCTGCACCGGCCCTCAGGTCCGGCACCCTTACCCGTGCCCCGGAGAGCTCTCCAACTCCTTCTATGATGGCGGTCTGGTTTTCGGTGCGTATGCGAGCCCCCATTCTCTTGAGCTCGGCCACGTGCATAAACCTGCCTTCAAACACGGTCTCCGTTATGACGCTCGTCCCCGCTGCCACGGACAGAAGCGCCATCATCTGCGGCTGGAGATCGGTAGGAAATCCCGGGTAGGCCGTCGTAGTAATATCTGTTGGTGCAGGCCTCTTATCTGCGATCACCCTCACCCCGCCATCGGCTTCGATTACCCTCACGCCAACCTCCGCGAGCTTTGCGGCGATCGCCCTTATGTGTTCGGGCACGGCGTTTCTTATAAAAACATCCCCGCCGGCAATAGCACATGCTATCATATAGGTGCCGGCCTCTATCCGGTCGGGAATGATCTCGTAAGCCACCCCTGAAAGCCTTGATACGCCTGTAACTCTGATGGCGCTGGTACCGGCCCCTCTTATATCGGCCCCCATACGCACGAGGAAATTAGCCAGGTCCACGACTTCTGGCTCCCTCGCTGCATTCTCTATTATAGTCTCGCCTGAGGCAAAACAGCTGGCCATAAGGATATTCTCTGTAGCCCCGACGCTCGGCACGTCAAGGTATACCCTGGCCCCGTGAAGGCCCCGTGGTGCCACTGCCTCGATCACGCCCCCATCCTGCCTTATCTCGGCACCCATGGCCATAAATCCCTTGAGGTGAAGGTCTATGGGCCTCAGGCCAATGGCACACCCCCCCGGGAGCGGGATGCGGACGGCTCCCAGCCGGGCAAGAAGGGGTCCGGCCACAAGAAAAGAGGCGCGCATCTTCCTTATAAGCGGGTATGGCGCCTCATTCTCCTCCAGATTATCCGCACGAAACAAAAGCCGGGACCCGGCTCGCCTGACTCTTACGCCGAGCGCCTCCAGCACGTCGCACATTGTGCTCACGTCATCAAGATCCGGTATATTAGATAAGACCACTTCACCATCGCTCAAGAGAGAAGCCGCCATTATTGGAAGCGCGGCATTCTTAGCTCCGCTTATGCTAACCTTGCCATGTAGCCGCCTGCCACCCCGGACCAAAATCGTGTCCAATTCATTTTCCTCCCTGATTTCCGCCAAAAAACGACACGGACCGCTCTAGTCTCCGGTTACGGGTCCAATCCCCGGTATACTGACTGGATCTCCGGCACACTGCCAGTCAAAGTCTATCATTTCCCCTGCTAGCAGGGCAAGTGACAATTGATTCCAGGGAGGAAGGAGGGTGGAATTCCTGCGGGGGGTCAGGGGATCGCCCGAAATAATACCTTATGGCATCGACGATCCTCTTGCTGGCACGGCCGTCGCCGTAGGGATTCCGCGCCTGGGCCATCCGCGAGTATTCCAGGCTGTCTTTCAGCAGTTTCGAAGCCTCAGCGAATATAGCATCTTCGTCCGTCCCGACCAGCCGGAGTGTGCCAGCCTCGATCCCTTCGGGCCTCTCTGTAACGGACCTCAGGACGAGGACGGGCTTACCCAGAGAAGGGGCCTCTTCCTGGAGCCCGCCGGAATCCGTCAGGATCATGTAAGATCGTTTCATCAGGTTCGCCATCGTGAGGTAGTCTACGGGATCGACCAGGTAGACCCTTTCCAGCGCGCCGAGGAGTTCCTTTGCGGGTTCCCTCACAACCGGGTTCATGTGGACCGGGAATATCACCAGGACGTCCGGAAATTCCCGGGCTATGCGGGCCACGGCGCGCATGATCCGCCGGAAGGGCTCTCCCCAGTTTTCCCGCCGGTGTGCAGTTACCAAGATCACCCGGTACTGGTCGTAGGGTATCGAGGCAAGTAACGGGTCCGAAAACTCATGGTCCACTTTTATAACCTCAAAAAGGGCGTCTATTACCGTATTGCCGGTAACAAAGATGGCCCCCGGGTCGATGCCCTCGCGTATCAGGTTTCGCCTGTGGTTGGGGGTCGGCGAAAAGTGGAGGTCCGCCAGGACTGCGGTGAGCCGCCTATTCATCTCCTCGGGATAGGGGTTGTACTTTTCCCCCGTCCTGAGGCCGGCCTCGACATGGCCGACTGCGACCCTGTGATAAAAGGCCGCAAGAGCGCCTGCGACGGTGGTGGCAGTATCGCCGTGAACCAAGACGAGATCCGGGGCCACGGCCCGGATGGGCTCGACAAGGCCCGAAAGGCATTTTACCATGATCTCCGAGAGCGTCTGTGCTTCAGACATTATGCCGAGGTCATAATCCGGTACGATGTCAAAAAGCTCCAGCACCTGGTCGAGCATCTCACGGTGCTGTGCGGTGACCGTCACAACGGCCTTGAAATCTTCCTCCTGCTTCAATTGCTTGACAACTGGTGCCATTTTTATAGCTTCAGGCCTTGTCCCGAATATTGCCATGACTTTGATTGGCTGCAATTACCAGAGCACCCCCAGAGAAGACCGGCACCCCCGGAAAACGCTATCCGGCGTTATGTCTTTCTCCCGGTCCCCGCCGGTAGCCGCGGTAACCGCCGGGCTCCTTGACAAATACAAACTCCCTGAACAATACAAACAGGATGAGCGCGACCACGACTATGACCAGGTATGCAGGCAGGGTGCCCAGCTGGGCGGAGAGCACCGCGCTCAACCCCAGGAGGCTTGCCAGGGAGTAAAGGGTAATGACGGCTTGCCGCTGGGATAGGCCCATCGCCAGCAACCGATGGTGTATATGCCCCTTGTCGGCGATGTAGATGGGCTTTCCTTCCCTTACCCTTCTCACGATGGCAAAGGCGGTGTCAAAAATGGGTATACCCAGGGCCAGGAACGGGATGGTGAGCGCTACGGTCGTGGCACCTTTCAGAGCCCCGACCGTAGATACGGCCGCAAGCAGGAAACCAATGAACATTGCCCCGGCATCCCCCATGAATATCTTTGCGGGGTTGAAGTTGTACCTGAGAAACCCGACGGTAGCTCCGGCAAGGGCTATGGCCGTCATGGCAGACATCTCCTGGCCTTTGCCCGCGGCAACTACGAAGAGGGCAAAGGCGGCGATAGCGGAGACGCCTGCTGCAAGGCCATCGAGCCCATCCATCAGGTTCACGACATTGGTAATGCTGACCATCCAGATGATGGTTACCGGGATGCTGAACATACCAAGATATATCATCCCGCCGAGGGGGTTGGTCACGAACTTTATCTTGATGCCGAAGAGCACTGCGATAATGCTCGCAATTACCTGGCCGGCCAGCTTGACCTTTGCCGGTAACTCCCGGCGGGATTTCCTGTAGTCGTCCAGCAGTCCGACGACGAATATGAACATGCCGGCTGCGATGAGGCCGACCATGGTCCTGTCGAGCGGCAACCATGACAGCGAAGTCAGGTAAAAGGCAATCATGATGGCAAGGCCACCGAGAAGAGGGATCACATGATCATGCACCCTCCTCTCGCTGGGTCTGTCAACAAAACCGAACTTGACCGCCGCCAGCCGGGCCACAGGTGTCACCACAAGCGAGATCATAGCCGCTTCCACAAAGGCCCATACGTACTTTTCCACCGGTGCCACTCTCCATCCCCGCACGAATAGAAGCCGGGGGTTTCTCACCTATCCGGCCTGTTCTCAGTTCTCACCTGGCTTATTCTAACTCTCGGGAGCGGCCGGGTCAACCCCGCAAGAAACACCCCGCAAGAGACCTCACCTGCGATAGTCCTCCTGCGGCAAGCCCCAGCGACGGACCCCTACGCCGCCCTCCCTGAGTATAGACATGGCGAGGTCATCGGGGTAATCACCAGTAAATACTACTTCCCTAATGCCGGCGTTCACCATCATCTTGGCGCACAGGCTGCAGGGCTGGGTCGTAGAATAGACAGTGGCTCCCTCGAGGGATATCCCGTGAAGGGCGGCCTGGATTATCACGTTTTGCTCCGCGTGTAGCCCGCGACACAGCTCGTGCCTCTCGCCGGAGGGGATACCCATCTTTTCCCTGAGACATCCGACGTCGCTGCAATGGGCCAGCCCTGAGGGGGCTCCATTGTAGCCCGTGGCGAGGATACGGCGGTCCTTTACGGCGATGGCCCCCACCCTGCGCCTGAGGCACGTGGACCTTTTTGCCACTACGTTGGTGATCTCCATAAAGTATTCGTCCCAAGACGGCCTTGTTTGGTCCGGTATTGCGCCTCCTGCCAAGATATTCTCCCTCATTTCGTGCCGAATAGCCTGTCGCCGGCATCGCCAAGCCCCGGGACGATATATCCATGGTCGTTGAGGCACTGGTCAATGGCGGCCGTGTAAATATCTACATCGGGGTTCTCGCGCTGGACGGCAGCAATTCCCTCCGGGGCTGCAATTAGTACCATCAGTTTGATATTACGCGCCCCGCGTTGTTTTAGAAATCGAATGGCTGCATTGGCGGACCCGCCGGTTGCCAGCATGGGGTCGACCACTATGAGGTCCCTCTCTGATACATCGGTCGGCAACTTGCAATAATAGTCTATTGGCTTCAAGGTCTTGGGGTCGCGGTAGATGCCTATGTGTCCCACCTTGGCGGCCGGGATGAGCTTGAGTATGCCATCCACCATCCCGAGTCCCGCCCTGAGGATAGCCACAATGCCGACTTTCTTGCCAGAGATGACTTTGGTATTCGCGATGCCTATAGGTGTCTCCACCTGGACATCCTCGAGCACCAGGTCCCGGGTGACCTCGTATGCCATGAGGGTGGCAACCTCGTCTACGAGTTCTCTGAAATCCTTGGAACCGGTGCGCTTGTCCCGGATAAAAGTGAGTTTGTGCTGGATAAGCGGGTGGTCAATGACGAAAACCTGTGACAATTGCTACTCCTCCCCCTCGATTGCTTCGATCTTACCCACCCTCCTGGCGTGACGACCTCCCTCAAAGTCAGTACGCAGGAATACCTCGACAATGCTGCAGGCAAGTCCGGGGCCTATCACCCTTGCCCCGAGGGCCAGGACGTTTGCGTTGTTATGCTGCCTCGAAGCCCGGGCGGAGAATTCATCCTGGCAAAGGGCAGCCCTCACCCCGCGGACCTTGTTGGCGACCATTGACATCCCGATCCCTGTCCCGCATATCAGGATGCCACGATCGTACTCACCTTCTGCAACGCTCTTGGCAACCTGGCGCCCGATATCTGGATAATCCACTGATTCAGGAGAATGGCACCCAAAGTCGGAAAACTCCACCCCCATCTTCGAGAGGAACCCCTTTATTTCTTCTTTCATATAGAATCCGGCGTGGTCAGATCCGATGGCCACCCTCATCCTCAACCGACTCCTTTCCCACACTGCCGACATTATTCACCCTATCTCTTGCCAGCCGCTCGGCGATCTCCTTGGCCGCCCCCTGGAGCTCACGGGCTGCTTTCCTGTATTCTTCAAGTGAGAGACCAAATGGGTCCGGGATCTCATAATCCCTGCCCCTGCCGGTAAATTCGCCGATGGTGTAGACCTTGCCCTCGCTGCCAGGCGCGAGTTTGAGTATTGCCTCCTTGTGACGCCCTGTCATGGTGAGGACTAAATCGGCACCCTCCACTAGCTCGCGAGTAAGCCTGACCGCCCTGTGCCCGGAAATGTCAAGTCCGGCTTCAGCCATGGCGGTGACTGCATGGGCCGAGGCCGGATCGCCTTCCAGGGCAGCTATCCCGGCAGACATAACCTCAAAGTCCCCACGCGGCGAGAGCCCCTCTCCCTTAAAATAGGATTCGAGTTCCCGCCTCACTAACGCTTCAGCCATCGGGCTCCTGCATGTATTGCCCGAACATACGATAAGCACCCGCCTGATAGCACTCACCGCCCTGCCTGTTTCGCCCGGCGCTCCCGCGCGGGGCCCGACTGATACGCGACCTCGAAGGCGCAACCGGCATGCCGGTTTCATCCCTTCATAATTTACCCGGCAGGGTTATAGAGTTCTCCCTGCCGGGCTGATTTCCTGCGTGTATCTTACCGGACATGACCCGGCCACATGGTGAAAGAGCGTCGCGAGGCCGGAAGCTAAGTCCTCGTTCCTCACCACAATGCCGGGTGGCACAGAGAGCGTTACGGGGGCAAAGTTCCAGATAGCCCTGATGCCGGAGCGTACCAGCGCATCCGCGACACCCTGGGCCTCCGGGGCCGGCACGGTAATTATGCCGACCCTGATGCCCAACCTCTGCACTATGTGCTGGAGTTCACTCATCGGGAAGACCTTCTTGCCCGATATCTCGGCGCCCACCTTCCCGGGGTCGCTGTCAAACAGGGCCACTATAGAAAGGCCGTACCTGGCAAAGCCCGTGTAGCTCGCTATGGCGGAGCCGAGCCTCCCGGCCCCGACCAGGACGGCCTCGTTCCTCCCGCGGAATCCCAAGAGTTCCTCGAGCAGGAGGCACAATTCCTGGACATTATAGCCGACCCCGGGTTTCCCGAATTCGCCGAACAGCTGGGTTAGGTCCTTTCTCACCTGTACCGGGTTTACCTCAGCCTCCCGTGATATCTCCTCAGATGACACGAATTGTTGATTCTTTTCCCGGCACCTGCTGGCGCACCGGTAGTATAGAGGCAACCTCCTCAGGGCCTGCCTGGATATCCTGACCTCCCTCGCCAAGTCCTAATCCCTCCTTGCCGGTGCCGCGTCGTGCTCTGCCTGGCCCAGCGCCCTGGGCTTGATCAGTGTCTCGAAGATCCACGCCGCCCGCTCCGGGGTCACCCCCGATATGAGCTCCCCGTCCACGCTGACAGAAGGTCCCTTGTCACAGTTTTCAAAGCAGAATGCAGCATGGAGGTTCACCCGGTCCGCAAGGCCTGACGCTTCCACGAGGTCTACCAAGTTCTTCAACACCGCATAGGATCCCTTCAAGTAGCAGGAAGTCCCGACGCACACACCAACGTCGACCGGCTTTGCGCACCTTCCGGCCAAGAGCTCGATCTCCTCACCGGCTATCCTGCGACGCGGGCAGTAACTCGTGTGCAGCGCCTCATGCGCCTTGTGGCTCCCCGGCTGATCAAGCCACTTGGCATACACGGAGGCTATAAACGGATTGTCCTGTGACCGCCTTATAGGCCCGGAGCGGTCCACCCTGTAGAGCCCTTTGGCACGCGCCTCCCGCACCCCGGCGCCCGACGCTACGGGCTGGCCTGCGCCGCCCACGCACCCGCCGGGACAGGCCATGACCTCAACCAGGTCATACCGGGCCTCCCCGCGCTTTATAGCCTCCAGGAGGCTGCGGGCGTTGCCGAGCCCATTTACCACAGCAAGACGGACCTCCCGGTCCCCTACCTTGACGCAAGCCTCCCTGAATCCGGCCATCCCGCGAACTTGATTAAAGTTTACCTGAACTGCCTCCCGGTATTCAAGTGCTCCTGATGCGCCGTTTTGACCGGCGGATCCGGCGGCAGCCCTCAAGACGGCCTCAGCCACCCCGCCCGTGGCTCCGAAGATGACCCCGGCCCCGCTGGCAAATCCAAATGGCACGTCGAAGGCCTCCGGCTCGACTGACTCAAAGGATATGCCGGATTCCTCGATCATGTGTATGATCTCCTGCGTGGTCAACACAAGGTCAACGTCCGGCACACCCGATGGGGAGAATTCGGGCCGTTTGGCCTCGAATTTCTTCGCGGTGCACGGCATAACAGACACCACATAGAGATCCTCAGGCGGGATCCCTAGTTCACGGGCATAGTAGCCTTTTGCCACCGAGCCGAACATCTGCTGTGGCGAGCGGCAGCTCGAGAGGTTTGATACCATGTCCGGATAGAACTGCTCGGCAAATTTTACCCATGCCGGGCAGCACGAGGTGAATTGCGGGAGATGGTCTCCCGATTCGAGCCTCTTGATGAATTCATGCGCTTCCTCCATTACCGTGAGGTCAGCCGCAAAGCAGGTGTCGAATATCTGGCGGAACCCCATTCGCCTCATGGCGGCAACCACCTTGCCGGTCGCGACCTCACCGGGCGGCAGGGAAAACGCCTCACCGACCGCCACGCGCACAGCCGGGGCGATCTGGGCGATTACGAACTTCTTGGGATCGCTTATCGCCTTCCATGCCATGTCGACCTCCGACTTGACCACTATGGCCCCCGTCGGACACACGGCGGCACACTGGCCGCAGTTCACGCACTCTACCTCCGCCATGTTCTTGCCAAAGGCGGGTACGACCTTAGCCTTGGACCCACGGTGC
>DUSO01000014.1 GCA_012842565.1 Bacillota bacterium
AGGCTGAATACCCGCGTCGGGGTAGACATCACCCTGGAGGATCTCAATCGCCAGGGATACAAGGCCGTGTTCATAGCTGTCGGCGCTCATGTAGGCCAGGAGTTGGGCATACCCGGGGAGGACCTCGACGGGGTGGTGAGCGCCACTGATTTCTTGCGGCAGGTGAATCTCGGACAGCTCCGGGAGGTGGGCCGCAGGGTGGCCGTGGTCGGCGGCGGGAATGCCGCGATTGATGCGGCCAGGACGGCTCTTCGCATGGGGGCAAAGGAGGTCCATATTCTCTACAGGAGAACTCGCGAGGAGATGCCAGCCGAGCCCGGAGAGGTTCAAGAGGCCGAGAAGGAAGGCGTGAAGATACACTACCTTACGGCGCCCTCCAGCATCATTGGCAAGGACGGCAGGGTCTCCAAGATGGAGTGCGTGAGGATGGTGCTGGGGGACTTCGACAGGACCGGGCGAAGGCGCCCTGTGCCTGTTGCCGGGTCGGAGTTTACCGTAGATGTGGATATGGTCATACCTGCCATAGGCCAGAAGTCTGACCTGTCGTTTATGCCGGAAGGCAGCGAGGCGGCGGTAACCCGCTGGGCGACCCTGGTTGCGGATCCAAAGACATTTGAGGTAGCCGGGATGAGGGGTGTATTCGCCGGGGGAGACTGCGTGACCGGTCCGGATACGGTTGTAAGCGCCATCGGCCAGGGCAGGAAGGCCGCTATCCAGATAGATAAATTCCTCGGCGGCGACGGCGTTCTCCCCGTCCACCCGGACCTCGGGCGCGAGCTTGCGGGCGATATCATCGAGAAGGAAACGCCCCGGGTCGCCACCAACCACCTGCCCATTGAGCGCCGCTGCCCCGGGTTTGCCGAAGTAGACCTCGGGTTTACAGAAGACCAGGCCCTTGCGGAAGCCAGCAGGTGCCTTCGCTGCGATATCAAGGAGGGATAGAGATGGACATGGTCACTTTGACTATTGACGGCCAGAGGGTGTCAGTCCCGCGCGGGACATCGGTCCTGGAGGCCGCCCGGGCTTCTGGAATTGACATCCCGACCCTCTGTTACCTTAAGGATATAAATGTGGTAGGGGTGTGCAGGGTATGCGTGGTGGAGATCGAGGGGGCCAAGTCCCTCCAGGCATCATGTGTAACACCTGCTGCAGAGGGAATGGTTGTCAGGACCAATACGCCTGCCGTAAGGGAGGCACGGCGCACGGTACTCGAGCTCATACTGTCAAACCACCCGTTTGAATGCCTCACCTGCGAGCGCAACGGCAACTGCGAGCTCCAGGCCCTGGCCGAGCGGCTTGGCATCCGGGAAATCGAGTACGAAGGGGAAAGGGCCTGCTTTGCCAAGGACACCTCGTCACATGCCATTGTGAGAAACCCGGAGAAGTGCATCCTGTGTCGCCGGTGCATGAGCGTCTGCTCCCGGGTGCAGTCGGTCTTTGCCATCGCCCCAAATGACCGGGGCTTTGAAACCATGATCGCCCCCGCCTTCGGGGACAGCCTGGCCGATGTCGCATGCGTGCAGTGCGGCCAGTGCACTCTGGTCTGCCCGACCGGGGCCCTGACCGAAAAGGATTCGATCGCGGAGGTCTACGCCGCCCTCGCGGATCCCAAGAAGCACGTGGTAGTGCAGACAGCCCCGGCGGTGAGGGCTACTATTGGCGAGGAGGTAGGATTGCCGCCAGGAACCCTGGTCACCGGCAACCTGGTGGCGGCATTAAGGCGTCTCGGGTTTGACCGGGTATTCGACACCGATTTCGCCGCCGACCTCACGATCATGGAAGAAGGACACGAGTTTCTTGAGAGGTTGAAGCACGGCGGTAAGTTGCCCCTCATCACCTCGTGCAGTCCGGGGTGGATAAAGTTCATCGAGCACTTCTACCCGGATCTGTTAGATAACCTGTCTACCTGCAAGTCGCCCCAGCAGATGTTCGGCGCCCTGGCCAAGACCTACTACGCCCAAAAGGCCGGGATCGATCCAAAGGATATATTCGTCGTCTCCGTCATGCCGTGTACCGCCAAGAAATTTGAGGCAAAGAGGCCTGAAATGACGGCCAGCGGGTATCCTGACGTCGACGCGGTCTTGACATCGCGTGAGCTCGGGAGAATGCTCCGCGAAGCCGGGCTCAACCTGGCGGAGCTCCCGCCCGAGCAATATGATGACCCCCTCGGTATCTCTACGGGCGCGGGGGTTATCTTCGGGGCCACGGGCGGCGTCATGGAGGCGGCGCTCCGCACGGTATATGAGGTCGTAATGGACAGGGAGCTTGAAAACGTGGATTTCGAAGAAGTGCGCGGGCTTTCCGGCATCAAGGAGGCTGCCGTCAACCTGGATGGGATGAGGGTGAAGGTGGCCGTCGCCCATGGCCTCGGCAACGCCAGGAAGCTCCTGGACAAAGTCAGGGACGGGAGCGCAGACTACCACTTCATCGAGATCATGTGCTGCCCCGGCGGGTGCATAGGGGGTGGAGGCCAGCCTATTCCAACAGACGACGAGATCAGGGCCAAGCGCATCGATGCCATCTACCGCGAGGACCGCGGGATGCCGCTTCGGAAGTCCCACCTCAACCCGGCGGTTAAGGCGCTCTATGATGAATTCCTCGAGAAGCCCCTGAGCCACAGGGCGCACGAACTGCTCCACACGAGCTACGTGGCACGGGGCAGATTCCCTGCCAGGGTATCTTCATGACATAAATTTCCTGGGTCATCCTGACAGCAGGAATTTCTCCACGCCTCCCGAATAATATAAACAAAGTCGAGTGTGCCGGGCTGGACCCCTCCAGCCCGGCGACGCCTGTCAGGGCCCGTGTAGGCAGTCAGGGCCTGCAAGGCCCCGGTGCGAGATTGCCGGGCAGGCCCGGGAGGTCAATGGATGCGAGCTTTTGCAGCTGTCCGAGAGCAGTGTGTTCTACACCTGAGGGTGGTTGCCACCGTATTTCTCGTAGCAAGTGGCGTCTTGTTCTCATGCCCCGGGCGGCTAGAGGCCAACGGGGTTGATCTCGAATTTGACTTTAGGTCGCAGGAAATATTGAGATACAGGGTGTTGATCAGCGAGACCACATACAAGGGATCCCTGCGATCGACGAACCTCTACCGCGAAGAAATGACAATACAGACTACATCTGTATCCGGCAACCGTGCCCGTCAATTGGTAGTCTGCCAGGGTTCGGTGATGGCCGATGGGGGGCGGACTCAGGACCTCGGCCAGTTGCGCTATTATGTAACCATAGGGCGGGATGGACGTATCCTGTCGGTCGAGGGTATAAGACCATGGGATGAGAGAATCCAGGAATCCATCTGGCTTTTCCAGATAGTCCTCCCCGGGCGGAGAGTGGCCCCCGGAGACAGCTGGACGATAAACGACGAGGTATTCAGCACGGCCGGTAGCGGGCTCGTGCCCGAGAAGCGTAAGTATACCTTGAGGGATATAGCCATAGCGCCCGGCGGGCAGCAGGCTATAATCGATTACACGACTTCGAGGACCGGACGGCGTGAGGGGGCTTCATTTACCTACATGAGCCAGGGGACTTTCCACATTCAGGGGGGCAAAGTCATAAGGCTGCAGAGTTCGGAGGTGCTCAATGAGACTGGCAAGGGGGAGAATCTCAAGGTCATCACCATGATCCAGGTAGACCTCATTGAGACCCCGGTGGAATAGGCCCGGTGGGGCTCATGGCACATATACTGCTTTAGGGAATAATCATGATGGGATGGAAATACCCTCTCAATGGGGGATACCCTCTCAATGGGGGATGCCGCGGCAGGACCGGGCGGAAGGAGTTTCCTGGCATTGTGGCGAATGATTACGATGGTGATCACCTGAAAAGGTTACCACACGTTGTGCGAGGAGGTGCGAATATGGCTATCAAGTGTCCCGACTGTGGCGCTTACAACCTGAGCTCCGCCGAGACATGCAAGAAGTGCGGGGCTTCACTCGGACCCAAACTCGCGCAAACTCCTGAGACTGCCCAAGCAAAGGTACCATTCATCAAGAGACTCATACCACGTCGCGGCGTGACCAAAAAGGGTTGACGGCAGCTTTTGCTTATGGTACACTACCGTTTGACAGAAGCTGGGTTGTCATGCTTGTGTCCCGTTGTCCTCGATGAGAAGATGTGCAAAAGACGATGAGCGGGAGAGTAGGCTATCCGGAAGCCAGAGCGAGCCGGGTCCGGTGCAAGCCGGCGGACGGATGGGTAGCTGAAGATCACCCGGGAGTTGCAACCTGAAACGGGTCGCCGGGGTCACGGGGTTCGGGTTCATTGCCCGGAGCCCTGTTTCATCGGCGCTGCACTGCGGAGTAGGGGAGCCGGTTATCCACCGTTACACGGGTAGGGCATCAGGGTCTTCGGGACCGGCGTGCCCGTTGTAGAGAGTGGGTTAGTCATGATTCCCGGCCGGCAGGGCCGGCACGACCAAGAAGGGTGGTACCGCGAGTGGTTTACCTCTCGTCCCTTGAGACGAGAGGTTTTTTCATATAGATTGGGGGAAACGCGGGTGTTTAAGAAGGTAACGTCTGATGTCGACTTTCCCAAACTCGAAGAAGATATCATCAGGTTCTGGAATGATCGCCAGATCTTTAAGAAGAGCCTTGAACTGCGTCAGGGTAAGGACAAATTCGTGTTTTATGAGGGCCCTCCCACAGCCAACGGCCTGCCGCACCCGGGACACGTCCTGACGAGGGCGATCAAGGACGTGTTCTTGCGCTACAAGGCCATGTGCGGTTACCTCGTGGAGCGAAAAGGTGGGTGGGACACTCATGGGCTGCCCGTGGAGCTTGAGGTGGAAAAGGAACTGGGCATCAACGGCAAGCCCGACATAGAAAGGTACGGGGTGGGCAAGTTCATAGAACGGTGCAAGGAAAGCGTGTTCAAATACAAGCGGGAATGGGAGCGCATGACTGAGAGGGTCGGGTTTTGGATCGACCTGGATGACGCATACATTACTTACACCGACGATTATATCGAGTCTGTATGGTGGGCGCTCAGGCAGATATGGGACAAGGGCCTGCTATACCAGGGCTACAAGGTAGTGCCCTACTGCCCGAGGTGCGGCACTGCCCTCTCCAGCCACGAGGTCGCCCAGGGGTATGAGGAGGTCAAGGACCCCTCCGTCTATGTCAAATTCCCGGTCTCGGGGCGGGAGGGGACATTCTTCCTCGTGTGGACGACCACGCCCTGGACATTGCCGTCCAACGTAGCCCTCGCGGTCTCTCCCGATTATGATTACGCCTTGATAAGGGTCAAGGCGACGGGAGAGAAGTTCATACTGGCTAAGGGACTCCTGGATGCGGCAGTAAAGGAGGAATATGAGGTCCTGGATGAGTTCAAGGGCAAGGCCCTGGAGGGAACCAGGTACGAGCCGATCTTCCCCTACGCGAGACCGGATAAGCCGGCCTTCTACGTGGTCACAGGGGACTTTGTCACCCTGGAAGAAGGTACCGGGATCGTCCACATAGCGCCGGCCTTCGGCGACGACGACATGAGGATGGCCAGGGAGCACGACCTCCCGGTAGTGCAGCTCGTGGACGTGCAGGGACGTTTCACTGATGAGGTTGAGCCGTGGAAGGGCATGTTTGTAAAGGAGGCCGACCCTCTCATCATCAAGGCCATGCAGGAGAAAGGGAGCCTCTATCGTGCGGAGGATTACCTCCACACCTACCCTTTCTGCTGGCGTTGCGATACCCCGCTCCTCTATTATGCCAGGTCCTCGTGGTTTATAAAGACCACCGCGATAAAAGACGAGTTACTACGCAACAATCGCGCCATCGACTGGAGGCCCGAACACATCAAGGAAGGCCGGATGGGCAATTTCCTGGAGAACGTGATCGACTGGGCCGTGAGCAGGGAAAGGTATTGGGGCACGCCACTCAACGTGTGGATATGCGATGACTGTGGGCATCAGCATTGCGTCGGGAGCATAAAGGAGCTCAAAGACATGGCAAAGGCGCTTCCGGAGCACTTTGAGCTCCACAGGCCCTATATCGACGAGGTCGTGCTCAGGTGCCCGGAGTGCGGGGGCGACGCGCATCGCGTGAAAGAAGTCATAGATGCCTGGTTTGACTCGGGCTCCATGCCCTATGCCCAGTGGCACTATCCGTTTGAGCACCAGGATACTTTCCGCGAGCGCTTCCCGGCAGATTTCATAACCGAGGCCATCGACCAGACGCGCGGGTGGTTCTACACGCTCCTTGTGAATTCTACCCTGCTGTTCGGCAAGGCCCCATACAGGCATGTTGTCGTCCTGGGACACGTGCTCGACCGCGAAGGGCTCAAGATGAGTAAGCACAAGGGAAACGTGGTGGACACCTGGAGCATATTCAATGAATACGGCGCAGATGCCATGCGCTGGTACCTCTATACTGTCAATGCACCGTGGACGCCCACGCGGTTTTACCCTGAGGCGATAGGAGAGGCTTCCAGGAGATTCCTGGGGACCCTGTGGAATGTGTACTCTTTCTTCGTCCTCTATGCCAACATCGATGGTTTCAACCCGCGGGAGCACGCCCTGCCGGTCGAGGAGAGGTCGCTCCTGGACAGGTGGATCATATCCAGGCTGAACCACGTGGTGCAAGACGTCCGGAGGCACATGGAGGACTACGATGTTTCTGCTGCTGCCAGGGAAATCGAGGCCTTTGTAGATGATCTGAGCAATTGGTACGTCAGGAGGTCGAGGCAAAGATACTGGGGGCCTGAGATGACCCGGGACAAGGTCGCGGCCTACCTGACCCTGTACGAAGTCCTGATCACCGTGGCCAAGCTCGCAGCCCCGTTTGTTCCTTTCACCAGCGAAGAGATATATCGGAACCTGGAGCTTTCCCACCCTGCGAGCGGGTCCGTGGAAAGCGTGCACCTGTGCGATTATCCCGTGGCCGACCCCTCCCTTGTCTCGGTCGAGCTGGAGAGGGACATGGCTCTGGCACGCCAGGTAGTCTACCTGGGACGGGCTGCCAGGAATAAAGTCAACATCAAGAACCGCCAGCCTCTGAGCAGGTTGGTCGTTGTGGCAAGCGGGGAGGACAGGGACAGGATCGCCAGGATGCAGGATATAATACTGGGAGAGCTCAACGTCAAGACACTCGATTTTGCTGAGAGCATCAGAGCCTTTGTCGACTATGAGGTAAAGCCGCGTTTCGACATCCTGGGACCCAGGCTGGGGAGGCTCATGCCAAAGGTGCAGGCGGCCCTCAAGGAGTCTGACGGGGCATCTCTTGTCGGGCAGCTGGAAAGGGCGGGGAAGGTGACCCTCGGCCTCCCGGGTGGCGAGCACGTCACCCTCAGCCAGGACGAGTTGCTCATCCAAACCCATGAGCGGGAAGGATCAGTGGTTGTCAATGAGGGAGGGCTCTCTATTGCCCTTGACGTCACCATCACGCCTGAACTCTATGCCGAGGGCCTTGCGCGCGAAATGATAAATAAAGTGCAGGCGATGCGAAAAGAGGCCGACTTTAATATCGAAGACAGGATCGCGGTGAGGTATTGGTCAACGGACAAAGTGAGGGATGCCATCACGAGTCACAGGGCATATGTCATGGAGGAAACATTGGCGCGCGTCCTGGAGTACGATGGCACCCCTGATAAGGCAGAACCCGAGGTGCTGGAGGCAGGAACGGCTGTCACTCGGGCCTGGGACTTAAATGGCGAGCCTGTGGTGATAAGCGTGCGTTGTATTGACGGCCATGACCCTTCGCATGATGGTGAGGAAAATCATCGTCTCCGGCACGAGGTGAGCGCCGGCGGCGTGGTATTTCGCGACGGAAAGGTGTTGGTGCTCAGGAACCATCGCAGTGAATGGGTGCTGCCCAAGGGGCATGTAGAGCCCGGCGAGGATCCTGAACAGGCGGCCCTGAGGGAGGTCAAGGAGGAGAGCGGCCTGGAATGCCGGATAACGGGGCCGACAGGGGTGACCCGGTACCGGTTTACCTCGGAGGTCGATGGCGCCACGGTGTCGAAGTCCGTCTTTTGGTTTGCGATGGAACCATTAGATGCCGCGGACCCGGTGCCAAATGCGGAGGAAGGTTTTTCTGTAGCTGAATTCATGGATCTCGAGGAAGCTGTGGCGACTCTGACCTTCGATGGTGCTCTTGTAAAGGAAACATGGAACACCCTTGTGCAGGAAAAGAAGAACCTCCGGAGAAAGATAGATTAGACGGCTTAGAGTCTGTAGCTTGTATTCGGGGCTCGCGATACGACGCGAAGATCGCATGGAGCCCGTTACATGAGACTGGGAGGTTCGGTCAAGATGAATGGGAGCCGCGGGCCGCTAGCCATTGCGTTAGCAGTGATTATCTCAGGGGTCTTGAGCCTTGGCTGGGGCAAGTCCGGTGGCGGGGTTTTGGCCTCGGGGGCCCCGGCCGGGAGGCCCGGCCCGCCGAGGGTAGTCCAGGTATATCCATCCGGGGGCATGAGCAATGTGCCGGTAGACACCGGGATCCATGTCATATTCAGCGAGCCGATGGATGCCGACACCCTCATTCAATCGGTCATGGTGGTTCCTTCTCCGCGCCTCGTCTACCCCGGGAGCTGGCAGTTTCTCAACGACAATGCAGTAATGGTCCTGGTGCCGGCAGGGCCTCTCGAATACGGGAAGGAGTATACCGTGATCATCAAGAGGGGGGCACGCGATAGAAGCGGGGAGGAGATGGACCAGGACTATTCCTGGACCTTCACAACTGAGAAAAAACCCGAAAGGCACGGGGATGTCCCGGTCAACGGCGGCTTTGAATCAGGGGACATTTCGGGGTGGGTGTTTGGGTATCAAAACCCTGAGGCCGCTCCGGCGCCCCGCCATGCGGTGGTGGCCGACCCGGGTGACAAGGAGCACCACTACGCCCTTGTCATGAGCCGGGACCCGAATCCAACCCTGTCTCGCGCCTGGGTCGAGCAGAGACTCGACGTGGACCTGCCCGCATACGGCCTCATCTTCCTGTCGCTCGATGTCAGGCTGGGGGACTACACCAGGCGGGTCTATACGGATGGTGAAACCTACCCGGCCAGGGTGGTCGTCGGCTACCTCGACCGGTATGGCAGGGAGCACACCTTTGCGCGTTCATACTACTACCACCTGCCATCAGAAGGAGGAGTAAACTCCTATGCGGAGTTCCAGGAGCTCGATGTATGGACTACATGGCGCTATAACCTGAGCCTCCTTAACCCCAGGCCGTTTCGGCTGAAGTATATTCGTCTCGAGTGCAGCGGCTGGGGCTGGAACACAGCTTTTGACAACGTGAGGGTTGTATTCTGACAGGGGGCCCTGGTCCTGTCAGGGTCAGGGGTCGGGGTCGGCATCCTTGCCCGGCATCTTTGCCTGGCACCCTTGCCCGGCGTCCTTGCGAGGATGAGTGGATTTGGATAGGTCAGGACAGCATTCGCCTGATTTGGTGAGGAAGAATTTTTACCTCACCGCAGCCGAGGGCATGGGTACCAACCTGGCCTTCGGCATGACGAACCCGTTTATGCAGGTATATGCACTGGCGCTCGGCGCCAGTAGTTTTATGGTCAATATGGTCAGTGCCCTGCCCGCTCTGGTAAACGTCTTTTCTTTTGCGCTGGGACCGCGGTGGATCGAAGGCGAGGAAAGGAAACTGCCTGCGGTCATGAAGTGGGCCATCGGGCACCGCATTTTTTATGCGCTTATGGCGCTGGTCCCCTTCTTGCCGGCATGGCGGGCAGAGGCGCTGGTCCTGCTTTTCAGCATGTCTTCATTCCCTAATGCCATGTCAGGCATCGCCTGGACCGCGATGATGGGACATGTATTCCCGCCAGGCAAGAGGAGCGAGGTCTTTGCACGGCGAAATGGATATGTAGGGTTCGCGGGAATTGCCGGGACTCTTGTAGCTGGTTACCTGCTTGACTGGATAGAATTTCCTCTAAATTATGTCGTGGTCTTCCTCGTCGCTTTTCTCGGGAGCGTTGTCGGGCTGCATTACCTCCGGATGACCATAGAGCTTGGCGGGACGGCGCGACGCGGTCCTGCGCGGGGATTTGTGGAGATGGCCCGCGCGGTGATGAGAGACAAAGAATTCGGAAGACAGTTCAAGTACTTCTCCTTAAGCTGTACGGCGCTCTGGTTTGGTTTTGGGTTTACTGCGGCGTCATGGGCAATCTATCATGTGACCGTGTTGCACCTGCCCAACAAGATTATTGGCATGTTCGGGGTTGTAAACGGGCTCGCAATGGTGTTATTCTATCCCTACTGGGGGGCGCTTGCGACTGTGAAGGGGGAAAGGTGGGTCCTCTTGATATGCATGGCCGGCCTGACGATTTTCCCGACATTGTACACCCTGTGGCCGAGCGCAATGTACCTGGGTGTGCTCCAGTTGGTGAGCGGCGCCTGCACAGGCGGGCTCAACTTTGCCATCTTCAACCTGCTCCTCGGTTATGCAAGGCCGGAGGAAAGGGCAAACGCGGCCGGCATATTCAACGCCATGGTCAATGCGGCGGCTTTTGTCGCCCCGTTTTTGGGCAACATCTGGTATGAGAACTACGGCGTTATAAGCACGTTTCATGCCTGCACGATGATCAGATTTGCCTCCCTGGTGCTTTTGTGGAAGATCATGGAGACCGAGCTTCCCGGGACCAGGGTCCTGAAAAAACTGGTGGCAGCAGGCCCGAGGACCGTAAGAGGGAGGTTTAGGACGTGAAGCTCATAATCACCATCGTCAAGGATAATGATAGCCTTGTGCTATTGGATTCCCTCGCAGAGAGGCGGATTGGCGCAACCAAACTGGCTTCCACGGGCGGTTTTCTGAGGGAAGGCAACACCACGCTCCTCATCGGCGCTGATGACGAGAGGGTCGAGGAAGTCCTCCAGCTCATCCGGGAGACATGCCCGAGGAGAACCAGGGTGGCGCCGCAATTTACCCCTGAGCAGGGCCAGATACTTGCCTCGACCATGCCCATAAACGTAGAAACGGGCGGGGCTATAGTCTTTGTGCTCTCAGTTGATCGCTTCGAACATATCTGAGCCTCCCGTCATCCATATCTGACCTTCATCTGACCTTCCCGTCATCGCCCTGCCGGGGGCTTCATCATCGCATAGATGATATGCTGAGTCGGTAAACATATGTAATGCCGGCTCTATTTTTTAGATGGGGGAGCCCGTTGCTGGATGGCATGCGGGGATGGTGGCAATTGAATATCTTTTCAAGGGTATCTCAATGGATACAGGGCGGCGGCAGAGGGGTCAAGGGTGCAGGGGGCGGGGGCCAGGAACAGGACAAGAAGAAAAAGCCTCTTGATCAGGAAGCCGTCCAGCTCCCCGAGCGTTTCTCCACCAGCCTTGGTGAAAACCTCGAGCTCATCAAGAGGACCCTTGGCAGGAGCAGCGATGTACTTATCAGGGAATTCAACATAGCTGGCCGCAAGGACCTGCGGGCGTGC
>DUSO01000175.1 GCA_012842565.1 Bacillota bacterium
ACCCCGGCAACGTGGGCTTCCCTGCGCCTCAAGCACAGGAGGCCCCCAATGCTCCCCGCATGCGCCGATAAGAATGAGGTGCCGGGGAAAAGACGTCCCAGGTAGGTGGCCAGGAGGTCAAGGGCTATGTCGTGGCTCCCTACATGAACAATTGTATCCCTGATTTCCTCCTCGGGCCGTATGAGCTCGACCGTTACCTCCTCCCCCTCCTCTATGCCCTGGCGAGCGCTGGGTACTCGCACTACGCCGTCGGCCCTGACGAGAGATGATACAAGTCCTGCCCCCCGGGCTATGGGCACGGCCACCACGCGATCTCCCACGACCCCCACCTTGACCCGGACAAATTCCAGGACGCCCCCGGGAGACCGCAGTTTCTGGGCCATCCTGGCCTTGATGGTCGGAAGTGAGAATTCCCGGCGCCCCAGCATGCCAAAGATTAGGGGCTTCAAGAAGAGCTCGCAGGCGAGCGCACACGATACCGGATAGCCCGGAATGCCGAGCGCGGGCTTTCCCTGCGCTATTCCAAGGATGACCGGCTTGCCCGGCCTGATCGCTACCCCGTGGACCAGGACCTCACCCAGTTGTCGTATAACGACGCTGCTATAATCCTGGGACCCTGCAGAAGATCCTGCGTTCACGACCACTATGTCCGCCGTGCCGGCGGCCTCCTTCACGGCGGAGGCGATCTTGCCCCGGTCGTCGGGCACTATGTCGCAGATGATGGACTCTCCACCCCATTCCTTTACAAGCCCCCCGATGATCTGGGAATTGAACTCTATGATCTCGCCGGGGGGCGGGCCCCCGGGACCAAGGCCCTCCTTTAGGCCGACAAGCTCATCGCCGGTGGGGATAATGGCTACCCTGGGCCTCTTCCTCACCGCGACCCGCGTCACGCCGCCGGCCAGCATGGCCCCGATATCTTGAGGCCTGAGGATGTGGTTCTCAGGCAGGATGAGCTCGGTTGCAACGATGTCCTCACCAACAACCCTGACGTTCTCCCAGGGCCTGGCCGGGGCTGCAATTGTGACCTTATCGTCGTCGATATGCAGCAGGTCTTCTACCATTATCACGGCATCACAGCCTTCAGGCAGGGGATCCCCTGTGTCAACCCAGATGGCATCCTTCCCGACCTTGAGCTCTATATGGTGCCTCTCGTTGGCGTCAAAGGTGGACTCGGACTTGACCGCAACGCCATCCATGGCGGAGGCATGGTAATGCGGAGATGAGATGGCGGCGAATACCGGCTCGCTCGTAATCCTCCCGATAGCGTCTATGTTGACCGGGATGACCTCCCCCGGGGCCGGCTTGAATAGCCCAAGCTCTCGAAGGCGCCCGAAAAACCGCGATTTCGCCTCATCAAGAGGGATTTCATCCAGGTAAAGGTTACGGTCCAAACAGAGTCACCTCTACGTTGTCGCCCTTTCGAATGCCTTCACGTTCGGGAGGCACGCGCACCATGCCGTCGGCAAATGCCAGCACCGAGATCATGGCGGACTTCCCCAGGACCGGCTCCGCCACAAGCTCCCCTTCCCTCGACACCAGTCTGACGCTTATGAAATCTTCCCTACCTCCCGCGGAAGCAATGTTTGCGCCCATTATGGCGGAGACCTTCATCCCCGTCCAGGGAGAGGCCATGCGTATGCCAACGGGATTCTCGACGCTGCCCATTCCCATCCATGCGCCAATCAGCGGCTGGACGACCTGGCTGAATATGACAAGACAAGACAGGGGATGGCCCGGCAGCCCGAAGACGGGCTTGTCCCCGGCGACGGCAATGACGGTCGGCTTCCCTGGTTTTACCGAGAGCCCGTGCACCAGGATACCGGGCTTGCCCAGGGAAGATATCGCAGCGACTGCATGATCCCGGGCCCCGATGGAGCTGCCGCCGGAAAGAATGACCATATCTGCGCCCATCAAGGCGCGCTCCAGGGTTTCCTCAAGCCTCACAGGGTCATCCGGTACTATGCCGAGGTTCATGGGAACACCACCGAGCCTTGAAACAGCTGCCGCCAGTGCACAGGAATTGATATCCCTCACCTGCCCCGGCCCCGGAACCTGTAAGACATCTACCACTTCATCTCCCGAGGATACTATCGCGACGCGGGGGCGTCTTGACACATACACTTCACGGATGCCCAGGGCAGCCAGCGCACCAATATGTCCCGGCCCAAGCACCTGCCCTTTGAACAAGAGGCGCTGTCCATTCTCGATATCCTCGCCGCGCCTCACCACATTCTCCCATGGCGCTACCGGGGCCTTGACCATCACCGTCTCACGGTCAAGGAGATCCGTATCCTCTACCATCACTACGGCATCGGCACCCGGCGGGAGCATGCCCCCTGTCGGGATGAAAGCCGCCTCCTCGGAGCCGAGGCTAAAGTCACAGGGGTGCCCCATCCTGACCTCTCCTTTGACCCGGAGGAGGGCCGGCATCGCATCGCTGGCGCCGAAGGTATCGCGAGACCTCACCGCATAGCCGTCTACGGTGGATCGGTCAAAGGAGGGCACATCCTCCGGGCTCGTAAGGTCCATAGCGAGAATCCTCCCGGCGGCTTCAAGGAGGGGCACCTCAACAGGGAAGCGCACGCCCGGCCCCTCACCCGTTTTGACCCAGGGCAACACTTCCCCCAGCTTGTCCCACGCGTCCTTGATTGAGATGAGTTCAAGGAATTCCCCCACGACTACCTCCTGCCATTACCCCTCCGGCATCTTAATCTCCAGCCGGGGTCTTTCCTCAATCCTCTTGCGCCCGACCGAATACTCGTAAAGTCCCGACTCCCTGGACTTGTAGACATACATGTCCTGCATCTGCCGGATTATAGGCCTGGTCCCCTTTGTGACCCATGCCAGTATCTCGTACTTTACCGGGTCAGAGGTCTCGCCGTCACTCGAGGCAGGGCCGGAAAACTTGGCATCAATGGACGGGACCTCGAGCTGCACCACCACGCACTCATCCCCTCCAAGCCCCTCCTCACGGACGGCCCTGGCGTGGCCCGCATCCAGGAGTCCGTCATCAAAGACGCTTTGCATGCCCTTAAAAGACCTCATCCACTGTATCTCAGAACCCGTCTCCTCATCCAACTCGCCATCCGGTTCCTGCCATCGCCCGGGCGTACCCGTCCCGGGCCCCCTGATCCGGAATATGATCCTGTCACCTGACCGGTAGCCTTCAAACTCGCTGTCTTCGGAGGATGAAATATAATGAAGTCCTCCGGGCGTAAACTCAACAGTCCTCTCCCAGAGCCCCGTCCCGAGCCCCCATGCCTCACTCATCGACAGCAGGCGATCCGATGATGGGAATGCCACCTCATCCACCACGACAGCCTTCTTTATCGCCAGGGTGTTCTCGGCGGCCCGCCTGAATAGCTGCACCACATCCTGGCCGGGGGCTATCGCGGACTCCTGCTCCAGTGTCCTGCCGGCCTCCCGGCCCGGAGTCCTCGCCGGGGCAAGCACGCCTCCGGATTCCTTTATCAGCACTTTCCCCTGCCAGAAGCGGAATCCCAGGATACCTGCGCCCACACAGGCCAGGAGGATGACAACCCAAAAGCCCACCCCGGAGCGGGAAGCCCTCTCCAACAGGATCGCCTCCCCTTTCGCGGCCTCAGATCCTCACGATATGACCTTGCGAAAAGCAGGGAACAACAGTATGGACGTTCAACATCGAACACAACTCGAGGTCGCCGGCATAGCCCGCATTTATGAGAAACTTGCCATGCTCGGACGTGCCAAGGGCCCTGCCCACATCATCCCTGAAGGCCTGGTAAACGAGCCGGGCAGCCAGAGCCCCGTCAGATTGTGACAAGTCGCCTCTTGATACCAGGTAATCCGCCATCATGCCGGCACAGGCCAGGTCTTCCAGGGCAAGCCTGCGCCCATCCCCGGCGCACGCAAGGATTACATCCTTGCCCAGGTTTAAGGCATACTCAGTCGCTGCCTCAAGGTTGAGAAAGGAACCTATCACCACGGTTGAGGCTCCCTTTGTGGCCTTCAGCAAGCGCGTTCCGTTTGTGGTGGTAAAGATGACCTTCTTGCCCTTGACCCGCTCAGGGGTATACTCTGACGGGGAATTCCCGAGGTCGAAGCCCTCGATTTTATTCCCCTTTCGCTCCCCGCCCAGGAGGAACTCCCCCTTGCCATAGCTATGAGCAATCTCGACCGCTTCCTCCACCGTCGCCGTAGGAATGATCTCCTCACAGCCATTGGCCATGGCAGTCACTATGGTCGAGCTCGCCCGCAGCACATCAAGTACCACCACGCACAGATCCCCCAGGTCCCTCTGTTCGAGCTCCTGGGGAACAACGGTGACATCTACTCGCATCTTACTCAAATTCCCCCCATTTGCCACGGCCCAAACACCCCTGGCTATCCCCTTGTTTCCCCCTGTATCATCTTTACCAGATCATCGATTTCTTGCCGGTCCGGCATCCAGTATAGCGGGGCGAATTCTCCCGGCAACGTTATCGTCTCCACCCGGTCCCCCGTGATGTGAGTCAAGAACCACCCGCAGGCCCCTGCCTGTCTCAGATTGAGGTCTGTCTTGACGCAGTCCAGTGCAGCCTGAAGCAACTCCTTTGCCTTAGCGATGTTCCTGGGGGCGACGGCAGACGTCAAGATAGCCTTGAGCAGCTGCTGCTGGCGGCCCACCCGCGCTATATCCCCTAGGGCATCATGCCTGAACCTCACAAACTGCAGGGCATGTTCCCCATCCAGCTTCTGCACTCCGGCCTTGAGGTTGACCTCAAACTTGCCGGCCCTGTCGACGTACCTCATATCGCGGTCAACCTCGACGGTCACCCCGCCCAGGAGGTCTATCAACCGGGCAAAACCCTCAAAGTCCGTCTCTACATACCCGTCAACGGGCATGCCAAGCAGCCGCTCCACCGACCGCATGACCAGCTCCGGCCCGCCACGGGCATGGGCACTATTGATCTTGCCCGTGCCGTATCCTGGTATCTCCGCCCTGGTATCCCTCGGGATCGAGATAAGATATGTGCTCTTCTTATCCGGATTAAGGCTTGCAACCATGATAGTGTCGGCCCTCGACCCACCATTCATGGCATGGCCCTCCCGGTCATACGTCCTGTCTACCCCCAAGAGAAGGATGTTTACCGGCCTTCCCCGGATACCAAAAGCCTCGCTGAGGTCCACGGTCCTCTGAAAGGACATCCACCCTATCAGCGCGATAGACCCGGCTGCCAGGGCTACCAGGACGATGCCCAGGAATATGCCGAACACAAGCCTTCTCCTGCGTCTTTTCGCGGAGTAAGTGTTTCTATATTGCGTCGATGTTAAATTCGCCGGTCCGAAGCCCAAATCCTCCATATTCCTTAAACTCCCCCAGTGCCGTACCCCTGCAGTGTCATAACCAGAAATGGATAAGCATATATACTATACCGGACACACCCTCACTTGCCAAGAACACCCGAAATCCACAATATCCACAGTGTTATCCACAGGGAACCCTGTGGATATCGGCGCGTACACCCACTTTTACACACTATCCACAGCCAGTTCCAGGCGGGGATCTACCTCCATATCAAGTGAAGACATTTGTCCCCGGATAAACCTGTAATACCCGGCACATGCGATCATCGCGGCATTGTCGGTACACAGCACCGGGGGAGGATAGAATACCTCGAGCTTTTGCCCGGCCGCCCTCTGAGAGAGCCTCTCCCTCAGGCGGCTATTTGCGGCCACCCCGCCTGACACGGCCACCCGGCGGGCGCCCGTAACATGGGCGGCCATAATGGTCTTATCCACAAGGATTTCAACTATGGCCTCCTGAAAGCTGGCCGCGATATCCGGGATGTGGGGCAGTTCCCCCTGGGATTTCAACCTGTTGATATGAGCAATGAGTGCAGTCTTGAGGCCGCTAAAACTAAAATCAAAGCTGCCCTCTTCGAGGTAAGCCCTCGGGAAGTTCACCGCGCCGGGATCGCCTTCTCTTGCGGCCCGGTCTATTGCCGGGCCTCCCGGATACCCGAGGCCCAGCACCCGGGCGGCTTTGTCAAATGCCTCGCCCGCTGCGTCATCACGTGTACGGCCGAGTACCTCAAACCTTCCGTGCTCGGGAACAAACACAAGGTCCGTGTGACCTCCCGAGACGGTAAGACATATGAACGGGGGCCTGAGCTCAGGATTCGCCAGGATATTCGCGTATATGTGTCCCTCCACGTGATTTACTCCCAGGATGGGGATATTGAGGGCAAAAGCGACGGCTTTCGCCGCGGATATGCCTACCAAAAGGGCTCCCACCAGGCCCGGACCACGAGTTACAGCCACCGCATCCAGGTCCCGGGCAGATACCCCCGCCTCGTGAAGGGCCTGGTCCAGTACGGGAAGCATGTATTCCACATGCTTCCTGGATGCCACCTCTGGCACGACTCCGCCGAACCTGCGGTGCATATCAGCTTGTGAGGCAATGACATTCGACAGTATCGTCGATCCATCCAGCACACAGCTGGCCGAGGTCTCGTCACACGATGTCTCGATGCCAAGGATCAGTACGTGGGACTTGACCGCCAGGGATATCACATCCTTCCACAAGGCCAAAGTCGCCCGGCAGGGCAGAGATTACCGCCGGAGCCTGACCACATGGGTCCCCGAGTCGTTCCCGAGGCCATCTTTCCACATTATGATCGCATCTTCACGGTTGTCGTGATAGTAGCCTCGCCTTATGCCCACCTTGACAAACCCGAGCTTGTCATAGAGCCTCTGGGCCCCCACATTCGAAACCCGGACCTCTAGCGTCATCCTCTTCACTTGCCTTGCGCTGCAAACCTCGGCCAGAGCTCGCATGAGCGCCTCTCCTATGCCCCGTCGCCTCCAGTCAGGATGGACGGCAAGGTTGGTCACATGCGCCTCATCCAGGATCACCCATGACCCGACATAGCCGACGACCTGTCCGTCTACCACCGCAACAAGGTAACATGACCTCGAATTTTGATAGAGCTCCGACATAAAGGCGTGCCACGACCAGGGCGTGGGAAAGGATGCCCTCTCGATCTCGACGACCCGGTCCAGATCCTCAGGTTCCATCGGGCGGATTAGGGGGCTAACTTTGCGGTCCTGCTGCATCTCCACAGTATCTTGCCTCCCACCTGACCTCGGCCTCCGGCTTTTTCAGGTAAAAGGGCTCGAGGTGCATTGCATCCACGCCGGCGCCCTGTCGTATGAGGTTCATCCCGAGCTCGGCGAGGACCCCCGCACGGAGCCCGGTATTGGCACTGCTGCTGATCTCAGCCCTACCCCCCAGGGACTGCAGGATCCTGGAGCGATGAACCAGGACACCGTCCCCGACAAACAGGATATTACCGGGCAGCTCAATAAGTTCCCGTAATACATCTTCGATATGAGAGAGCCTGAAACTGCTGACCCGCGACATTCCCCTCCCGGCGTCGTAAAGAGACCAATATACACTATCCTGCTTGGCAGGGACAAGCGGGCAAACCATGCCATCCTTCCTTGCCCCGGCGCCATGGGCAAGCACGTCCAGGGTTATAACCCCCGCCAGGGGGATATGGAGCAGGTAACCCATGACTTTTGCAACCGTAACCCCTATCCTGATCCCGGTATAGGAGCCGGGGCCCACGGTCACGGCAACCCCGCCCAATTCCTCGAGCTTATGCCCGGAGTCCCGGATCAGCATGGCGCAGGTGGGCAGGAGACGCTCGGAACGGGCTTGAAATCCGGATATGAAATACTCCGCCACGAGACGTTCCCCGTCAAGCAGCGCCACACCTCCGGAAGTTGTGGCAGTATCAATCGCAAGCAATAACAAGGCTGCCGATCTCCTTTGCCCGTCTTTCAAACTCGACTAGAAGGACTTCAAACCGCGGGCCCACAGGCGTAAGCAGGATCTCCCGGTCGTTTTCTCCATCCGGCAATGAAATCTCGACCTCGAGCCGTGCCGCGGGTAGGATGCCCTCGACAAGGCCGGGCCATTCAATGAGCACGACCCCGTCACCATGAATGTAGTCTTCGAAGCCCAGGCCCTCCAGGTCACCCGCATCCCTCAACCTGTAAAGGTCAATATGATAGAAAGGCACCCGCCCGTCGTATTCCTGGATAATGGTAAAGGTCGGGCTCGTGACGCGATCACGCACGCCAAGGCCAAGCGCAACTCCCTGTGCAAGGCAGGTCTTACCTGCACCTAGCTCACCCGAAACAGTGACCACATCCCCGCGGTCAAGGAAGCTGCCAAGGGCCTCTCCGAGCACACGCGTCTCCTCGGGGCTCCTGCTTTTAAGACGCACTCTTTTCAATGGCTCCACCAACTCGTTCGGGACAGAGCCCCATGAAGTTGCGAAATACACAAGTTATATTATACTCTCTCGGGGGAGATAAGCAACAAGGCCCGGTTTACCGCCCATTTTCATGATTCGATGGTGCCGGTACAGGACGGCATGGAGGACTGCCATGAAAAGACACGAGACGAGGGGATAACCGCTTAAGCCCCGGAGCCACTATATCCCCCGGGGCTTCTCTATCCTGGGGCGCTGTTTCTTGCGGGAGCAGCCTACCTTACTACAGCTACAGGTCACCATGTATTCGAATATCAGCCTGTCAAGCTGGACGCTTACCTCTAGCATTTGCTCTCTCGAAGTGAATTCTCCGTCCTCTGTAACGAAGGAATTCAGCTTGCTCCTGAGCCTCTCGATCTCTTCGCGAAGCCCTTTGAGAGCATTCCGTTGCGGCAACATGAGATCCAGCGAATTCAAACCTGCATACCCCCATGGAACTACGGACCGTGACCCATATACTGGACCTATGTTCCGCAGTCTGGCACACAGTTGATGCATAAACGATATTATCTATTCGACACCTTCATGACACTTCCTCTACGAGTCTATAAAAAACGATTTCCGGATAACCCTCCCCGGCCTCATGCCTGTGACCATGCCATCCTCCACGGCAACCTTACCGTTCACGATCACATAGTCTATCCCTGAGGGGTACCGATGCGGGTTTTCAAAGGTAGCCTCATCAGTGATGCGCCCTTCATCAAAGATAACAATATCTGCAAATGCCCCGGGCAGGATGACGCCCCTCCGGGAAAGCCCGAGCCGGCACGCGGGGGCACTGGTCATTTTTCGAATCGCGTCCTCGAGGCAGAGGACGCCCTCCTCACGGACATACCTGGCCAGCACCCGGGGGAATGTACCATACGCCCTAGGATGCGGCTTGCCTGCCGACAGCGGCCCGCTCGTCGACCTCGCGCCGGCATCTGACCCGATCGAGCTTATGGGGTGCGACAGGACCGCCCTGACGTCCTCCTCGCACATCCCGAACCGGATGACCTGCACCGCCGCCTCTTCATCGATAATCAGGTCAATTGCCACATCGAAGGGGGATTTGCCCAGTTCCCCGGCAATCTGCGCGAGGTTCTTCCCCTCAAGCGCCCTGTTTTTCGCGGTCCGCACCTGGGCAATCACCGTCTTGTCCCAGCCGCGCATTTGACCTTCTTCGCGTTCGATGAACCCGCGCAGCTCCTCGCGGATAGCCGGGTCCTTAAGACGCCGGATGAGCTCGGCCGTGCCCCCGTCTGACACCCAGCCCGGCAGGATGACGTCAAGGCCCGTCGAGGATGCAGTATAAGGGTAGACGTCGCAGGCAACATCCACGCCACGGGACCTGGCCTCCTGCATCATGGCAAGGGTGTGCCGCACCTTGCCCCAGTTGGGTTCCCCGGATGCCTTGTGATGGGATATCTCAACCGCGACCCTGGCCCGCTCGCCAATCAGGATCGCTTCTCCTACGGCTTCCTCAACCCTGTCGCCCTCGTCCCTTATGTGGCTTGCGTATATACCGCCATATTGGGCGGCAACCGCCGCAAGGGCTATCAATTCACCCGTATCAGCGTAACACGACGGCGGGTAAATGAGCCCGGTCGACAGGCCAAACGCCCCGTCTCTCATGGCCTCGGCGGTGAGTTGCTTCATCTTCTCGAGCTCATACGATGCCGGGGCCCTCCTTGCCTCTCCCACCACGGCCGTCCTGATCGTGCCATGCCCGACGAGGGCAGCCATATTTACATAAGGATGAGCCCTATCGAGGGCGTCGAGATACTCGGCGAAGCTCGACCACCCCACCTGCAGCGAAAAGCGGTCCATGTCCTTTTGAATTACATATCGCGCGGCCCCGACGGCAGGGGCCAGGGAGTAGCCACAGTTTCCGATTACCTCGGTAGTCACCCCCTGACGAATCTTGCTCTCTGCTCCGGGGTCCACGAGCAGGCTATCATCAGAATGAGAGTGGATATCGATGAAGCCCGGGGCAACAATTCGGCCCTCCGCCCAAATGATGCGTCGTGCCTGTCCTCCTGGACAGGCACGCGCTCTTGCTATCCGGGCTATAACGTCTCCCGCTATATATACATCGCCATAGAACCACGGACTACCAGTCCCGTCGACGATCTTGCCGCCCCTTATCAGAAGGTCATACACGGAATAACCCTCCCCTGGCGTCCGGCGATATCCACCTCTCGCTGACACAAAAACTGAAGGCCAGCTGGGCGAATATCGCGCAGCCGATGGCCATCGCGCGCTCGTCAAAGTCGAACTTGGGGCTATGTGCAGGCACTACCGGTTTGCCGGGCGTCCCGGCCCCCAGCATCAAAAAGCACCCCCGGGCCCTCTGCAGGTAATAGCCAAAGTCCTCGGACCCCATGGACGGGTGCTCCTCATGGACTATATTCTCCTCTCCGACCACCTTGCTTGCAGCCTCCTCGGCAAAGTCCGTCATGTCCGGTGAATTCACTGCCACAGGGTAGCCATTCTTTACGGTGACCTCGCAGGTGGCTCCAAGGCCCTTGGCGATACCGTGCGCTGTCCTTTCAATACGCCGGAGGATGTCAGCCCTCACCCTGCTGGAGAGGGTTCTCAGTGTAGCGCCCATAGTCACCTCATCGGCGATGACATTGGGCTTGTATCCTCCTGAAATGGTGCCGACGGTCAGGACTACCGGGTCCATGGGGTCGGTCTCGCGGCTGACCAGAGCCTGGAGGGCGAGGACGATATTCGAAGCGACCACTATGGCATCTATGGCCCGGTGCGGTGCAGCTCCATGCCCTCCCTGCCCGATGACCTTGATGAATATCTCGTCGGTCGCCGCAAAGGCCGGACCGGATTTGAGTCCAACCTTGCCAAGCGGCAGGTCGGGCCAGATGTGCATCCCAAAGATTGCACTCACCCGGGGGTTATCCATCACTCCCTCGCGCACCATCAAAGCTGCACCCCCGGGGCCTTCCTCGGCCGGCTGGAATATGAACTTTACATTGCCATCCAGCTCGTCCCGGCACCTGCTAAGAAGGGTTGCGGCCCCCAAGAGCATGGCAACATGCCCGTCGTGCCCGCAGGCATGCATCACCCCGGGGTGCCTGGACCTGTAGATGACATCCTTTTTATCCTGTATGGGCAGGGCGTCCATGTCAGCGCGAAGCGCCACTGTCTCTCCGGGCCGCTTCCCCCGGAGAAGGCCGACCACGCCCGTGCCCCCGACCTGCCTCTTGGTCTCGATGTCCAGGTCTTCCAGGGTTTCGGCGATATGCCTCGAGGTCTCGTACTCTTGACCTCCTAGCTCCGGGTGCATGTGCAGGTATCTACGGATCTCGATCATCTTGGGCAAGAGCCCCTGAGCTTTTTCGATTATGACATCCGGTGAAGGCATCTAGAACCTCCTAGAATTCTGTAAGTCCAAGGCTGATCTCTATAGCCCTGTCTACTTTCTGCATTATCGATTGGTCAAGATGGGAAACCCTTTCTTTTAGGCGACTGATGTCCAGGGTACGTATCTGCTCGAGCAAGACAACCGAATCGTATGGCAAAAGGCTCTTGTGAGCCGGCAGCTCTACGTGGGTCGGCAATTTGGCACGCTTGATCTTCGAAGTAACCGCGGCTACGATGGTAGTGGGGCTATACCGATTGCCGATATCGTTCTGGAGGATAAGGACAGGCCTTGTGCCACCCTGTTCCGACCCTATCACGGGGTTGAGATCGGCGTAAAAGATATCACCCCTTCTTATCATCGAGTTTATCACCCTCGACCAGGCATGACTCATATGCCAAAAGGGCTTGCTGGCCGGCGGCAAATGATTCCTCGGCTAACTCCCTGTTGAGCCGGGCCATCCTGAGATAACCTTCCCTCATCTTCCTTCTCAACTCCAGCCTTCGCCTCCCGGCAATATACTCGAGCATGGCCTGCCTTATGAGCTCGCTCCGGTTTATGCTATCCCTCTTCACCATGGCGTCTATCTCGCGCAGCAACCGGTCGGGAAGGCTCACCATAATCCTCTTTGTCTCTGCCACATCCTCACCCCCGGGAGTCTATGTACAAATGCCAAATGTCGCACATACCTCAAACCCATCCTCGCCTCAGATGTGTATTGCCATCCCTTCCGCTGCCTCTCCAGCCTCCCCCAGGGCTTCAGAAAGCGTGGGATGTGGCCTCACTACTTCTACAAACTGACTTACCGTAAGGCCGTGGCGTATGGCAACTGCCGCCTGGGATACGAGCTCGGTTGCACAGGGCCCGATTATCTGTGCTCCCACGACCTCACCAGTATCTTCTCTCACTACGAGCTTGATAAACCCCTCGATCTCTCCCATAGCTACCGCCTTGCCGCTGGCCGCGAAGGGAAACTTCCCGGTCTTGACCGGGATGCCGGCCTCCCGGGCGGCATCTACGGTGAGACCCACAGTCCCTATCTCCGGGGAGGTGAATATGGCCGCCGGGATGGCCGAGTAATCCACGGTGCGCCTTGAAATGGAAGCCCCGGAGCTCATAATCCCGAGGTCTCCGGCTACGTTCTGGGCCGCCGCGAGTCCCTGGGCTGAAGCGGCATGGGCGAGAAGCACCTTGCCGGTCACGTCGCCTATTGCATATACATGGGGCACTTCGGTGCGCATCTCATCGTCCACCAGGATCTCGCCACGCTTGCCGGTGGAGACCCCGATGTCCTCGAGGCCGAGCCCGCGAGAGTTCGGCACCCGGCCAACGCTTATCAAAGCGCGGTCTCCTTCGATGGTCTCTCCCGATTCCAGGAGCGCCACAGCCTTGCCATGAACGGCACTCAGGGATGTGATCTTCTCTCCTGCCCGTATGGAGATGCCCCGCTTCTTGAAGGAGGCGCTGAGCGTGGCCGCTATATCCGCATCTTCCATCGGCAGGATACGGGGCATGAGCTCCACGATGGTGACCTTTACTCCCAATTCTGAGAATATGCAGGCAAATTCGCAGCCTATGACTCCCCCACCTACTATTATAAGGCTTCCGGGGAGTTCTTCAATCTCGAGGATTTCCTCGCTCGTGAGAATTGTGCGGCCGTCGAATGCAAAGCCCGGGAATAGCTGCGGCCTCGAGCCAGTGGCCACTATCACCCGTCTTGCCCTTATGAGGCCCGCGCCATCCACCTCTACGCCTGAATCCACAAGACGGCCCCTGCCCCTTACCAGGTTCACCCTGTTCTTTTTCAGGAGGAATTCCACCCCTGCGCGGAGGCGCGAGACAACCCGGTCCTTGCGGCCCTTCATCGCCTTGAAATCGGGCTTGGCCTCCGGTATCTCAACCCCATAATCCCTGGCTCGTCTTGCCATTGCCAGGATGGACGTGCACCCGACGAGCACCTTGGTCGGTATGCAGCCGCGATTCAGGCAGGTCCCCCCGACAGAGTCGCTCTCGACAAGCGTAACCGAAAGCCCGAGCTGGCGGGCCCTTATGGCGGCCACGTACCCCCCGGGCCCTCCGCCGAGCACCACCAAATCACATGTTATGCCGTCCAAAGCTAAATGTCCCCCTTAAACTACATTTGCGCAGCCCTGTATACGCGACGCCATTTTCATCCCTCTGATGGTGTTTGCCCGGGACGCGTGGGTCCGGGACGATGCGGTGGCCTAAACAGCATTTGAATAGAATCGAGGGACGCGCTTGCTGATCGCACAGGTGACCTCGTACCCGATTGTGCCAGCCCACGCTGCCACCTCGTCCGCGGTGATCTCTTCCGTCCCCTGTTTCCCGATTATGACTACCTCCTCGCCCGGCTCAACGTATGTGCCCCCGGTGTCAACCATACACTGGTCCATGCAGATGCGACCAACCACAGGGAACCTCTGCCCCCTTATCAGCACTTGGGCCTTGTTTGAAAGGGCACGCATGTAGCCATCGGCATATCCTACAGGGATGGTCGCTATGAATGTCTCCCCGGGAGTGACATATGTCCTGCCATAGCTTATGCCAAACCCCGCAGGCACCCTCTTTGAAAAGACAACGTTGGTGTGAAAGGAAAGAGCGCTCCTCAGGTTGAGTTTTGCATGCACGTCCGGGGGACCACTCTTGAATCCGAACGGGGACAGGCCGTAGATGATGATTCCCGGCCTCACCATGTTAAAATACGACTCCGGGAAACGGAGCAGGGCTGCGCTGTTGGCAACATGCTTATACGGTATGGAAATGCCGTTGGACTCGAGAACGCGGACAACATCGGCGAACTGCCGGATCTGGGCCATGGCAAATGAAGGATCATCGTCGTCGGCAGTCGCAAGGTGCGTGAAGATGCCCTCGATCTCCACGTTGGGGAGTCGCTCGACGCGCCTTATAAACCCGAGCGCCTCCTGCGGGGTGATGCCCAGTCGCCCCATGCCGGTGTCCACCTTGATATGGACCTTTGCCTTCCTGGATTCCTGGGTTGCCGCGAGTGAGATCGCCTCGGCGAACTCAAAAGATGTTACTGTGGTGGCAAGCCCGTAACGTACAGCCCTTCGCGCATGCTGGCGAAAACAGGCCGAAAGGACGAGGATGGGGGCGAGGATGCCGCTCTTGCGGAGCGCGATCCCCTCTTCCACCAGTGCCACCCCAAGCCAGGTAGCGCCGCTGTTCAAGGCAACACAGGATACCTGCTCGGCTCCATGCCCGTAAGCATCGGCCTTTACTACCGCCATGATCTCACGGCTCGGCCCGACAAGGCGCCGGATCTCCCGCACATTATGGGCTATGGCGCTCAGATCCACATCGACCCTCGTGGGCCTGTCCGATACCTCATCCGGCAATCTTGATCACCCCCGGGAGGCCGCGGCCAGCACCCTCGCCGGCGCCATTGGAAACCGCGAGGAGGCTTGCCGGCAACCTGTCGACTACATCGGTCGCTACCATGCCCATCTGCCCCAGGGCCCGGCAGGCCAGGTCACCTGCGAGTCCATGTATATAGACCCCTACAATTGCGGCCTCAAAAGGCAGGAGCCCCTGCGCCATAAGACCGGCAATAGCGCCGGTCAACACATCACCCATCCCGGCGGTGGCCATGCCCGGGTTTCCGGTGGGGTTGATGTAGACCCTCCCGGACGGGTCAGCTACGATGGTACGAGCCCCCTTCAAGACGACGACTTTACCCCATTGCTTTGCCGCGGCGCGGGTAACCTCGAGCCGGTTGTGGCGCACCTGCTCGCTCGTGCCCCCCAGGAGGCGTGCCATCTCGCCGGCATGGGGTGTCAACACCATCGGGGCCCGAATGACCTTCATGATGTCCATGTCCTGCGCAAGCGCGTTGAGACCGTCCGCATCCACCACACAGGGGCAGGAAGCCCCTGCAAGCACATTCCGGACGAGCTGGACAGTCTCGCTGTCCTGAGACATGCCAGGCCCGATCGCGAGGACGTCATTGCGTTTGAGAAGGCCCTCTATCATGCCCTGGCCTGCAAGGGCAATGCTCCTGGACCCGGTCTCCGGCAGGGGTTTAGTGATGACCTCGGTAAGCTTTACCTCCATGTAGTCGTGCAGGCTCTTGGGTACCCCCAGGGTGACTAGCCCGCAGCCCACCCTGAGCGCTGCCATGCTGGTAAGGCACGCAGCCCCGGTCATGCCTTCGGAACCGGCAATCACCAGCACCCGGCCGAAATTGCCCTTGTGCGTATCGGGATCCCGCCTGGGTAGCCAGGACCTCACCCTTTCGGGTGTCGTGAGGTTTATCTTTAGCTTGTCCCCCGACAGGACGGAGGCGGGTATCCCTATATCAGCTACTGTGACCTCCCCGGCGAAAGATGCGCCAGGATAGAGCAAAAGCCCCACCTTGGGCAGGCCCATGGTCACAGTGTGTGTGGCACGCACGCATTTTCCCCGGACCTTGCCGGATGACGCGTCGAGGCCGGACGGGACGTCAACTGAGACAACAGGTCGCCCGCTGTCATTGATCGCATCGATGACCGTTGCAACGATGCCGTTGACCTCTCCCTTAAACCCGGTACCAAAGATGGCGTCTACCAGGACATCGGAGACCGAGAAGCTGATTTTTGCCTTTTGGAGGACCTCCGGGGTAAGCTCCTCGACATCAACGCCCATGCGGTTTAAGATAGAAAGGTTTGTCGCAGCATCGCCGGAGATCTCCGACTTTCTGGCAAGCAAAAAGACCTTGACCCGGGCCCCCCGATTTGCGAGATGCCTCGCCGCGACAAAGCCGTCCCCGCCGTTGTTGCCCTTGCCGCAGATGATACACGCCCTCTTTTGCTGGACCCCATTACCCAGGACTTCAAGGGCCTTCGCGGCAACCTGGCGACCTGCATTCTCCATCAGGACGATCCCCGGGATCCCCATCTCCTCTATGGCAACTCTGTCGATTTCGCGCATCTCATCGGGCAGCACGACCTTCAACGTCTCCACCCCCTGTTGCGATCGCTACAGCACAGGCAAGGTCCGCGAGATGGGTTATACTCACCAAAACCCGGTCTATACCAAGCCTTGATGCTATATCCCGGGCACGCCCGGAGAGCACGACCAGAGGCCTGCCGTTTTCATCCTCGACGATCTCGACCTCGTTCCACGAAAACCCGCGCACGCCCGTTCCGAAGGCCTTGGCCACTGCCTCCTTTGCGGCAAACCTACCTGCGAGGCTCTCATGCCGGCCTCGGGAGGCCTCGATTTCACGTGAGGTAAAGATGCGCCCCGCAAGCCGCTCGCCCTTTCTCTCCCATAGCTCGGCGATGCGCGAGACCTCTATCATGTCAACTCCGACCCCTGTGACCACGCCAACTCCCCCCGGCAGCCCGGCCGCAACAACCCTGGTACTCTGGCTATAACCCGGTTACTCTACGGTGACGCTCTTTGCCAGGTTTCTGGGTTTGTCGACGTCGCAACCGCGTGCGCGTGCAGCGTAATAGGCAAAGAGCTGCAATGGCACTACTGAGAGCACGGGGCTCAGGAGGTCATTTGTCCGGGGTATCCGGATCACATAGTCGGCTACCCGGTGAATATCCTCGTTATCGTCATAGGCGAGGGCGATCACCATTGCCCCCCGCGCCTTGACCTCCTTGATGTTGCTGACCATCTTCTCATAGACATCCATCTGTGTAGCCAAGGCAAAAACCGGCACCCCTTCGACTATGAGCGCGAGGGTCCCGTGTTTGAGCTCTCCCGCTGCGTAGGCCTCAGCCCTGATGTATGAAACCTCTTTCAGCTTGAGGCTACCCTCCATGGCCACAGCATAGTCGAGCCCGCGGCCAATGAAGAAGATGTCCTCACACTTCTTAAACTTCTCCGCCAGGGCTTTGACATCCTCCTCATGCCGCCCGAAGAGGGTATCGATGTGCAACGGGAGTTGCTTGAGATCCCGCACGAGAGAGGATGTCACGTCATCCGGCATGATTCCCCTCTTGCGCCCGAGGAATATCCCCAGGAGGTACATGCAAACGAGCTGGGAAATGTAGGCCTTGGTAGATGCCACGGCTATCTCCGGGCCGGCCCAGGTATAGATGACATCATGTGCCTCCCGGGCAACGGAGCTCGCCATGACATTTGTTATGGCAACCACGCGCGATCCCTTCGCCTTGGCCTCTCGCAACGCCGCGAGCGTATCAGCGGTCTCCCCGGACTGGCTTACCACGACGGTAAGGTCGTGCTCTCCCACCATAGGGTCGCTATAACGAAACTCGGATGCGAGCTCGGCCTCCACAGGGATTCTCGCGAGTTTCCGTACCACCTGTCTTCCGACGAGGCAGGCATGGTAGGCGGTACCGCAGGCCACCATGAAGACTTTACGAATCCCGTTGATCTCCTCGCGCGATATTCCGAGCTCGTTCAGGACTATGTCCTGGCCATCGGCGCTTATCCTCTCGGAAAGGGTATCCCTCACCGCCCTGGGCTGTTCGTGAATCTCCTTGAGCATGAAGTGCTCATAGCCGCCCTTCTCGGCAAGCACGGGATCCCAGGTGACGTCCAGGAGCTCCTTTGAGACCGGCTTGCGGTCAATTGTGAACACGCGCACGCCATCCCGCGTGATCACTGCGAATTCGTCGTCGTCCAGGATCAGGACCTTCTTGGTAAAGCCCAGGACGGCCGGGATATCAGATGCGACAAAACTCTCCCCGTCCCCTATGCCAATGATAAGGGGGCTATTCTTGCGGGCGACGACAAGCTTATCCGGCTCCCGGCGGGATAGCACAGCTATGGCATACGAACCCCTTGCCTCCTCAAGGCTCCGCCTCACGGCCTCCTCGAGGTCACCGTTGTAATTATAATTATCCTCTATGAGGTGGGGGAGCGTTTCCGTATCGGTCTCAGAGGTAAACCTATGGCCCCGTGTCTCGAGTTCCTCCCTGAGATTCAGGTAATTCTCGATAATCCCGTTATGGACGACGGCAAGGTCCCCCTTGCAGTCCAGATGAGGATGGGCATTTATATCCGATGGCTTGCCATGCGTGGCCCACCTTGTGTGGCCTATTCCTATCGTCCCGGAGGGCGCCCCTCCGTCAAGGAGCCCGGCCAGCCGGTCGAGCCTGCCCTGGGTCTTCCTGACAACGATCCTGTCTCCTCCGATAACGGCAATGCCTGCGGAGTCATATCCACGGTATTCCAATTTACCCAGGCTTTCCATCAAGATCGGGACGGCCTCTCTCGTCCCCACATAACCCACTATTCCACACATAGCACTACATCGTCTCTCCTTCTATCCGCATTCCTCTCGTATGATGCCTGCGAGGCTATGCACGACCTCGTGAATGATCGAGGGATCCGGCCCTTCGCCAAGTATCCTGATAAGGGGCTCGGTGCCCGACGGTCTCACGAAGATCCGCCCTTCCCGGCCCAACTTTTCCTCTGCCTCCTTGACCGCCTGGGCAACCTTCGCGCTGCACCTGTACTTTTCCTTATCAACGACCCTCACGTTGATAAGGAGCTGCGGGTACTCGGGCATTTGCCGTGCCAGGAGAGACAATGGTTTCCCCGACTGAATGAGCGTTCTGAGGAGGTTCAGGCTGGTGATTATGCCATCTCCGGTTGTGTTTTGCTCGAGGAATATGATGTGACCTGACTGCTCCCCGCCCAAGATGATCCCCTGCTTGCGCATTTCCTCCAGGACATAGCGGTCACCGGCCTTGGCACAGATAACTTCCCCGCCCTCACGCTCAAATGCCCTGCTCAGGCCGAGATTGCTGTAAACCGTCGCCACTATAGAGTTGCGTGGTAGCTTCCCCCTCCGGAGCAAGTCGAGCCCGCATATCGCCATTATATGGTCTCCATTTACCACGTTGCCCTTTTCGTCGATGGCTATAACCCTGTCTGCGTCACCATCGTGTGATAGTCCCAGGTCAGCTCCATACTCTAGTACAGCCCGGGATGCGACCTCCGGGTGGGTCGACCCGCAGGCTACGTTGATATTGAGTCCATTGGGATCCACATTGATTGGTATCACCTCAGCTCCAAGCTCCCGCAGGATACGCGGGGCAACCCGGAAGGCTGCGCCGTTGGCGCAGTCGACGACGATCTTGAGGCCCGATAGATCCGGGCCCAGAGACGTGGCAAACCTTACATACCGGTCCTCCGCATCGTCAACAATATGCATGCGGCCAACTCCCCCGCCTTGCGGCCGGGGAAGCTTATCCTGCCTCCCAGACGGCTCCCCGTCATACCCCAAGACCAGGTATTCAATCTCTTCCTCTTCCTCGTCCGAGAGCTTAAAACCTTCCGCGGAGAAGAATTTGATCCCATTATACTCTATGGGATTATGCGATGCGGAGATGACAATACCGGCATCTGCGCCAAGGTCCCTGGTCAGGAATGCCACGGCCGGCGTGGGCACCACCCCCAGCCGCAACACATGCCCGCCCACGGACATGATACCGGCGGCTACAGATGCCTCGAGCATGTCGCAAGAGACCCTCGTATCCTTACCGATGGCAATAGACGCGGAGGTCCGCCCCTTCATAACTGTGGCCGCACCGGCGCGGCCAATTGCAAAGGCGAGCTCCGGGGTGAGCTCCACATTGGCTACCCCACGCACGCCGTCAGTGCCGAATAGCTTTCCCACGATATCTCTCCCTTCTCACAAGGTGCGAAATCCCGGGCGGGCAGCGGACGAAATCCCCGGGGGCCGCCTTTGACCCGGCTGCTTATATCCCGCATCCCTATAATATTCGAGCCGCACCGGGCAGGCCACGCGAAATGCCAGGCCGCGGGGTCAGGCTCAACGATAACCCCGGGGCCCCCTGCTCCCGGGTGGCAACATCTCCGGCCGGCCGAGCCAGACGGTGACAGTGGCACTCCCGGGCTCGACCTGGACCCCCTGGACCGTCATATTCTCTGAGTCTTGCGGAATAAGGCGTACCACCACACTATATGGCCGGGCCATCCTGCTCGAGCTCGGGATGCGCGTTGTATCAAGCAGGGCTACTACGCGGCTCACCTTATCCACCTTGCTTGCAGGTCCTATGACGACCACCTGGGCTGGTTCCACCGCCGGCCGGACAGCCATAAGCCCGGGGGTGGGCACTCCCACAAACCCGACGGTGACCGCAAGCTCGCGCCTCATGGATGGTTCAGGCCTGGACAATGCAACAGGAGAGCCCCCCCTCCCCACCGCAAACCACATAACTACTGCCAGGAAAAGGGCCACCAGCCTTAGAGAAATGTCCTGACGCCAAGATGCATTCAAAGGCCTGATCCCCCTTCGGGCAAACGCGTCAGGGTGCGTGTCTCAACCCCTGCGTAGCCTCCCTCAGGCGCGCACCTGGACTTTGAGTTAGCGTCCACCCTGCGGCCGTCCGCAGGCCCTCACTCACGCGCGTACCTGGGCCTTGAGCCAGTCTCTTAGGCCGGATCGCGGCCTGGTCTCAAGCGTCTTCTGGAGGCGCTCTCTTAAAGAATCTTCGTCCAGGTAACGGGTTAACCTGCCGTCTGAGGCAATTGATATGACACCTGTTTCCTCTGAGACAATGACGACCACGGCGTCCGTCTGCTCAGATATGCCAAGCGCCGCCCGGTGCCGTGTGCCGAGCCTGCGACTTACACTTGGGTTATCCGTGAGCGGGAGGTAGCAACCTGCAGCCGCAACGCGTCCTCCCCTTATCACTACGGCGCCGTCATGCATGGGGGTGTTGGGCGTAAAGATATTCACCAGGAGCTCACCGGACACAATGGCATCGAGCTTTATACCGGCCTCGATCAGGTCAGACAATCCCGTGTTGCGCTCTATTACCAAGAGCGCTCCCACTTTCTCGCGGGACAGGATCCCGGCCGCGCGGCTGATCTCGGCGATCACTTCTTTCGGATTCTCAGGGCTGAAGAGGTCAAATCCGCCCGAAAACAGCCGGCCTCTCCCGATCTGCTCCAGCGCCCGCCGTAATTCCGGCAAGAATACTATCGGCAGTGCCACAAACACCATCGTTATGGTCCTCTGCAGCAGCCAGTAGACGGTGGTAAGGCCGAGCACCTGGCTTATGAGGTTGGCGACGAAGAGGACCGCGAGCCCCTTGATCAGCGATACTGCCCTTGTGCCCCGGATAAGCACGAGGACACGGTAGATAACATAAGCAACGATCAGGATATCGGCTACCGACGTGACAACCCGGAGAGCGCTTACCTGACCAATCGCCTTTCTAAACACCGCAATGTACTCTTCATAGGGCATGCCCTTCCCCCCGTGCTGTCTGCCTGGTCTATAAGCGTGTCTCCGATTTCCATTGTCAAGTATACACGAAAGTCAAGGTACGAGAAATGGAAAGTCCCGTCAGGCCCCGAACTTCGAAAGCTTAAGGGCGTTGGCCAGCATGAGGGGCATGATCCCCAGGGTCGGGAACCTTCCCAGGCTGCCAAACCTGCATTCGCGTTCGCTAAAGGTCTTGAGGCCGTCACGCCTGGACCATCTAGACCACAGCATGACCGGAACCGGGTGCCAGCTGTGCGCCTTGAGCCGGGCCGGGGTGGAGTGATCCCCGGTGAGCACCAGGACATCCGGCTTCAGGGCCAGGAGTTTCGGGAAGTCGCGGTCGAGCGCCTCCAGCACTTCGACCCGGCGCCCGAAGTTGCCGTCCTCTCCTGCACTGTCTGTTTCCTTGACGTGAACATAGAAAAAGTCATAGTCGTTCCAGTGGCGCTTCAGCGTCTCGATCTCATCACCAAAGGTCGTGCCGGTATCAAGAACGTCCATCCCCACCAGCTTCGCGACGCCCCGGTACATCGGGTAAGTGGCGATAGCCGCGGGCCTGAGCTTAAACCTCTCCCCCATGGTCGGGATATCCGGGTGCTTGGCAAATCCGCGTAGGAGCAGCATGTTAGCGGGATGTTGGTCTTTTAGGATGTTGCGCGCCTTGTCAATAAACTCGTTGACAATCCGCGCGGTCCTCTCGGCGGCCGGAGAAAGGGCCTTTACTTGCTTCGGCGGCTTGCCTTCCTTTTGGGGATCGGAATCCGCAAGGTCCCCGGAGAGGTCGTCCCCGCGGAATACCACCACAAAGCGGTGTATCTTGCCCGGGACGATCATCACCTCGGCCCCCTCTACCTTTATATCCTTGAGGAGTCCGCACAACTCTCGCGTCTTTTCGGTGGGTATACGACCCGCCCGCCTGTCGACTACGATGCCCTCTTCGTTCACTGTGCAGAAATTCCCGCGCGCCGCTACATCCTTGGGACCGAGGTCAAACCCTACCCCAAGGGCCTCCAGGACGCCACGACCGATCTCATACTTTGTCGGATCATATCCAAAAAGCGCGAGATGTGACGGGCCGCTGCCCGGGGTAACCCCCAGGGCCACGGGGTCAATGAGCCCGCACTCGCACTCGCCGACCAGCTTGTCGATATTGGGCTTACTGGCCGTCTCGAGCTCTGTGAGGCCGGTATCCTCGCTCGGCAGGCCTCCAAGGCCGTCCACGACCAAGAGCACGATCTTGGAATCCGTCTTCATCGAAAGCCCAGCAACAGTCTCAATATCTACCACTTCTGCCTGCACCTCTCTAAGTCAAGGTTCTCATATCGCGGCGCTGGACAGCAATGCCATCGCCGAGAACAGTTTCTCTCTGAGCTTTCATTCTATGCAAACGCCCCATATCCTTCACGCTTGTCCGATCGTCTCGAAAATCTATGGGAATACTAAACCGGCAGCCCTGTGCCGACGGGGCTGGCGCCGTCGAGGTGTGAAAACGCGCGGCGCATTTTCAGAGTAAGGGTGAAAACGGGTGCCAGGCAGAACCTCCTACCGGCGCCGGTACGCCAGTATCATTCTCGTCCTCATTGCCCTGGCCGTCCTCTTTATCAGAATAACCCCCCTGCCTGGCCAGGTCCTGGGGAGCACATTCTTTGACAGAAATGGCCGGATCATCACCACCACAACGGCAGCGGCGAGGATAGAGGTGCCACTCAGCGAGATGTCACCCTACCTGCCCAAGGCGGTGGTGGCAGTGGAGGACGAACGGTTTTACCGCCACTTCGGGGTGGACCCGGTGGGCATCTTGCGGGCTATCACCCGTAACATCAGGGCCGGGAGGATAGTTGAGGGAGGCAGCACGATAACCCAGCAATTGGCAAAGAACATGTTTCTTCCTCCCGAGAGAACCATCGGCCGGAAGATAAGAGAAGTGATGCTAGCGTTTTATCTCGAGGTAAAATTTACTAAGAGCGAGATCCTCGAGCGCTACCTGAACGTAGTATACCTGGGACACGGGGCTTACGGCGTGGAAATGGGCGCCCGGACCTATTTCGGCAAGAGTGCAAGGGACCTCACCCTGGCGGAATCTGCCATGCTGGCCGGGCTCACCCGCGGACCATACTACTATTCCCCCTACCGGGACATGAAGGCGGCCCTGGCCAGGAGGGACCTGGTGCTGAGCAAGATGGCAGACCTCGGATATATCACCCGGGAGGAAGCGCAAAAGGCCTCCCGCGAGCCCGTTCGCCTGGCGGGCCTCGAGCAGCGTGAGTACCGGCAGGCCCCGTATTTTGTCGACTCCGTGATGCGGGAGATCCTCAAACGATATTCTGACGGGGGAAATCTCCTATATAGTGGCGGGCTGAATGTACACACCACCCTTGACCTCGACATGCAGCTGGCAGCAGAGGAAGCCTTTCATGAGGTGCTGGATGCCCTTCCTTCCAGAGTTGCCATGGGCGAGGCCAATGGCACAACAAGCCGGGACGGTGACGCAACGGGCCAGGCCGGAGGTTTGCCGAGCAAGGCCACGGATGTGACAGGCAAAGCCCTAGCTGCGGGCAGCTCGCCGTCTTCGCAATCGCCGACGAGACAACCTCAGGGCGCGCTAGTAGCCATAGATCCCAAGACCGGGGAGATCCGCGCCCTCATTGGCGGCAGGAGCTTTCGCGAGACGCAGTTTAACAGGGCCACCGATGCGAAGCGCCAGCCGGGCTCGGCCTTTAAGCCGTTTGTATATGCGGCCGCCCTCGACTCCGGCTATACTGCCGCAACTCCCCTCACATGCGAGCCGATCTACCTGCCCGTGGATTCGGGGGTTTACAGCCCCAAGGATTTCGGCAAGGAACCCTATCACTGGAGAGTCCTCTCGGTCCGCGATGCCATCGTTGTATCGTGCAACGTGATAGCAGTCAAAGTAAATTATGAACTCGGTCCTCAAAAGGGGATATCCTATGCAAAGAGAATGGGCATCGAGAGCCCTCTGGGCGCCAACCTCTCGCTCGTCCTGGGGACATCTGTTGTCACGCCGCTGGAAATGGCTGCGGCTTTCTGTCCCCTGGCAAACGGGGGCTACCGCGTCCGCCCCCTCTTTGTGAATTCCGTGCTTGACCGGCGCGGGAGGGTAATCGATTCGTTCAGGATTGAAAAGAGGCGGGTCCTCGATCCCCGGACCGCCTATATCCTGACCGACATCATGAAAGGGGTAC
>DUSO01000176.1 GCA_012842565.1 Bacillota bacterium
CAGGGTCGCCGGGCCGCCTCGGCCCTTCCTTGACCGGGATGGCGTGGCCTACGATCTTCTCAGCCACTCTTATCACCTCTCTCACGGAATGCCCTCGCTCGCTGCCCAGGTTGTATATGCGGGACTCTTTCCCCCGGCCCAGGGCATTTGCGGCAAGGACATGGGCCGTTGCGAGATCGCAAACGTGAATGAAATCTCGTATGCACGTGCCATCCTCCGTCGGGTAGTCAGTCCCGTATATTTCCACGTACTGCCTTATGCCCAGGGCCGCCTGCAAGACAATGGGGATGAGCTGCGTCTCAGGATCGTGGTCCTCGCCGATCCGCCCCGATGGGTCAGCGCCCGCCGCGTTAAAATACCTGAGGGAGATATATCTAAAACCATAGGCGCGCTCATAGCTCGCGAGCATCCGCTCGAATATGAGTTTCGTCTCTCCATACACATTGGTGGGGAGACAAAGACTGTCCTCAGTTATCGGGGTAGTCTCCGGCTCACCGTAAACGGCCGCGCTGGACGAGAAGACGATGAGCCTGACGCCGGCCCTGTGCATGGTATCAAGCAGCTTTAGCCCGGCCACTACATTATTCCAGTAGTACTTGGACGGGTCCTGCATGGACTCTCCAACGGCGGTGTCTGCGGCAAGGTGAATGACCAGGTCGATCCCCTTCTCCGTCAAGACCCGGTAGAGGAGGTCTTCATCTGAGATGTCGCCCTTGACGAACTCTCCTCCCCATACGGCCTCCCTGTGGCCCTTTGACAGGTTGTCATATGTAACAGTGTCATGTCCCGCCTCGATCAATGCCTTGACCACATGGCTTCCTATATACCCCGCTCCTCCTGTAACCAAGACCCGCAACTGAAAATCGCACTTCCTTTCACAGACTCCTCTCACCAGCTCGCCACGATGACGAAGCACCTTACCCTAAGATGCGCCGTGCGTTTTCATTCTCGAATGCCAACGGCACATGACAGCAAGGGCGACTACCTGGTAAACCGGATTCCAAGGTTGAATTCGTCTTCTTTCTCCTTCCAGGTGGCTATGACGTCGTAGCAATGGAAATGCCGGGTCACCGTCCAGTTGCTGTCCACCAGGGACGACTCCCTCAGGCTATACCGGCCCGCCCATTCAACCGTCCAGTCATGGCCGGGAGAGACCACAACCTGCCCCCAGAGCTCGTCCGTCTCTGAGACACTATCGAACGAGAACGGGCTCCCGCCGTGGTTTCTCACCAGGTGATAGCCCAGCCTGGCATCCACAGCCCGGCCGGGGTCTATCTCCAGGTCAACGGCGCCGTCAACAAATCCCAGCGCGTCGCGCTCCTCATCAAGGCCGCTACCGCCGTAAATACGCCCTCCGAGCTTGACAGAACCGCCAAGCTTGAGGAAAGGGGCAATCTGAAGCGGCTTTGCCGGGGAGGCCTGCAGTATCACGCCGATGCGGCTTGCCGAAACACCGGTCGAGGATTCCCTGAACCTGCCTATATCGCCTGATGCAGTTACCACCACGCCGCCGCCCAAGATATGAAATGAGTCTGATTCAACGCAGACTGAAGGGATCGAGTCGATATATCCCGTATCACCCCTCTTGCGCTCTATGGCAACATCCAGCCTATAACCGGGGGCTTGAGACTGCGCCCAGAGCGACATGGCCGTCGGCAGGCCCTCTTCCCAGTCCAAGCTGGCGCCAAGTCTCCGTCCGGGAGACATGGTCATGGTAGCGCCAGCCTTAACCTGGGTGGCCTCCTTTGCTCCCACCAGTACATGCCCGTCAGCCTGCCATGTCATACCGGGCCTTGTCCCTTCCTGCCGCGGGCCAAAGCTATAGCCGAGCTCAGAGGCCCAGCCGGCCCTGGTCGCATAGGATGCATCCACCAGGATCTTGTTATAGTCGTCGATGGGGTAACGGTAGGTGGCACCAACCACAAAGCCTTTCTGGCGGTCGTAGGATAACCTGACATGGGGCATGGATTCATCCCAGGCTACCTGCGGCAATACGCCGTCTCCCCTGTCTACGGGCTTGAGCGGCAGTACGAGCTTGGGAACGGGACCGATGGGGAGCTTGCCTAGCCAGAGGACCACCCAGCGTACCTCGAGTTTCTTCCCGGGGTATATTACAAGGCGCCGCGCTCTGACACTGTAACACGGGACGGCAAGGTCGCACCTGGTCGCTGTGCCATCATTGAACCTGATCCTATCTCTCTCGGCCACTATGGACCTGCCGCCGGCACGCACCCCATCAACTATGAGGGCCGCACTCTCGATCTCGATCCTTCCGGCTCGGAGGTAGTAAGTAAGGGCATTGCAGCGGCCTGAGTCATCCCCCCGCCTGAAGATGACGTTCCCTGAAGCTACCAGGACCTCCCGCTCGAGGTCAGCCTCGAGCCGGTCGGAGGTGATCTCTATGTCGCTACTCGTGACCTTCACGTTTCCCGTGGCAGATACTGTCATCCCGTCCGCGGAGTATTCGAAGGTGTCAGCGTCAATGACTACAGGAGCCTCTGCTGCAAGCGCAACACCAGAAGACAAGCCTTGAGATATAAGGATTACCGGCACAGAAACTGCAAAAAGGACAGACAAAGCCCTGACATGACGGGAGATCGGGACACCACCCCCGGGTCTACTGATTTCCTGAGGCCTGCTGGTTCTGCGTTTCCCCAGGTCTACTGGTTATGCGGCGCCGGCGGCTTGATCTCAACCACCGGGATATCAAAAGAAGGAACCTCCGCGCCACCGGGGAAGGTGAGCCCGAGCACCTCGGTGTCCTTTTGCACGGCCACAAACATCTCCGTGCCGGCGGCCACGATCGCATCCTTGCCTTCAACCAGGAATCCACCCAGCGCTCCTATGGGGCCAAAGATCACAAAGCCGGCCACGCTAGCACCCACCGCAAGCTGCAAAGATTCATTCATCCTCTTCACGTCTTCACTCAAACCGACCTTCACCATGGTGCCATCGAAAGCCCTCACGTCCCCTATCTCGAGCTCCACCCTGCCGTCCCTTCCGAGGCGCCCGGCGGGCTGGACGTTTTTGACGACGGCAACGCCCCTTGCCCCGCGGGGTATGGCCACCTCTGTCCCGACTATGACGTCACGCGAAACCTCGTATTCTATGCGGTCACCCTTCTTGGCATTTGCCGAAGTGAATCCATTTAAGAGCTTAATCTTGACGGCAGTCCCCGCCGGTACCTTGACAACGCTGGAGGTGACCTTGCCCTGAGGCATGCACAGGCGGATCAAGCCCTCCACCCTGGATACAATCGATCCCTGGGAGGTGACCCCGCTCACGAGCCTCTCCAGCCTGTCCACCTTGAGCACGAGGGGCTCCTGGCTGACAGAACGCATGAGGGTCCACTCGAGGGATGCGAGCTTGAATGCGAGAGACGGGCCCTCTCTCAGGCTTTCGCCCACGAAGGCGTTCAACTTGGCCGCCCGGTCAATAATCGAGCCCTGCTGCTCTTTCCCAAAAAGATCCTGTTCCATCTGACTCAGCCGGGCCATGATGGACCCGGTGGATTCACGGCCGTAGAGAAGCATCTCAGCTCGGGAAAGGTTTGAAAGAAGGGTTGACCCCTCCTGGCCGGATGCCGCCACCGGCAATAGACACAATGCGACAACAAGGATGCTGCAGACAACAGGTATTCCCCTCATGGCAAAACCTCCCGGTAGAAACCATCAAAATCTGATTGTAAGCTCGGCTGTGGCCATGTTGGTGCGCTTGTGTGTAGCGTCGCCGCCCCCGGCCTCGGTGAAGTCAATGAGCTTATAGCCAAGGCTAAGGAGGGTATCACGACCGAGAGAATATCCTATGCCCAGGCTGGTCGTGGCGCTGGTGCTGTCGCCGGAAGCCTGGATACCCTCCTGAGGAAGTCCCTGCCATAAGAAGGGCAGGTCAAGCTCCAGGCTTATGCCGGCTCCCTTGCCCAGGGTGACCCCGGGGACTGTCTGCTCGCGGGACCGGGAATAGCTGTACCCGGCGCGGAGGAACGCACTGTCTCCCAGCAGCAAGCTGTAATCAATGCCTACCGTGGCAGTGCCACGGGTCCTGGTCTCCCCTTCCCCGGAATGCGGCACCTGGGATAGCTCGTAACCAGCGGTCACGCTGGCGAGCTTGGAAAGTGCATATTCCAGTCCCACCGCCGCTATAAGGTCATACTGCCCCTCGTCATTCACGCTTGATTTAGCCCCGTCCCGGGCCTCGGGGGTGCCGCCGGCCGGTCCCTTGGCTGCCCCGGCCTCATCGGCCGGGGTAGTGGGAACTGGTATCTTGAGCTCTGCCTTTAGCCGGTCCTGGGATAACAGGGTCACCGCCCGTGATCCATCGACATTACGGGAACCGCTACCGCCGCCCGCCTGGGACGGCAGGAGGTCCCCTGCTGCACCTTCTTTAGGGTTCTTGCCGGCAAGGACATCCGACAGGGTAACCCCCGCGCTGAGGTCTAGGGCAAATCGCGACGGGAATGTCAGGTGCTCGCTCAGGTCGAGGACTGGAATTCCTTTTGCCTCGACCTTCCGGTCCGGTGCCGCGTTTCCCGTATGAGCCGGCTCTCCGAGGGATATCTCCTGGGAGGTTACCATGGCAATTTCAGGCATGAACTCGGTCTTTAATCGCTTGAGCAATTCCCGCTGCTTGGCGTTTAGGGCAGGCGCCGGGTGCCTTGTCTCGATGGCCTCACCGAGCCTGGATACAATGCAGGCAAATTCGTAGCGGGTATAGATCCGGCCACCGGAGAATGAACGCTCGTTGTAGCCCTCTACCAGGCCGAGCTTGGCAAACTGTGCGATAGCCCCGTATACCCAGCTCGAAGCGGGCACCCTGGCAAAAGGCCCCTGGCTTACCCCATCTTCGACAGGCTGGGCGGAAGGGGGCTTGGCAGAAGTGGGTTCGCCGGAGGAAGACGATGTAGCCGCCATGGCGCCCGGGGACCACACGGAAAACCCGACCGTCAGAGCCGCCAGGACGGCCACGAGCGTGAGAATAAAAGCCCATGGCGCCCTCGTCCATCGCGCCCGCGCGCCCGGTGAGTGCCCCCAGATTATATCTCGTCCAAGCATTCCACCCACAACCTACCGCCTCGCCTGGTGATGCCGGAAAGTGAAATCAGCCGGCCAGTAAGATAATTCGCCCTGCCCGGCGAAAACCTGGCGCCAACTTTGCTCCCGGATCTTACTTAAGAGTATATTCTCCTTCTACCTCGACGATCCCTGCTTATGACCGCCCCACGATGGACAGTTTTTGTTTCCAGCGGCCGGCGAAAAACCTCTCCGCCAGGATCACCGCCACATAATCATCGTAGGGCCTATCCGGCGTTCTGAGCCCTGCGGGCAGGAGCCTAGACAGCCCGCGGCCAGGATGATCGGCGAGGTAGCGCCTCCTCGCTTCTACACTGGTCAGGTGCTCGTCCACCAGGAAGACCTCGATCAGGCTGGGGGAGATGCCGGGCATCGCGGGCGAGTTGCCTGGGGCGCCGGGTGGGGCGCCGCGCTTCGGGCAGCAAGCCTCAGGCCGGGGACCTGCACCCGGCCGGGGATGTCCCAGTGCCGCCCGTAAAGAGTCAATCACATCCCGGGCCCCCGTGCGATCGCCGACCACTACGGTCCTCAGACCAAAACGGCCCGCTAGCTCCCCTACTACGGCAGAGAGCCGGCCTGCATCTATGACCTCCCGGTACCGCACACTCCCGTCGCGCCCGACCACGGCCACGCCGCACTTGTCTCTCCCCGGGTCAATTGCACATACCAGGTCCGTCTCTGGCAAAGCCAGCACGCCCCTTCGTCCGGATGCCTGCTCGGCAACGCATATAGGCCTGAAAAAGCCACGTCCACCAGGATATTATCCCCGCAATATGCTGAAAAAGCCCCGGGGTCAGGCTGGAGAACCTGTGCCCCGGGGCTTTCCTTCACCAGGTCAAGACCTCACTAGAAGGTCACCTTGAGCGATGCGGACAGCACCTTGGCGGTGTAGTCACCCGTATTGTCAGCCGCAGAGGTATCGGACTTGAGGTAAATGTACCCGAGCTTCAGGGCCGTGTTGGTCGTGATGTCGTAGGTGTAGTTGACCTCGGCCCGGGTATTGGTCACCGGGAGAACAACGATGACGTTTCCGTCTGCATCCAGAACCTGGTGATTTTCCTTGTCCAGCTTCGCATACTCCACCTTGCCCTCGATGGTGGACTTATCGCTCAGCTTGGTAGAGAGGCTGGCCTTCGCGATGCTCTTGTAGGTGAGCATCTCCTCGGGGCTTACCAGGAGGTCCGCGCTCCGCTCGTAGGTGTACCCAGCGCCGAGCGTGACGGCATCGCTCACCTTGAGGGTCGTGTCGACGCCGGCCTTGACGGTGGCCTCCTTGACGTCCTTGACCTCGAACTCCTCGTCGTCCCACTTGACGCCAAGGAGGTCATCGGTCTTCGCGAGCTCGTACCCGCCGGTCAAGGAAACGCCCTCGACAGGCTTGAACTCCACGCCCAGCCCGAGCTTGGACTTATTATACCAGTCGCCAACCTTGGGCTTGCTACCCAGGGCGACAGACGGGTGGGACGCATTGGAGAAGTCATACCCGACCTTCGAGTACTCGTAGCTCGCAGTGGCGGGACCCCACTTGGCCTCAACGGAGGCACCCAGATTGAGCGACTTGGCACCGTCGAATGTGATGTCTGGATTATCGCCACCCGTGGAGTCGAACTGGTAGATCGAGTAATTCTTGGCCTCTGCATTCACTCCCGCGGTCACGCCGAAGCCAAGGAGCTTGGTCTCCAGCTTGGCGCCTGCCTTGCCGGTAGCGACCTTCTCGTCTTTCCAGTCCTGGTCTCCGCTTACACTGTAGCCGCCGGACAGGGTGAGCTTGCCGCCCATTATGTTCTCGACGGGGAACTCAGCGTCCAGGCTGTACTTCTTGACATCTGGCTCCACGTAGCCGGGGGCCTCGTCGTCGTCGGTGTTGACCAGCACCGGCAGGAAGTCCTCTGTAACCCTCGTGTAGCTGGCCTTCAGGCCGAGCGAGCCGACCTTGCCGCTGGCATCAAGCCTGGCAGCGCTGGCGGAGTCGGAAGCCTTGGCGTCGAAGTCGTATGCGTCGTATTCCCCGTCGTTATCAGTATCGGTGTTCTTCTTCCACGTCGCGCCCTGCAGCTTGGCGAATTCGCCAGACAGCGTCCAGCCGTCTGCGATCTTGAGGTCGCCGGTCACGCCGTAGACGCTCTGGCTGTCGGCCGTGATACCGGTCATATTCACATCACGCAGCGAACCCACATCGTCAGCAACCCTCACCCAGCTGGCCCCGACCTTGAGGCTGTCAGTCACAGCCACCTTGGTGTCGACGCCGGTTGCGTAGCGGGCATACTGGGCGGGCGCCTCAGGATCAGTAGTAGCCGCCTTGGGCTCATTGAGCCTCAGCACCATCGCCGTGGTGCTCACAGGTCCGAAGCCGACCTCGGCATATGCACCCTCGTAGATGGGTTCATCGTCATCATCCAGCAGCCTGTCAAGGGTGAGTGTATACGGCTGGAACGTCCCCTCTGGCAGGGCAACGCTGCCGGCAAACACGTGCTTGAGCGCGCCGGGCGTCCTGACATCCAGAGATAGGCTCTCGATCTCAAATGGGTTCTCCCAGCCATTCCCGAACTTGTTCCTGGCCTCAAGCCCCGCCTCCACCACGACGCCCTGAGCCACATCGGCCTTGAGCTTCAGGTTGAGGTCGTGATAGAACTTGCTATATACGCCTTCGTATTTATCCTGATATGTGCCATCGGAATATGGCTCATCATCGAAGATATCGTTCGGATCTATCCATGCTTTATCGGGAGTGCCGACGATGTCTGCATCCTCGAACACGAGCTCGCTGGAACCGGACAACGATACCTTCTCATGGCCGGCTATGTAGGCATCCAGCTTCTGGCCGACCGCCGTGGTCTTGGTATCCACGCCGGCGATCTTCTGGTCGAGGCTGGAGATGCTCGCGGCCGTGCTGGCGATATGGCCCTCAAGCTTCTCGCCTATGGCCGTGGCCTTCTCGTCAATCGCAGCCGTCTTTGCCTCGACGTCGCCGATCCTCTTGTCCATGGCCTCCATACCAGCCCGGATGTCGTCGATCTTGGCGTTGACAAAGGTGAGCTGTTCCTCGAGGGCAGAGACACGGATGCCCAGGATATCCAGCTCGCGGCTAAACTCCTCTTTCAGCCCGTCGATCATGGCGATGAGCTCGGCCGCCTTTGCCTCGATGGCATTTTGCAGGCTGAGATCGAGGTCAAGGCCCTTCTTGGCAAGCTCAGTCTTTAGCTCCTCATCGAGGGCGCTTACCTCCTGGCGTGCCGTGGCGGCTTCGGCACCTGCGCTATCGGCCTTTGCCTCAACGGAGCCGACTCTCTCGTCAAGGCCCCCAACCTGGGCCTTCAGGTCGCCAACGGCGCCCTCGACCCCGGTGACTCTGCCTTCAAGCCCGGTGACCTTGCTCTCCAGGCCGGAGACCTCATCGGAGACCTGCGCCACCTTACTGGCAAGGGCCTCGAGCTGCTCAGTATCGAGCTTCTCGACGATGGTCTTCTCGACCACCCTCTCCAGCGCGGGTTTCTCCTCTGGCGCCGGCTGCTCGGCTGGCTTCTCCGCAGCAGGAGCCGCGGCCTTCAGGCTCCCTTTGGCCGCCTCGATCTCGGACTTTATCTGCGCATCCAGCGAGACCAGGAGCCTTGCCACTACCATGGCCATCTGGTAGCGAGTCATGGGCTCGTTGCCCTTGAAGGTGCCGTCCGGGAATCCCTCTACGAGGCCATACGCAGCAAGCTGAGAAACAGCATTGTACGCCCAGTGATTGGCTGGCACGTCCGCAAACGGGCTGGCAAGTGCCGGCAGCCCAAACGCGGCGACCATAGCGCAAACCAATGCGATGGCTAGCCACTTTCTCATCTCGTATTCCCCCTCTGGTTATTTGGGTTATTTGATCTCTTGTTATGGGCTCCCCGGAAAGGATGCCAGGGGCCTTGCAGACGAGTATCCAAGTTGCCTCATCCCCACCCCTCCGGGCCTCCCGCGAGGGCCCATACATCCCACAGACCTGCCGGGTAACTAAGGGTTGCACCTCCTTTCGCCCGTGGCCCGTGGACATGATTATTAACTGCCAAGAGCAGCCTCTCTATGCCTTATTCTCCAAAGCAATTATAATTCCTCCACATAACCCAAAGTTTTTACCCGGTGTTTGCCTAATGAAAGGCGTGTAAAATATGGAAATCGCGGGGCGAGACTCCCCACTACTTTGAAAATGACCCGCATCCTTCGATGGTGCCGACCCGGGTCGGCAGGGGGGACCACTCGCTAACATGTCAGCGAAAACAACACCATCATTAAGTATAATTCTCCGGGACCCTGAGGTTTACAGGTATTGGTCACCCATGGCCTCCGGAGTGCCATGCCGTCCGGAGTAGCAACACCGAAGGCTGGAAATGGGCTAAGCCCGCTTCCGGGATAAGCGGTCCCGGCAATCAGGACTTCCCGACCTTGAACACGACCTCCAGCGGTCCCTCGGTATTCCATGTGTCTTTATATGCACACGCAGAAACCAATACAGGCTTTCCCTTTTCTACGATTTCAGCCTTGGTATCCCGTAGCTCGGCGTACCCAACCAGGCGCCCAACTGTGCCTTCTGCATCAGAGATCATGCCCTTTTTGATGGCGGCGGCGTTTACATCCACCAGGAGGGCCATGAGCTGGTCCTGGACGTGCTCGGACCCCTTGCTCCCGTCTATTGTGCTGGACGCGATCACATCCCCCGCACGGTAGATGAGCTTGCGCGGGAAGACCTCAAGGTAGGCGTACACAGGCTGTCCTTGCATGGCATTTATCGCCGAGACCATCCTCACGACAACCTTCCCAGGTGCCTCGTGTACCTGGCGGTAGGTATCGTTGAGATTATCGGCAAGCCATATTATTGCATCCTTGTCCCTGCCCTCGATCCTCGCCCCGCGCTTTAAGGCTACTTGATTTGCCTGGACTAAAAACCCTTCGAGGGATTTCTTTATCTGGTCGATGGGGTGCCCTCCCTCCATAACGGTAGCCAGGATGATCTCATCCCTCCTGAAGGTCAGGTCCCGCAAGGACATCCCCTGCACATACTGCGACATGCCCTGGAGGTGGGAATAAAGCATGTTGACAGCATTTGTAAGGTCCTTTATCTGCATATTGAGCCCCATTTTTTCCTCCTGGAGGGCCTTCCGCTCTGCCTCGAGCCCCTTGATCTCCTTCTCCAGGACACCCGCACGCTTTTCAAGGGAAGCAATATCCTTTTGGGCGAGCACCAGAGACTGCCTCGCCTGCTCATAGTCCCTCTGCGCGGCCTCGGACCTGGCCTTGGCCTCGGCATATTGCTTTTTCAGGTCGTCGAGCTGCGCCGTTACCTCGCCCAGCTGCTTTATTGCCTGCTTTCTCTGATCCGCTACTCTTTCGAGCTCCTTGCTCAGCTCCTCATTCCTGGTGGTCAGCGCGGCATACTCCCTTGCCTTCGCATCCATGGCATTGGAAAGCTTGCCGATCTCCGCGGTAAGAGAATCGACCTTCAGGGAGAGTTCGCGAGCCCGTTCCTCCCTGGCCTTCAATTCCTTCTGCTGGGCTTGTAGCCTGGCCTCGGCATCCCTCAGGTCGTTCTGGGTCATAGCCAGGGTAGCCTGGATTTCATGCATGTGAAAGAGGGCGGTGCGAACATCATTAGAGACAAAACTCAAAACGGCGAGGGTAGTGGTCGAGACCATGATGCCGGTGATGATGGTTATGATTATGGAGGTATACTTCGGCCTCAAGCCGAAGATAGTAAGCCGCCTCCGGCCCACCTTGCGCCCGATGCGGTCACCTACATATGCTATGAGGCCGCCTGTCACGATGAGGGCCAGGACAAGCGTGAGACCATACAAAGACATTCACCCCCCGGCCGGCTATCCCTGCCTAAAAGCAAGGAAAATGCCAAGGCCGCCGAAAAGGAAATTCTGAGCCCATGCCCCCCAAAACGCGGGGATGGCGCCCTGCTCGGCGAAGGCTGTACCCAGACTCATTATAACATAATAAATGAAGATGATTACTATGCTCGCGCCGAAGCCGACAGAGGTGGACGACCGCCTCAATCGGATTCCAAGAGGGGCTGCGACCAGCGCGAAGACAATACTTGCAAAGGGAATAGCCAATTTCAGGTACAGCTTCACCCAGAGTATCTTCACATCTGCCCCTTGCTCGCACAAGGTGTGAATGTACGTGAGAAGGTCCCGGATCCCCATCTCATCCGGGCTCCTCTGCCTCCTGAGTATCTCGTCGGGAGGCTGCGTTACCCTGCTCTCGTGGACGGCAAACCTTATGGAGGCCACACGTTGGCCGTCGAGTATGTTGTATATGACCCCATCCATAAACTGCCATCGGCTACCTCGCCACTTGGCCCGGGGAGCGGTCGTGATCCTCACCAGATGCCCGTCCTGGAATTCCTGGAGCGTGACATTGGACAACTCACCTGTCGCACCATCGAGCTTGTCTGCGACCACCAGGCGGGAAAGCCTCCCCTCCTCGAATTCCCTTATGACGACATTATGCTGCACAGTCACCTGACTCTGGCCTCTCAACCGCCACAGGATCTCCTCGGCCGCAAAGTTGGCCCGGGGCGCCACGACATCGTTGAGAAAACTCGAAAGAAGGGCTATAGCCGCGCCGAACACCACAGCCGGGATTACCAGCCTCTGCCTGCTGATCCCGCCGGACACCATGGCCACGATCTCGCCGCCGTCGGATAGCCGCCCGAAACAGAGCAGGGTGGCGAGGAGGACGGACATCGGAAACGTGATCACTACTATCCGGGGCAGCCCCAGTATGAATATCTTCACGGCGGTCCACGGAGTTATGATGCCGTCGGCAAAAAGCCTGGCTACCTGAAAGAGCAGGTCACCGGCCACAAAGATGCTGGTAAAGGCCGCTAGGCTAAACGCGAAGAGAGATCGTAATTCCCGTGAAATATACCTATCCAGCGTAGTCAATCCAGGCAACCCCGCCATCCTTAAATCACATTCTAAAGCGCTCGCCAAGGTAGAACTTCCTGGCGACAGGACTCTCGGCCACTTCCTGGCTCCTGCCCGAGACCAGTATCTCGCCCTGGTGCATAATATAGGCCCGGTCTACAATCGCCAGCGTCTCCCGGACTGAATGATCGGTGATCAGAATGCCAAGGCCGTCTTGGCGCAGCATGGTTATGATGCCCTGAATATCCTGAACAGCTATGGGGTCCACCCCTGTGAAAGGCTCGTCCAGCAGGATGAATGACGGAGATACTGCAAGACAACGAGCGATCTCGACCCGCCTTCTCTCGCCGCCGGAAAGGGTATACCCCATCTGGCCTGCCAGGTGAGCTATATCGAACCTCTCGAGGAGCTCCATGGCCTTCTCCCTGGTGGCGGGCCGGCGCATGCCTCTCAGCTCCAGTATGGCCTCGATATTCTCCAGCACCGTGAGCTTCCTGAAGATCGAGGCCTCCTGGGCCAGGTAGCCAAGCCCGCGGCGCGCCCTCAAGTGAACCGGGAGGTGAGTGACATCCTCTCCATCAATGAATATGCGGCCGGAGTCGGCCGCCTCCAGCCCCACTATCATATAAAAGGTGGTTGTCTTCCCGGCCCCGTTGGGCCCCAAAAGGCCTACCACCTCTCCGCGCCTCACGGTGAGACTTACACCTTTCACCACCGTCCGGCGCCTGTACCTCTTTACCAGGTTGGTCGCCTCTATGCCGTCGGCGATGCCCGGCCTCCCGGCCACCTTTGGAATGTTACTTCCTTCTGTCATGATTTCCCCTGCGTAAGCGGGATCACAAGGCGTGTCCTGTCACTGCCCACAACCCGCTTTTCCTTTAGAAAGACCGTGATCTTACCGCCCGTAAAGATTCGCTCCCCGCTCACGACCCTTGCATTGCCCACTACCTCAGCCCGCTCTTGCTCCCGGTTGAAAATCACCATATCGCCCGTTGCAGTGATATCCTGGTAGACCATCCGGCCATTGCCGTAAAGCCTTGCCATCCCGCTCTTGAGGTCGACCTCCAGCCTATCCCCGGAGAGGCTCGCCTCGTCCATGGCCGCCGAGACCTTGCCCGTAGCTACCAGGCTATCCTCCTTTACCAGATAGACGGCCTCCCCACAGGACATGGTCCATTTCCTGTCGCCGGTATCCTGCATCCTGACGTCGCCCGTCACCACGAGTTTCTGCGGCCCTTCCTCAAACCTTGCCCGGTCGCCTCGCACGGTCTTTGTGCCGTATGTAACGGTCACATTTCTTTCGGCCAGCATCAGCTTTTGCTGGCTGTTGTATTCTATGCTGCCCTCGGCCTCGACCTGGATAAGGCCTTCCTGAGCGCCTCCGGGAGGCGGAGAAGCGTAGGCGCGGGCCGGGTGGTCCCCCACCCCGAATACCCCCGTCCCCAATGACTGGATGATCAAGAACACTAAGAAGGCCATGGCCGGGCAAAGACCGACGCGAAATCCGGCTGCCCGCCGCCCGGTCACTGACGGTAGTCGTGTCGGCAGCCTCTCTGCCCGTTTCCACACAGGCATGATCAAGCCATATTCCCCCATCATCTCGCTATTTTTCATGATAAGATTTTCATGATAAGCTCGCAGGCCCGGCCCGTCGCCCCGGGGCCCCACATCCTTGACCTCCCCGCCTCGGCCATCATGCGATACCGCCCTGGATCATTCAATATGGATAACACGGCGCCCGCGACCTTGCCGGGCGAACGCTCGCAAAGAAATACGGCATCTCCTAACAATCTTCGCTGCCGCACCGCAAAACTCCTGCTAAACTGGGGTCCGCGTCCGGGGAAGGTGACCACCGGCCTTCCCATCCCACACGCCTGCTCGTTCGCAGTTCCCGCAAGTCCGATAAAGATGTCGGCCCTCGCCACGACATCCCCAAATATCCCGGTAGTCAGGATGACTGCAGGCCCCCCGGCCGCAGGCCCATCGCCGCCAAAGCGGATAACCGGCCACCGGCTGTTACGGTAGCCCGCCATCTGCCAGCCCTTTGACGCAGCTTCCCTGCAAAACGCCTCAATATCAAACCCGTGGGCCAGCGCGGCCACGAAGCCATACCCGTCATGCCCGCCGCCCTTCCACGTCCCGTGAGTCTCTTTATGAATGGCAACCACGACATCAAGCATATCCAGGAGGTTATGGCGGGCCTCCCTCCTGGAGCCAGGCAGGAGCCCGATGACCCTGTCGAATCCGGCTAGCTCAAGCTCGCCGGTTTCAGGCGGGATCGCGTCCATCATGAGGTTGCCGCAAAACCCCGCTCGAATACCATACGCCAGGAGTTCCTCGAAGGTCGGCGCATCTCTGGGCAGTACCAGCCTGCACACCTTGCGCATAAACCACTTCTCAGCGGCAAAATGCCTCGAAATGTAGGCTGATTTTGCCGTGGGCACAAAAACGATAGGACATGACGTGTGCCTTGCGCCAAAGGCCCATGTGAGGAAAAGCCCATAGACATCGCCTACGACTATCGTAAGGCGGGCCGCGGGCACCTCCCGCGCAAGCGCCCGGGCCTGTTCCCGGACGATGCTGATAAGCCCGGCCTTGACATCACCCACCAGGCGGCGCAGGCCATGGACGGAGAATCCCCCGCTCGGGAGCGGCATATTCCGGTGAACCGCAGGGATACCTGCCCTGAGGTAAGGCTCCCCGTCCCCCACAAGGGGCAAAGCCAATATCCTGAGGGCAGTCCCGGGAGCAGTCCTGAAAGCGGTCCCGAGAGCCACCCCGGGAGCGGTCACGGCCCTCCCGCATGGAGGGGGGAAACCCGCCGGATAACATCCAAGCGCCCGTCTCATTTCGGACGCCAGGGCGGCGCCTATGGCATCCTCTCCATGCCCGTTGCTCACGAATAATATGGAGTTCATTTCATGACCAGCACAGTGGCGCGCCCGCGGCCCACGACTTTCGCCCTGCCCAGGGACTCATCGACCACAATGCGGTCCCCCGTAAGTGTCGTGGTCCCGTCGCGGTAGTTTACATCCCCCTCGACCTCTAAGAGAGAACGGCTCCCGTCCCAGGTTGCGCGCCTGGCGTCGAGGCGCGCGCCGGAAGCACCCTCCACCCTTATTCCCCCGTCGAAAAACACCTTCCTGGCCGCCCATTCTACAGTCGCCCGGCCCGCTACCATCCCAAAGGCCCTGCGCCCATCCACGTACCTGGCAGCCTGCACCCCGGAAATCCGGGCCGACTGGGATACGGTCGATGCCTCCACCTGCTCAACCGTCATCTCCCACTCGACCCTCCCGGAAGGATCGGATAGCACAAGGCTCCCGCCCTGGAGGGAGACACCCGGGCCGCGATCCTCCACAGGATTTCGGACGCCCGGGCCTGCCGGTGCTACCGGGGGACTCTCCTCCCGGTCCGCATTCCTACCGGGATCCCCTGTCTGCAAGAGCCGTATGATGAATGCCGAGACCAGCACTATGCCCAAGAGGACCGCCATTCTCTTCGCCCGACTGGGCCAGGTAAAGCCGCCAGTAGAGCCCGCCCTTCGCCACCAATTCCTTATGAGTGCCACACTCCACAATCCTCCCGTTTTCCATCACCACGATCCTGTGGGCGTTCTTGATCGTCGAGAGACGATGGGCGATGATGAATGTCGTCCTCCCGCGGAGGAGGCGGCTGAGGGCCTCCTGTACCAGGGTCTCCGATTCAGCGTCCAGGGAGGATGTAGCCTCGTCGAATATCAGGAGCCGCGGATCCCTCAATATCGCCCTGGCGATGGCTATCCTCTGCTTCTGGCCGCCCGACAGGGAGACTCCGCGCTCGCCCAACCTTGTATTGTAGCCCTCCGGCAACTGCATGATGAAATCGTGGGCGTTGGCCGCCCTGGCGGCGGCGATGATCTCCTCGTCAGTCGCATCCTCTTTGCCGTAAGCTATGTTATCCCTTACGCTCATGCCAAAAAGCACGGTATCCTGAGGCACGAGGCCAACCTGGCGCCTGAAAGAGTCCAGGCGCAGCTTGCGCAGATTATAACCATCGATATAGATTGCACCGGAGGTCGGGTCATAAAACCTCAACAGGAGATTGACCAGCGTAGTCTTGCCCGCCCCGCTGGGCCCCACGATGGCCACCACCTCTCCCGGCTTTACCTTTAGATTGATATCTCGGAGCACCCCATCGCCCGCTCCCCCATATGCAAAAGACACCCCGCGGAATTCCACAAACCCCTTGACCCTGGGGAGGGTGATGGCGTCAGGCGCATCCATTATCTCAGGCTCCACATCGAGTATGGACGAGACCCTGTCAAGGGCCCCTAGCCCTTGCTGTATTGCGCCATAGGTAGCAGAGATCCGGCCGATGGGCGTTGAGGCGCTCCCCACACACCCCAGGAACGCCATGAAGGCTCCCAGGGTAAGCGATCCTCTCAACACCTGGCGTCCGCCGAACCATAGCACAAAGGCCATCCCGAGTACCGAGAGGAATTCCACCATTGGTGAAATGGCAGCCGAGACCTGCGCGCTCTTCATGTTGGTCTGGAAGCTGCGCTCGCTCTCCCTGGAGAACCTCTCGATCTCTTTCCGTTCCATGTTGAAGGCCTTGACGATCCTGATGCCGGTAAGCGTTTCCTGCAACACAGAAGCTATGTCGGCGATCTTGGCCTGGCTCGCCATGGTTATGCTCCTCAGCTTCTCTCCGCCTCGAGCGACAACCCACCCCACGATGGGCATTATCACCATGGTCACCAGCGAGAGCTGCCAGTCCAGGTAAAACATCATCACAACCACGCCGACCAGGGTAACCAGCTGCATGACCAGCTCTGCAACGCCGTTTACAAGCGTATTCTGCAAGAGGGAGACGTCGTTGGTGATCCTGGAGACCATCTCCCCCACCCGCTTCGAATCGTGAAACTGGATTGAAAGGAACTGGAGGTGGGTGTAGACCCGGGTGCGAAGGTCAGCCGTGGACCGCTGGCCGACAAAAGCCAGGAGATACCCCTGGCAATACGCGAAAAGGCCCTTCAAGCCAAATAACAAGACGAGCCCGGGTATCAGGAGGTTGAGCAGGTGGGCACCGGACTTCGACCCCGGGACAAGGACCTTGTCCACGACTTCTTTCATTACCCAGTAGAGGCTCAGGTTTGCCAGGCTCACCACACAGGCGCAGAGCAGGCCGCCCGCGAGGTAGTGCCAGTATGGCTTTATTATCCCATATATTCTCTGGGGTGCCCTCCCAAACGTCATCCTCCGCCACCTCCGCCCCCGGCGACACAATGATTCCCCGGGGGATTCCCCGGGGAGCCCTGTCTCCCCGCGACACTCATCACCATCTCTACAAGCTTGCCGGCGGCACCGGGCTCGCCCATTGCCTGGCGAAGCTCGCGCGACATCGCCTCTCGCCTGGCCGGGCTCTCCAGGAGCTCCAGCGCGGCGATAGCCACATCCCGAGCCCCCACACGGCCGACCATCTCGGGCACGATATACCTCCTGGCGCGCTTGTTTGGCAATGCCAGGTAGCTAATCTTGCGGGTCGCCCTCCTGATTCCCCAGTATCGCGCCAGCCTGCCGATCCCGGGGATCATCCCCAAGAGCCCGAGGGCTCCCGGCAGGGGCACGACCTCCCAGTGCCTCAAAGGCACGGTGACTATCATAGGAACTCCCAGGAAAGCAAGCTCAGCCGTGACGCTGCCCGGCAGAGAGATGGCGAGGTCACAGGCCCTCATCGCCAGGAATCGTTCCCCGGGGCCCACAAGCTTTATGTTGCGCTCCGCTGCCATATCCTCCAGGATCGATTCCACTGTCTCCCGCGGGATGAACGGCGACAGGGCCAGCACAAACTGGATACCCTTGTCGACTGCTGCCATCACCTGCGCCGCATCCAAGAGGAAAGGGATGAAATGCGTCGCGATACGCCCCCTGCTCCCGGGCAGCAGGAGGACGCACCTGGCATCCGGGTTGAGGCCGAGCAGGACTCTGGGGCTGGCCTCTTCGACGGGACCGGGACCTTGTATGGGGATAGTGCCCTCCACGGGAACGGCACCCTGCCCTGCCGCCATTATCCCGTCAATCATGAGATTGCCCACGACCCTGACCTTCCCGGCCGGTACCCCCTTGCTTATGAGCTTGTCTCTCACCCTTGAGTCCTCGACGGCGAAGGCCGAGAACCGCGATATCCAGGTTGCGCTGCGATCTGAATATGCAAGCGCAGGGAATCCAAGCTTTTGCGCTATTCTCGCGGAATACCAGAAATCTCCTCCCAGGTGGAGCACCACGCCGTACTCTCCCGGCGAAAATCCCTCAGGACGCCTGCCCCAAATGGCAAACAGGAGGCTCTCTGCTGGCCGGTATACCTTGCTCACCCCGGGCAGGCTCGTCAGGACGTCCGCCTCTCGCCCGGTGGCAAAGGGGCACGGCACGAGAAAAACGCTCACCCGGATGGGTTCCCCGGTCTTCGCAAGGCTCAGGCATACCGGCGAAACCCAGCCCGCAACCTCGCCGGGGCCGTTTGTGATGATGATCACATCCAGCGTTCCAGGGCGAGCCTCATCCATGGGATGCGACCTCCGCTATCACCCTTGCCGCTCTCTCGATGGCCCCCTTGTGCCCGAGCCTCCCCGTGGCCTTCCTGAGGTCTTCCTTCACCTGATTCCTTGCACCGGCATCTCTGAATAATTGTAGGATCCACCGGGAAAGCCTGTCAACGGTAGCTTTACCCTGGAGCAACTCGGGCACGATCTCCCTACCTGCCAGGATATTCGGCAATCCCACATAGGGAACCTTGACGAGGCGACGAGCCATCATCCAGGTGAGCGGGGACACCTTATAGACTATCACCATAGGTGTATTCAGGACGGCGGCCTCGAGAGTTGCCGTCCCTGACGCCACGACTGCCACATCACAGGCCTCAAGGCATTCGCGGGCATGCCCGGAATAGGTCCTCACCATGGGACCGCTCATGGCCGCCACGGATGCTGGCAGGCCGGGCGCCACAGGCCAGATAAAAGTTATCCCCGGTATCTCCCGCAAGACAGCCCTGCTTGCCTCCAGCATAAGCGGCCAGAGAAGCCTGACTTCCTGGATGCGGCTCCCCGGCAGCAACGCAACTACAGGCCCGGCCTGGTCCAGGCCGAGCACCTCGCGTGCCTTCGCCCTCCCGAGCGGAGCGCCCATTACATCCAGGATCGGGTGTCCGATGAATTCGGCGTTCGCCCCTGCCTCGCGGTATATCTCCTCTTCGAAAGGGAATATCAACAGGGCCCGGTCCACGCACCTTGCGATGACCTTCGCCCTCCCGCGCCCCCAGGCCCACACGGTCGGGCAGATGAAGTAGACGGTTTTTATCCCCCGCCTCCTGGCAAGGCCTGCGAGCCTGAAGTTAAAGCCCGGGAAATCGATCAACACAAGGCAGTCGGGGTTAAGGCAGGTCATGACCTGGGCAAGCCGCCGGAATTCCCTTGCGGCCGCGGGCAACCTGGCGGCGGATTCAATGATGCCGACTGCCGAGAGCCGGCCAAGGTCGGAGATTATGTCCACACCCGCCGCGGCCATAAAGGCTCCGCCGGCTCCTGCCAGCTCCACTCCGGGGACCATGGCCTTGAGCTTGCGCGCGAGCTCCGCGCCATAGATGTCCCCTGATGCATCGCCTGCCACCATCATGATCCTCAACAGGGATCATCCTCTGCCGTGACCGGCGGGTAGTGGTCCCCGGGTGCCACGAATGACCCGGCTGCC
>DUSO01000177.1 GCA_012842565.1 Bacillota bacterium
GCGACCTTCCTCCTTCCTTTCAGCAAAGGTGTTTTCAGTAGAGATGTGTGGCCGTGAAAGTGATTATCATCTGGTATGAGCTTCCCGCCGCCGCAAGGCGCAGGTCGTCATAAGAGGCCTTCTGGCCCAGGTCAATTGAGACAGTCCGCCCGCCCGCCCCGGTCGCCGGCGCTTCCTGCAACACTACTGCATCCTGGCTGGTGATGGCTTTGTAGGCTGAGGCAGGTTGGCCCGCCAGTTTCCAGTTCAAAGGGAATGATAGTTTACCGCCATTTTCGGCATAGGCTGTGCCGTTCCATTCTCGCATCTTCCCGTCGGGCTGGTCGCACCGGATGACAAGTTTCCATGGGGCATTGCTCCTCACCGTTGCCTGGATCACAGTCTCGTGATAGCCGGTATTAGCAGGCACCAGGTCTCCAAAGGTGACTTGACTGGGGAAACTCGTCTCGATGGAGTTTGCCACGTTGCACACCACGGCAGTGGTGCCGGTTGAACTGGTCGCGCCCGCGGCAGGAGTTGCGAGGAAGAGCGACAAGAGCGTGGCGGCGAAATAGACCAGCGCCCGGGACCGTAAGACCCGGGACCGTAGTATACCGGGAGCTATGCCGCGGGTTGCGGCTACACAGGGGACTTGGCCAGGCCCGTATCCTAAGGCATGTCTTGTATTAATGCTCTTGATACCCGGTTTGCCGTACATTTACTCACCTCCTTTCCATCATTATTCTCTATTAGATTTATGTTCCATGGAATATATTTCCTTCACCCTCTAGGATGATTTTTGCGGCGATGATATCACCCATTAGGTGCCAGCCAGGGGTGATGGGCAGGATGATTTTTACGGCGGTGATATCACCCATTGGGTGCCGACCGGAGGTCATGGGGATGAATGTCACAAGATTTTGACGGGGGGTTCAGGCAGGAAAGCACCAAAAGGGGAAGAAATAGAATGCGAGGTGATAGTCTATCGCGGGGGGCTATTCTGGATGTGGGAGGATGCGAAACCATGGAGATAGTTCCTTTGACCTCCGGGAATTTTGAGGCCGAAGTGTTGGACTCCAGGGTGCCCGTGTTGGTCGACTTTTGGGCCCCATGGTGCGTCCCTTGCCGGACGCTTAACCCAATAGTGGTCTCGATCGCAAATGGGCTCGCGGGGAGGTTGAAGGTCGGCCAGGTTAACGTAGATGAATACGGCAACCTTGCTACGCGATACGGTGTGATGAGCGTGCCGACGCTGATTTTATTCAAAGAAGGGGAACCTGTCGAGAGAATTGTGGGAGTAGTCCCCGGTGATGAATTACTTAATAGAATCAATGCCATCTTGGCGGAATATGAATACATCGGGGCGGAAAAGGCATGACCTTGAGATGCCCCGGTGTCCTGGATGTTCATAAGCCGTCGGAAGCTATTCTTGTTCCTGATCCTGTTATGCTTGCTCGCCGGCGTGCCTGCGGTAATGATCGGGAGGGGAATCGGGCTCCCGGCAGCATCGGGCCGCTACAGGTATACCAGCGGTTACCCCGAGGTAATGTATGCACCCGATTATATTTCGGGACCATGGGTGACTGCCGCCTCTGCAATTCTCGTGGAGCGTAATACAGGAACCGTGCTCTACGCCAAGAATGAGCATGTAAGGCGACCCCCGGCGAGCACCACCAAGATCATGACCGCTATACTGGCGCTCGAGAGGGGCGACCCGGATTCTACGGTAGTGGTCAGCAAGAAGGCGGCAAGCGTCGGAGGGTCTTCACTCTGGCTTGCGCCCGGGGAGAGGATTAAACTCCATGATCTCCTCAAAGGCGTCATGTTGAGGTCCGGCAATGACGGGTGCGTTGCCATAGGCGAGCATATTGCAGGGTCAGAAGAAGCCTTTGTCAGGATGATGAACCAGAAGGCGCGACAACTCGGCGCGTGGAACACCCATTTTATGAATCCCCACGGCCTTCACCACCCGGATCATTATTCGAGCGCCTTCGACCTTGCCCTCATGGCGTGCTATGGCCTGAAATATCCGGAATTTGCCGAGATCGTGAGAATCAAGGAGGCTGCCATCGAGTCTGAAGATCCGGAGGGGCGGATAAAACGGCAACTCTCCAATACCAATGCGCTCCTGTGGAGTTTCGAGGGCGCAGATGGCGTCAAGACGGGGACCACCTCAGCTGCTGGGTATTGCCTGGTAGCCTCAGCTACCAGGGAGGGATGCCAGTATGTATCGGTTGTCCTCAATAGTGCTGCCCGGTGGAGCGATTCCGCCCGGCTGCTTGATTACGCCTTTAAGGAATTTCAGCTGGTGACCTTTGCGAAGGAAGGCGAGCCGCTGACACGGATTCCCGTCAGGGGGGGCGTTGGCAGGGATGTCCCTGTAGTGCCGGCCCGGGATTTGCAGATGGTGGTGCGCAAGAGAGATATGGGCGCCATAAGGCTTAAGATGGCCCTGGAGGAACCTGTAAAGGCTCCCGTTAACCGTCACGAGAGGTTGGGTAGCCTGATTGTCTACTTTGACGGCCAGTCAGTCGCTGCCGTTGACCTTGTTGCGGGCGAGACGGTCGGGCGAGTATGGCCCTGGAGCCTTCTACTCAAGCGGACGCCGGGCCGTCGTCCTTGATAGATTACGCGGCCATTAGTGCGTCGCCTTTGATACAGTAACAGGCTTCGCCTTGTCGGCCGATTATTCCTCATTGATGCGAGGTATTAGTACGGAGTTGAAGATTACTGCGACGCATCCTGCCGTCTTCGAACGAGGGGAAGGCGCGGCCTGATTTCCACAGTAACGAATGCCAATGCCAGCAGTAGACGAAGGAGTGAGTCTGTTGGTCGATCCTCGTCTGTCCAAGATGGCCCGGGTCCTGGTGAAGTATTCACTGGCACTTAAGCAGGGCGATTACTTTCTCATTAATGCATCATGCCTGTCAGCTCCACTTGTGCTTGAAGTCTATAGGGAGGCGTTGAAGGCTGGGGCAAACCCGGAGGTAGTGTTATGGGCGGAGGGTACCGAGGAAATCCTGCTAAAGTCGGGGAGCGAGGAACAGTTGAAATTCGTATCCCCGGTGAGGCTTCGTGCGATTGAGAGCGCGAATGCGTTGCTTACCATCGATGGGAGGAGCAATACCAGGGCGCTGAGCAATGTCGACCCAAACCGGATGAGAATCCGCTCGCAGGGGACTGCCGAGATAAATCGGATTTTCATGGAACGAATGGGACGGGGCGAGCTGCGCTGGTGCGGGACGCTCTACCCGACCGAGGCTTTGGCCCAGGAAGCGAGCATGTCCCTATCAGAATATGAGGATTTCGTTTTTCGCGCCTGTTTTGTGGACAAGGATGACCCGGTCGGCGAATGGCGGAATGTTCATTCGGCTCAGGAACGGTTGATTTCTTATCTGAACGGGAAACAGGAAATCAGGGTCTACACCGAGGGTACTGATCTAAGAATAAGAGTCAACGGCAGGCAGTGGGAAAACTGCGACGGCAAAGTGAATTTCCCCGACGGAGAGGTCTTTACAAGTCCGGTTGAGGATTCTGTGGAGGGAACGATCAGGTTTAGCTTCCCGGGGATCTATGCCAATCGTGAGGTCGAGGATATTCGCCTCACCTTTGAGAAGGGCAGGGTCGTGAAGGCGAGCGCGTCGAAGGGTCAGGACCTGCTCCTGGCGCTATTGGATACAGATGAGGGTTCTCGCTATGTCGGTGAATTCGCCATTGGGACGAATTATGGTATAGACCGGTTCACAAGGCACATGCTTTTCGATGAGAAGATCGGCGGCACAGTCCACCTGGCTATCGGGGACAGCCTTCCCATGACCGGCGGCAAGAACCGTTCCTCCATCCACTGGGACATGCTCTGCGATATGAGAAAAGGCGGAGAAATCTATGCAGATGGGGAACTATTCTATAAGGACGGCAAGATACTGATCTAGACGCATTCAGCCACTGATCTGCACGCCGCACAGGGTGAAAAAGTGATCAGGAAATGACAGGAAATGATATGTTCTGAAAGGAGGCAAAGCCGCGTCTTTACTTGGTGGACAACCAGGGGAGTGTTGTGGCGTAGTTATGGGAGATAAAGAAATCTATGATCTTGTGATAATAGGTGGAGGTCCTGCAGGCCTTGCGGCAGCAATTTACGGCGGACGGGCCAACTTAAGGACGGTTCTCCTTGAACGGGCGGCCACCGGCGGCCTGGCTGCGACAACCTTCCGGATTGAAAACTACCCGGGGTTCCCGGAAGGGGTTGGGGGGCCGGAGTTGACGCAGATGATGGAAGAGCAGGCGAAGGCCTTCGGGAGTGAGATTATGTTTGGGGAAGTACGGGGGATAGAGGCTCAGGGCAACACGGGTGCAGGTGCGGCCGGCCGCCAGGAGGCGGAGTCCACGCCAGTAGTTGGCGAGGCTAGCGCGGGGCCGTTCATGATAGACTCGACGTCCGGCCCTATCCTTGGGAGAGCGGTGATCGTGGCAACAGGCACTGAGCCCGCGCGCCTTGGAGTCCCCGGAGAGCAGGAGTTGCGGGGACGCGGGGTTTCCTACTGTGCTACCTGCGACGGCGCATTTTTTCGAAATAAACACGTCGTCGTGGTCGGGGGAGGGGACTCGGCCATAGAAGAGGCAATATTCCTTACCCGCTTCGCGGACAAGGTGACTGTGGTGCACAGGCGTGACGCGCTACGCGCTACGAAGATCCTTCAAAAGAGGGCGTTTGAAAACCCGAAGATCACGTTTGCGTGGAATTCCATCGTCACAGCCATCAACGGCCGGGACCGCGTGGAAAGCGTAAGGTTGAAGGACACCAAGAATGGAAGCGAGCGCGAACTCCCGGCCGACGGCGTGTTCATCTATGTGGGGACGCGGCCCAATACGGAATTCCTCAAAGGATTTATCCCTTTGAGTGCCCAAGGGTACATCGTCACGGACGAGCGCATGAGGACGCAGGTGCCCGGCGTTTTCGCCGCTGGCGACGTGCGCCAGAAGACCTTGCGCCAGGTAGTAACCGCCGTGAGCGACGGGGCTATAGCGGCAGTCGAGGCGGAGAAGCTCCTGGGTTAGAAGTCTGCCTTGAGTCGTTCACCGGGTGCCGCGATCTCCCTGAGGTGGCACGTGTCGTTTATGACGTGAATAATATAGCGGCCCCTGGAGTCGCGTTCGAAGATGTTGAAACAGCAAACGTCTTGGCGGATATGCCAGAAACGCGAGTTGTCGAGGCCGAGTATGGCACAGAGCAGCACCTTTGTGACGACGCGGTGGGATACAACGACTACAGTGCCATCGGGGGAGTGTGCATCTATGACGCGCTCCAGGGCCGGAAGGGCCCTATCTCTAAGGTCGTCGAGGCTATCGCCCCCCGGGAACCGGACCTTATGAGGCTCCGTTTCCCATTGGCTGTAAAGGTCGGGGTATTGCTGTCTGATCTCATCGCGGCTTTTGCCTTGCCATTCTCCAAAACTGAAATCGCCGAACCCCCTTTCTGTTTGGACGGGAAGCCCATGGGGCCGTGCGATGATGGTGGCTGTGGTGATGGCGCGCTTCATAGGGCTTGAGTAAACTGCATCGATTTTGATCCTGGCGAGTGCCTTTGACGCAAGCTCAGCCTGGCGTATGCCGGTCTCGTCCAGGTCTACGTCGATAGTGCCCCGGAAAATGTCTTCTTTGTTCCATTGCGTCTGGCCATGGCGAACCAATATCACTTTCATGGTATTACAAGAGGCTCCTTTCGCTGGTACTTTCATTCTTTCATGCTTTCATGCGCATAAGGTTTCCCTGCATCCCGCGCAGGGAGCCGCCCGGTCGCCGGCTGATTTTCCCGAAACTGATATACCTACGACAGATGTACGGGGGCCGACCGACGGATGTGCAGGGGGACCGCCGAGCTGCCAACTGCATTCTATGGACATGATGCTTCCCTGGCTTACGGATGGCTTCATCCGGGGAAGCTCTCAGGTCCTTCCAACATTGAATAGTATCACTCTTGCATCACACATTGCAAGCGTCAGCGGCCTACGAGTCTGTTGTGTGGCAACTCCTGGCTACGTGGGCCCTGCCTGTTGCAATTTGGAAGGATGTATGGTATGATTTGGATGGAAGATAGATCGACTTAGACAAAAGATGGAAAAGATGGACCGGCCCTCTCGTTGCTTGCAAGGGAGAATGGGGGGCAGGAGGTCGAGCGACTAAGGTGGCGTTGCCGCACGTCCGTGAACCCCGTTTGGGTTCTGGGAGACCGAGCCCTGGGAGGGACGACAGGGATCATGCAGCATCCCTGCCAGGGTTGAGAGAACAGGCCCCAGGGTTGATGGAGCAGGCCTCATCCCGTGAGACCCCGAATGAAGGAGAGGGGGAGCCCGAGAGAGTGGACTGGCAAGAGAAGTATTTGGATAAGCTCGACCGGGACATGTCCGAGATCAGGGATTCGCTTCGTCATATGGCCGGGCATGTGCAGCAGGTGGTTGACAGCCTGCGGGGCGAGATCACGAGTCTGCGGTCTGAGGTCAAAAGCGAGATCACGAGCCTGCGGTCTGAGGTCAAAAGCGAAATCGACACCCTGCGGTCCGAGGTCAAAAGCGAGATCACGAGTCTGCGGTCCGAGGTCAAAAGCGAGATCGACACCCTACGGTCTGAGGCCAAAAGCGAGATCAACAGCCTCAGGTCTGAACTCAGGGGCGAAATTGGTGACTTACGTTCTGAACTGGGGGGCGACATCGGGGACTTGCGAAAGGAGGTCCGCGGTACCAACAAGTGGGTGATCGGGCTTGTGGTGAGCGCAATTGCCGGCATCACAGCTATCGCGGTGAGCACGATCGCCCTGGTTGCTACGGCTATTTCCCGCATGCCATAGTCGCCGGCATACCATGCGTGCCATGCCACGGGAGGGCGATGGACGCGATGGAAAAGCCAGACGGTGGAAGTATGATTGGGGGCGGGGGTGGGGTCTTATAGATACTTGCACTCGTCCTGCCCCTTTAATATCCCCGCCCCCTTAATATCACGGGACCTTCATAGGGCGGCCGGCACCTGTTATGCTCTAGCCATTGCCTCAATCAGGGCAAGGCACATGTCCGGTAAGTCGTCCGGGGTGCGGCTGGATATAAGGTTTCCGTCCACCACCACGGCAGCATCCTGGTAGTTGGCACCGGCATTGATCAGGTCGTCCTTTATGGCAGAGACACAGGTCATGTTCTTGCCCCGGACGATTCCCGCTGAAATCAAAAGCCATGGGCCATGGCAGATCGAGGCGATAGGCCTGTTGAGCTTATGAATCCCACGGACGAATTCCAGGGTCTTGGGGTCCCGCCTGAGGTAGTCCGGAGAAAACCCGCCAGGCACGATGAGCGCGTCGTAATCGTCAGGATTCATATCAGCGATCGGCTTCAAGTCAAACCGGCGCCCTTCGCGAAGCACGATTGGCGGCACCGTGGAGCCGAAGCGACCGGTGATGGGCTTGTCCGGAAAGGCGGGGCGGGGGTGAAAGCCTATTTGCAGTGTGCCGATGGTTATCCAGGCCCCTTCCTCGCTGAGCCGTATGAGTGGGTAGAGAAGCTCGATATCCTCGAACTCGTTCGACACCAGAATAGCTACTTTTTTGTTTGTCAACCTCATTGACGTCCCTCTCCTTTACTCATTGATGTCAAGTGTTTACATTGATTCTACGTTTAGGAGCCTGCTTTTGGTGCTGCGGGATCACTGGTCGGCTTGGACATGATTGAGTCGGACATAAATTCCAGTCCCAATCGTTTCAAGGTCTCAAGCGTCGGGATTCCCTGTGGTGACCAGCCGCGCAGCCTGTAATACTCCTGGAGCGCCTGGGTCAGGGTCTCCCTTGGGTAGCTTTGTCCTGCGCTCCCTCCGCTTTCGAGTGGCGTCTCAAACCTGGACGGCAATGTATCTTCAAGGGCATGCTTCCCTTCTCGTATGTTCAGGCATCGCCACAGGTTGAATATCCTCTCGCCAGCCATGAGGTACTCGTCCAGGTCCATGTCCCACCCCGTCACAAAGTTCAGAGTGGATAAGACCCGTTCGGGCGTGAAGGGACGCGGCGGAATCAGGGGGAATTTACAGATCGGGAGTGCATCGGCCAGCACGCCCCAGTAGTCCTGAAGTACCCGGACCAAACGTGGCTTGCCTTGGATGGACTGGCGGGGGATGCCCCGGGTAAATCCGAATTCAGGCATTGCGCCATCGCGTTGAAACGCCTCGTCGTGCATGCTCGATTCATGATCTGCGCCCTTGCATGCCGTGGCATATGCAAGCCCCATGCCCTTTTTCCCGCGCGGGTCATGCATTGGAACCTCAAGGCCCTTAACATGCATCGCCCACTCTTCTGAGCCCTTACCAATCATGGCGGAGGCCCTCTTGACGCCATCAGCGAGGATGGCCCCCAAGCCTTCACGCCGTGCAATCTGTTCGATCAGGCGAAGGATTGCCTGCGGGTCTCCCCACCTAAGGGGATAGCCCACGTCGGATTCCTGCAGGATACCCCTTTCATAGCATTCCATGGCAAAGGCGATTGACACCCCGGTAGAGATGGTATCCATTCCCAGGAGATTGCAGCGTTCCCCCGCCTTGGCAATTACAAATGGATCATCATTGTCGAGCAAGGGGCCGAGTGACGCAACGGTCTCATACTGGGGGCCCCCGAACTCTTCAGAAACCGGATATTCCTGATTGCCCTTCACCACCCGGCGACAGCCTATAAGACAACCCGGGCAGGTTCTCTTCCCGGCGTAGATGGTCCTGAGCAATGCGTCGCCGTCGATGCGGTCGATCCGGTCGAACCCTGTGGTCTGGAAGTTTCGCACCGGCAGCACCCCGTTGAGGCTTGCCGGAGCACATGTATTCCAGGTCCCGTATTGTGAGAGGGTACTGCAGCTCCCGTCATGGACAATTGCGTGATTCACCTCCTTGAGGAGCTTCAACAGGGCCTCCCGGTTTGCGATTCCGGGGCGTCTGCGGCCGCGCACGGCAATAGCTTTAATGTTCTTGGCGGCGATTACGGCGCCGACCCCGAGCCTCCCTCCAAAGAATCGCATCTCGCTTTCAATGGATGCGTAAAGGACACGGTTTTCACCGGCAGGCCCGACTGCGGCTATTCTGGCTCCGGGATCACCGAGCTCGGCCATGATCCGCCGCTCGGTCTCGGCTGTTTCAAGTCCCCAGAGATGGGCTGCGTCCCGTATTTCCAGGCCATCGTCGGTGATCCACAGGTATTTGGGCGACTCTGCCTTGCCGGTGATGACGACCGCGTCAAATCCGGTACCCTTTAATTGTGCTCCGAAGCTGCCGCCGATATCGGTATCGCCGAAGAGCCCGGTTAGAGGAGACTTCGTGACTACAACGTACCGGGAACCGCCGGGGACTGGAGTAGTTGCCAGGGGCCCGGTCGTGAATATGACCGGGATAGCAGGATTAAAGGCATCCTGGCAGGGAACGAGGCGCTCTTGAAGGAGTTTCATGCCAAACCCTACGCCCCCTATATATTTACGTGCAAAGTCTTCGTCAAAAGTCGTAGTCGAAGTCTCCCCGGTACCGAGGTCAACCTCAAGAATGCGCCCATGGTAGCCGTTCATCATGAGATTCGGCGCTCCTCCCCTCGAAGATAAGTCTTAAGCATCTCTTCCTTTGACCTCATTTCCTCCGCGTTTCCCTCGAGGACTATTCTGCCGATGGTCATTACGTAGGCATAGTCGCTGACGGCAAGGGCCATGTGGATGTTCTGCTCCACCAGCAAGATGGTTATCCCCGAAGTCCTGATATGCTGGATGATGTCGTAGATCTGCTCCACGACTACCGGTGCCAGTCCCATGGAAGGTTCGTCCAGTATCAGCAGCTTAGGCTTGGCCATGAGGCCCCGCATGATGGCCAACATCTGCTGTTCCCCGCCCGAGAGCGTGCCCGCGTATTGCTTCAGCCTGGCCTTCAACATCGGGAACCATTCGAACAGCCGGTCTATATCAGCCCCCAGGGTGGATTTATCCTTGCGTGAATAAGCACCCATCTTGAGGTTTTCATAGACGGTGAGACCCGGGAAGACTCCTCTGCCCTGAGGAACATGCGCTATGCCCCTGGCTACGATTGCCTCCGGGGCGAGATGGTCGATCCGTTCTCCTTCAAACTTTATTAGCGTCTCTCGCGAGGTCCTCACGAGACCGGAGATGGCCATCAGGGTCGTAGTCTTCCCGGCGCCATTTGCCCCCAGCAGGGCAACGATCTGGTTCCTGGGCACCTCCAGTGTGACGCCGTATATGACCTGTACCTTTCCATAGAAGGCCTCGAGATTATTTATCCTTAACACCGTAGCTCGCTCCTTTGCCCAGGTAGGCCCTAATCACGTCAGGATTACGCTCAATCTCTTCAAAGGACCCTTCTGCGATCTTTTCTCCGTAGTTGAGCACGGTGACCCTGTCCACCAGTCCGCGTACCAGGTCCATTACGTGCTCGATCAGGATCACGGTCACGCCGCTATCGCGGATCCTGCGGATAACCTGGTCTAGTTCGATGATCTCCTGGTTATTCATTCCTGCCGCAGGCTCGTCCAGGAGCAGGACAATGGGTTTGGATGCTAGAGCCCGAGCGATTTCGAGGAGTTTTTGTTGAGCGTACGGCAGGCTCTGGGCGATGTCGTTTTTGCGATGTGCGAGGCCGACAAAGTCAAGCAGCGCCAGAGCCTCTTCCCGGGCCGATTTCTCTTCCTCGATCATTCTTGCCGTTTTGAAGATAACTCTGAAGGCTCCCGCCTGAAATAAATGGTGCCGTCCCACCATGACATTGTCCAGGACAGTCATCTTTTTGAATATACGGATGTTTTGAAAGGTGCGGGCCATCCCGTAGGCATTGATAGTCGCGGGATCCTTTCCCTCGATTCGCCTGCCATTGAGAATGATCTCGCCGGAATCCGGTGCATAGACCCCGGATACCAGGTTGAGGGTGGTAGTCTTGCCGGAGCCGTTGGGACCTATGATTGCCCTGATCTCGCCCGGTGCCACCGCCAGATCTACCTGTTTTACCGCGGTAAGCCCTCCGAAGGTCTTAGTAAGTCCGCGGGTTTCCAATATGGCCTGGACACTCACGAGTCATTCCTCCCTGAGGCGATGCTTCCTCCGGGTAGCGAGTGGTCCCCGGTTATTCGCAGGTGCCGGCGAAACCATTCCGCCAGGGCATGACCTGCTTCGGGGGGAAACAACACGATTATGAGGACCAGCAAGCTATAAATCATCATGTAGTATTCTTGCAGGAAACGCATCAGCTCGGGCAAGAGAGTCAGCGCGACCCCGGAGAAGATGCCCCCAATGATCGAATCGAGCCCCCCGACAACGGCCATGCTGAAAAAGTTGGACGATTGCTCCCCTGTCAGGCTCTCGGGGCTTAGATATCCGCTGAAATGGGCGTAGAGGGCCCCTGCAACTCCCGCAAAGAATGCTGCCGAGACAAAGGCCACCATCTTGAATCTCCTGACCTTGACGCCCATGATCTCGGCGGCTGTCTCGTCCTCCCGGATTGCCATCAATGCCCGCCCTATATATGAATGCTTGAGTCTCGTCGCCACTACGGCCGCTATTGCGGTGAAGCCCAGGAGCACATAGTACCAGGCAATGTCCTTTGTGATGGCATGGCCGGCGATCTTTACAGGGGGAATATTGTTAAGCCCGTATGGGCCGTTGGTTAGGTCAATCCAGTTGACTATGAGTAACCTGACCACTTCTCCAAATGCAACGGTACATATCGCAAGGAACGGCCCGCTCAGCCGGAAGGCCGGGATGCTCAGGAGAGCCCCCCAGATGCTTGCAAAGACCACTCCGCAGGCGATCGTCAGGAGAGGAGGAAGCGCCAGCTTCATGGCCAATATTGCCGATGTATAGGCTGCAATTGCAAAAAAGGCCACGTGTCCGAGGCTAATCTGGCCCCCCAGGCCGAAGAGGACTACGAGGCCGAGTACAGCGATTGCATTCGCAAATCCCCGGTTGAAGACATAGATGTAATACTGATTTGGAAGAAGCCAGGGAAAGACCGCCGCTATAGCGACCAATACCATTCCGAGAATAGGGCCCTTCTTGGACATGCTTCTCACACCTTCTCCACGATCTCGAGTTTGAACAGGCCCCTGGGCCTGAAAAGAAGGAAGAAAAGGAGCAACGTAAAAGTGATCACGTCTTTGTATTGAGATGAGATAAAGCTGGCACCAAGGGTTTCAACCACACCGAGTATGAGGCCGCCGATCACCGCCCCCACTGGATTGCCGAACCCCCCAATGATATTGGCTGTAAATGCCTTTGTGCTGAACATCACGCCCATCTCCAGGGTGATGAAGAAGACAGCCCCCGACAATGCGCCGGTGAGGGCAGCAACGGCGGACGACAGGCCGAATACCAGGCTCACCATGGCATTGGTGTTTACCCCCATTAGTGCGGCGGCATTTCGATTCTGGGTGGTGGCCCGCATTGCGATCCCGACCATTGTATACCGGAACATCACGAAGAGCAAAATCATCACACTTACGGCGATTCCAAGGATCCATAACGTATGAGGCATGATGTAAACGTCCGAGAGTATCTCTATCGGCTTGGTCCCGAAGGCGTTTGGAACGGTACGCGGCATTGTGCCCCAGACGAAGCGAGCCGCGTTACGTAAAAATATAGAAAGTGCAATGAAGGAAACCAGGACTTTGATGGGAGGCGCATTCTGCCGGCGGAGCGTGCGGACTATGGTCCTCTCCGTGATGATTCCAAAGAAGAACATGAAACCAAGGGCAAGTAAAAGCGCAACGATGAACGGCCACTTGAGCCTGGTGAAGAATGTCCATACCAGAAAACAGGCGATCATTACAAACTCGCCGTTGGCAAAATTAAAGACACCTGCCGCATTCCAGATTAGGCTTATTCCGAGGGCAGGTAGCGCATATAATGCTCCGATTGAGACGCCGCCGATCAACAACTGAATGAACGTGGCCAGTGTCAAGATTTCGCCCCCTCGTCACCATCATAGTCGTATAGCATCATGGTCTCGGGAAGCCGGGA
>DUSO01000178.1 GCA_012842565.1 Bacillota bacterium
GAACGGGAGGTGATCAGGGTGATTCAGCCGCAGACCATCTTAAATGTCGCCGATAATACGGGTGGCAGGAAGATCATGTGTATACGCGTGCTTGGCGGGTCCAACCGCCGTTATGCAAACGTCGGCGATGTGATTATAGCTTCCGTCAAGGATGCCGTCCCCGGTGGCATGGTCAAGAAGGGCGATGTGGTTAGGGCTGTGGTCGTGAGGACTAAAAAGCAGATCACTCGACCGGATGGCTCGTATATAAAGTTTGACGAGAATGCAGCAGTTATCATAAATGAGCAGAATAACCCGAGGGGCACGAGGATATTTGGTCCCGTGGCGAGAGAGTTGCGGGATAGGGATTTCGCCAAGATCATCTCTCTCGCCCCCGAGGTACTCTAAGGCGAGGGTGATGAGGCATGGCTCTTATAAGGCCTAAAGTCAAGAAAGGAGATACCGTGGTTGTCTTGAGCGGCAAGGATAAGGACCGCCGCGGCAAGGTCCTGCGTGTACTGCCACGCGAGGGCAAGGTCACGGTAGAAGGAATCAATATAATCAAGCGACACACTAAACCCACGCGTACCGCGCCTCAGGGGGGAATAATCCAGAGGCCGGCTCCGCTCCCGATATCCAAGGTGATGGTTGTGTGCCCTAAGTGTGGCAAGCCGTCCAGGGTCGCGAGAAATGTCCTCGCCGATGGCAGCCGCGTCCGCGTATGTCGCAAGTGTGGTCAAGAAATAGACGCCAGGTAACGGTGGGTTCAGATAGGGGGTGAGTTTATGTCGCGCCTGAAGGAAAAGTACCAGAAGGAAGTAGCCCCGGCGCTCATGAAGAAGTTTGGGTACAAGAGCCCTATGCAAGTGCCCAAGATCGAAAAGGTCGTTGTGAATATGGGGGTAAGCGATGCGGTAACAGACCCAAAGGCTCTGGACTCGGCCGCGGCAGACCTGACGGCTATAACCGGGCAGAAGCCTCTTATTACAAGAGCGAAGCGTTCGATCGCGGCCTTCAGACTTCGTGCGGGGATGCCGATAGGATGCAAGGTCACCCTGAGGGGCGAGCGGATGTATTATTTCCTTGATAAGCTCTTCAATGTGGCATTGCCCAGGATTAGGGACTTTCGCGGAGTACCGCGAGATGGCTTTGATGGACGTGGCAATTATACTTTAGGAATCAAGGAGCAACTGATCTTCCCCGAGATCGTCTATGACAAGGTGGATAAGATCCGGGGCATGGACGTGACCATCGTTACTACTGCGAAGACTGATGAGGAAGGCCATGAGCTGTTAAAGGCCATGGGGATGCCCTTCCAGGCTTGATATAGATATATTTAGATGTCCTGGGTTGATCATGGAAGTTGTCCTCGAGTGAAACGTGAAAGCTCCAGGAGGGAGGGAACGTCTTGGCCAGGAAGGCACTTATTGAGAAAAACAAGCGGCCCGCCAAATACCGGGTGCGCGAGTATCACCGGTGTCGTATTTGCGGGCGCCCGAGGGCTTATATGAGAAAGTTTGAGATGTGCCGCATATGTTTTCGCACACTGGCCCACAGGGGAGAAATCCCAGGGGTCACCAAGGCAAGCTGGTAGGCAAAAGGCCGGCTGGCAATCTTGCGGATGGCGCCCTACAGGGTATCCGGGAAACAGGAAGGAGGTAGATATGGATGGTGTCTACCGATCCCATTGCTGACATGCTCACGCGTATAAGGAATGCCGTGACGGCCAATAAGGAAGTGGTTGAAGTTCCGCTTTCCAAGATAAAGCGTGAGATAGCAAGGGTTCTTAAAGAGGAAGGCTTTATCAGGGACTATGAGTTGGTCCGGAGCAAGGACGGAAAACAGGGTACTCTCAAGCTGTACCTGAAATACGGGGCGAATAAGGAACGCGTGATCAACGGCCTAAAGCGGATAAGCAAGCCCGGGATCCGTGTGTATGCCAAAAAGCATGAGTTGCCAAGGGTACTGGGTGGGCTTGGTATAGCGGTCATCTCTACACCTTCAGGCATAATGACTGATAAGCAGGCCCGCAAGCGTGGCCTTGGCGGCGAGGTAATCTGCTACGTGTGGTAGTGGCTGTACGCATGAGGTGCAGCGAGAGGGAGGTGTGACAATGTCCAGGATAGGTAGGATGCCGGTCTTGATCCCTCCGGGCGTAGAGGTCAAAATCGATGGCAATCTTGTCACCGTCAAAGGCCCCAGGGGCACCCTTTCCCGGGAACTCCGCAAGGAGCTGGGCGTTTCCCTTGAGGATTCAAAGCTCATAGTCTACAGGAGGTCGGACGATAAACTGAGCAAGTCCCTTCATGGCCTGTCGCGTACCCTCCTGGCAAACATGGTAAAAGGGGTCGTCGACGGTTACGAGAAAGCCCTGGAAATATCAGGTGTGGGGTATAAGGCCGCAAAACAGGGCAACAAGCTTGTGCTGTCGGTCGGGTATTCTAGCCCGGTAGAAGTTACCCCAAGGCCGGGGATCGAGATAGAAGTGCCTTCGCCGACGAGGATCGTCGTAAAGGGGATAGACAAGGAACTGGTGGGCCAGACTGCCGCCGAGATCAGGGCAATCCGGGAGCCTGAGCCATACAAGGGCAAAGGCATCAAGTATGTCGACGAGCATATCAGGAGAAAGGCAGGCAAGGCCGGCAAGGCGACCGGGGGCAAGAAGTAAGTCTTGCTGATAGCCGGTGCTACGGAGGGAGTCGCGTATGATCAAACGTGTCGATAGAAAGGCTGCCAGGGAACGCAGACATAGAAGGGCCAGGAAGAAGATTCAGGGCACGGCTGAACGGCCCCGCCTGGCTGTGTTCCGCAGCCTTGCTCACATATCCGCGCAGATTATCGATGATGAACACGGCCACACGCTAGTATCGTGCTCGACGGTCGAGCCCGAACTTCGTGAAAGGGTAAAATACGGGGGCAATAAGGAAGCTGCCAAGGCCGTGGGCGAGGTACTGGCGAAACGGGCACTTGCAAAGGGCATTAAGCGCGTGGTCTTCGATAGGGGTGGCAACCTCTATCACGGGAGAATAGAAGCCCTTGCTGATAGTGCCAGAGAGGCAGGCCTGGAGTTTTGAGGGGTTTCCGGCGCAGGGCAAGGAGGGGATGAGATTGCAGAAAAAGCGCATTGACGCTGAAGGACTGGAGCTAAAGGAGAAGGTCGTCAGTATAGACCCTGTCTCCAAGACCACTAAGGGTGGTCGCACGCGTAACTTCAGGGCGCTTGTTGTGGTTGGGGATGGCAACGGCCATGTTGGAGTAGGGCTCGGGAAGGCCGCCGAGGTATCTGACGCCATAAGAAAGGGCGTTGAGAAGGCCAAGAAGAATCTCTTTGAGGTCCCGGTAGTAGGAACAACCATACCGCATGAAGTCCTCGGCAAGTTTGGCGCAGGCCGGGTGCTGCTGAAGCCTGCCCTTGAGGGCACCGGAGTCATAGCCGGCGGCCCTGTGAGGGCGCTTGTGGAGTGTGCGGGGATAAGGGATATACTGACAAAGTCCCTAGGATCCAATAACCCGATCAATGTTGTGGGGGCGGCGGTCCAAGGTCTAAAGTCGCTCAGGCGGCCGGAGGATGTCGCGCGTCTCAGGTCAAAATCGGTAGAGCATCTCCTGGCGTAGCTGTGGATTCAATTAGGGGGACATGGGTATCATGGAGACCGAGGGCACAAGGAAAATCAGGGTAAGATGGGTCAAGAGTGCGATCGGGGCCCCTAAGGACCATAAGGATACCATCCGGGCGCTTGGGTTTACCAAGCTTAACATGGTAAAGGAGTTTGTAGACAGCCCGCAAGTCCGGGGCATGATCGCAAAAGTGCGGCATCTCGTGAGCGTAGAGGAGGTTAAGCCATGAGGTTACACGAACTTAAGCCTCCTGCTGGAGCGAAGCGCGAGCCCAAGAGGAAGGGGCGGGGCATAGGCTCAGGACTTGGCAAGACCGCCGGGAGAGGTCATAAAGGGCAGCTCGCGCGTTCAGGTGGGGGCAAGGGGCCGGGCTTTGAAGGCGGCCAGACGCCCATCCAGAGGCGGCTCCCAACTCGTGGTTTTACTAATAAATTCAAGAAGGAATTTGCTGAGGTCAATGTTGAGCAGTTGAACAGGTTTGAGGACGGGACAGAGGTCACGCCCGAGGTCCTGTCAGAGGCCGGGCTGGTGAAGCAGGTAAAGGACGGGGTGCGCATCCTGGGGAACGGCGATCTCAGCCGGGCCCTGACGGTCCGGGCGCACGGCTTTACCAAGTCCGCGATAGCCAAGATCGAAGCAGCTGGTGGGAAAGCAGAGGTGATATAGGTGCTGCAATCGCTGGCGAACGCCTTAAGGGTCGAAGACCTGAGAAGGAAGCTATTATATACTGCGTTGCTTTTGGCCGTTTTCAGGATAGGGTGCTATGTCCCTGTCCCGGGGGTCAATGCAGCCAAGCTCGTATCGCAGTTTGGCGAGGGAGGGCTGTTCAGCCTGCTGGATATGTTTGCCGGGGGTGCCCTTAAGAATTTCACGGTGTTTGCCATGGGGGTAAATCCCTACATCACCTCGTCCATTATAATCCAGCTCTTGACCGTGGTTATACCCAGTCTTGAGCAACTCGCCAAGGAGGGCATTGAGGGTAGGAAAAAGATAGCCCAGTATACGAGATACGGA
>DUSO01000179.1 GCA_012842565.1 Bacillota bacterium
CGCCGCCACCGACCACGCTCCCGGTACGCGGCAACTATTCGACCCGGCTGGAAGGTGGTATTCTTTACATGTTGTATACCAACCGCCGGGTATACCGTCGCGACGAGAATGTCCGGATGATATTCTCAAAGACCAATGTCCAGGCTACGCCTATGACTTTGGAATACAGGACGGGGCAACAGTTCGACATCCTCATAACCCGCGCCGGGGAAGAAGTCTGGCGGTGGTCTCACGGCAAGGTATTCGTCCTGGTAGTCACACAGACAACCCTGGCGCCAGGAGAGTCGCAGGTTTTCAGGGAGTTGTGGACACAGGTGGATAACCAGGGACAGCCGGTGCCGACAGGTCGTTATGTCGTCACGGCATGGAACACATCCACCAATGTAGAGGTGACCGTCGACATCGAGATAACCGAATGACCAGGCCGGGGTAGCGCGAGGTGCACGACACCGCCACATGGCGCATGAGATTGCTACGGGAAATAGGATATAGACTTGGTCCCCACAGCATTATATAATCAAGCAAATGGAGCCGCTTCGAGCGGCTCAATTCTTGGAGGTGAATCCCGTTGCGCGAGAAAGTCGAGGAGGTTCTCAATAAGATCAAAGGCGCCCTCCAGGCCCACGGTGGAGACGTCGAGCTCGTGGATATCCAGGGAGGAGTGGTCAAGGTGAGGCTCACGGGTGCCTGTGTTGGGTGCCCGATGTCACGGCTGACTTTGAAGAATGGTGTCGAGCGCGCCCTCAAGGCCGAGGTCCCGGAGGTAGAGAGCGTCGAGGCAGTCGACTGACCAGTGCAGGCTAGCCCTTAAGGGGTTTGCCAGCTGATGTCCGTCGCAACCTCCGTGTATGGATTAGGTAAAGCTCGTCAAACAAAGAAGGATTTTGCGTTTTCTTGTCGAATGTCAATATAAAGCGGGGGACCTGGAATAGGTCCCTTCCGCCCAAACGGCCGCAACGATGTAGCAACTCTTACCACCGTAGCCGAGACGTCGATCCTGGAAATACGGTTGTTCCAGGCAACATGTAGCCCTGACGCATAATCGCACCAGACGACGACCGGACTTAAAAATACATTTGATTTCGCTCAGATCAAGGCAGGACAAGCAGCCAAACCGGATCGGTGCTTTCACCGTCTATAGGTTCGTAGCATTTTTCCCAGTAATCTTCGCAGCATGAGAGGTAGCACTATGGACGAAAATACACTAACTATCGTACTACTATTTGCGCTCGTTGTGGCAGTAGCCATGGGACCAGGGGGCATTCCCCAGGGAGTGCCGGGTCCGGCAGGCCCATCTGATGAGACCCACCCGGCAGATGGCACTCCCCCTCCTGGTTCCCCTGGTGTACCAGGTCACGATGGAGATGTCACTTCCCCCGAACCAACTCCCCCCTACCCTCACCCTCAGATATCAGTCTCTCGGGAGGATAGACTATTGCTTGCGAGCCTCATAAGGGCCGAGGCCGAGGGGGAACCATTCGCCGGCCAGGTGGCCGTGGGTGCTACCGTCTTGAATAGGGTCAAGAGCCCCGCGTATCCCGATACTGTCCACGAGGTCATCTACCAGGTCGATGGCGGCTACTGGCAATATGAGGTCGTCCAAAACGGCCGCATCAGCATTCCTCCTGACGAGACATCCCTGGAGGCGGCGGATAGAGCAATAAATGGCGAAGACCCGTCCCTTGGCGCGATAGGCTTTTATAACCCCGCCAAGACGACGAACTGGTGGGTGCTGAGCCGTCCGGTCACCATCAGGATAGGAAACCACGCCTTTTATAAGTAGACGTCCATGCCGCCGCGGCGGCACCATCAGAGGGATGAAAATGGTGGCAGCCTATTTTCCGGGTAGATTCTTTGTTATCGTTAACTGCCCGCGACCTCCGCTCATAGGGTCAAGGACCTCCGCTTATGGGGCGCGGCGACTGCAGGATGCAGGGTAATTGCCTCTTATGTCGAACAAATTATCAATTATCGATCCTTGCCGGGCCGCGGATCCTGCCTCCGGGCCATGGATACTGCTTGAAGGAGGAGGTTTAAGGCCAGTGCCGTCTACCGAGAAGCTCATGGATGACCGGACGACCCTCTTATTCAAGGCGATAATATCCCTTCGCAGCGTTGAGGAATGTTACCGGTTCTTCGAAGACCTGTGCACTGTTGCAGAAATCAAGTCTCTGGCGGAGAGATTTGAAGTGGCCCGGATGCTCGATGAGGGTCTTACCTACACCGAGATAGTTAAGAAGACCGGGGCGAGCACAGCCACGATAAGCCGAGTAAAGAGGTTCCTTCACTATGGAGCGGACGGCTACAGGATGATACTGGACAGGATGAGGCAAGAAGGGATTCTGCCGCCGAAATCTGCTCCTTGACAGGCAGAGGCCGAAAGAGTAGTATTGCTGTAAACCTTTTGTTTTATTAATTTACCATGGTAAAGTGATAAATCTAAGGGATTGATGTAATATTATGGAATACCTGGCAGAAGGAACATGCTATCTATTACCACCTGAATCACAGCGAAAAAGAGAGCTGGAGGCAGCCCTGGCCGGCCTCTTGTCATCCGCCGGGTATCAAGAGGTGGTTTTACCAGTAGTGCAGGCTTATGATCCGGACGCTCCCCGCCCCCTCAGGAAGATGATGGATATAGCATATAAGTTCATAGATTACCGCGGGCAAGTCATGGTCCTGAGGCCTGACATGACCGAGGTAGTGGCCAACCTCGCTTCGCGTGAGCTGAGAGACCTTCCGCGCCCGCTTCGCCTGTTCTACTCCGGCAGTATCTTCAGGGCCAGGCGCCCGGGCCGGGCAGGCGTGCTCGAATCCTACCAGATGGGTGCCGAGCTGGTCGGTATGCCGGAGCCCGAGGCGGACGTCGAAATACTCTCTATGACCGCTGAGTGCCTGAAAGCCGCGGGCATATCGGAATTCCAAATACGCCTGGGACATGCCGGCATAATGGAGGCAGTAATGGACTTTGCCGGGATGGAGGAGAAGAAAAAGGCCGAACTCAGGGCAGCCCTGACCTCCAGGGACCTGGTCCGGTTAGGACACCTGATCGAATCCCTGGACATTCCAGCCGATTGCAGGAAATTCCTCGAGAAGATTCTCGAACTTCCCGACGGCCGGGATATCCTTGATACTACCGGGAAGCTGGCAGCTTACGACAGGTCGCAAAGGATGGGCCAGGCCTTGTCCGAGCTCGAAGAAGTCATCGCCGGCGCTACATCCGGGGGAATCGGGGGTTTCATACAGTTAGATCTTGGTCTCATGAGAGACCTCGAGTACTATACCGGGATAGTGTTCGAAGTATACACGCCAGGTTGCGGGAGGCCTATCTCGGGCGGCGGAAGATATGATGGACTGCTCAAGATATTGGGGCGTCCTGAGGGAGCAGTAGGTTTTGCCCTGGACATGGAAGAAGTGCTCAACGCCGGGCAACGATGACCGGCGCCCGGATGCAAAAGATGGTAACCACGCGAAAGATTGGAGAGCTGTCAATTTATGGACGGGTTGCTCACGATTGCCGTCCCCAAAGGACGGCTTTTGACTGACTCCTTGAGGATTTTGGAGCTCGCGGGTTTCCCCTGTTCGATAGATGACGACACCCGCAAACTCATGTTTGAGTCCGGTGACATCAGGTTCATCCTGACAAGGCCGGGGGATGTGCCGGTCTACGTCGATTATGGTGCTGCAGATGTGGGCATTGTCGGCAAGGATGTCCTGATGGAGGAAGGACGGGATGTATACGAGCTCTTGGACCTCGGCTTTGGGTTTTGTCGTTTTGTAGTCGCCGCCCCGAGGGCTGCCGCCAGAGAGGCCTCAATCGCGGTTTCCGGGCCGGGGCGCGCCAGGGGCAGGATCAGGGTCGCGACGAAATTCCCGCGGGTCGCTGAGGCCTTTTTCAAAGAACGGGGAATCCATGCGGAGATAATACCGCTCCGGGGTGCGACCGAGCTCGCCCCCCAGGCCGGCCTCGCCGAGATCGTAGTGGATATCGTCTCTACAGGGCGGACTCTCGCTGAGAATGACCTCGTCGTCATATCTGAAATTGGGACTGCAACGGCCCGCCTCATCGCCAACCGGGCGAGTTTCGGCCTCAAGGCAGCCAGGATCAGGGCGCTGGTAGAAGCTCTGAGAGGCGTCCTCGCAGGAGAGGCTGGTTCTGCAAGACAGGTAGATTCTAAAAGCTCGGCCGGTCCCGGTGGTGAAGGAGGGGTCCCCAGGTGATCCCAGAATTGTCGGCAGAGGAATTTCTCGCAAGACGGCGCCATCTCCTCGGACTCCAGGAATCGGTAGCCCGGCGGGTCATCGAACAGGTCCGTGAACAGGGAGATGAGGCCCTGGCCCGGTTGACATGGGAGTTTGACCGGGTCAGGCTTGATGCTGCGAACCTCGGGGTTACACCCGGGGAAGTAAAGCAGGCCTACCAGGTGGTTGACCGGCAGTTTATTGAGGCGCTTGAGCACGCCAAGAGAAATGTGCAGGACTTCCACGAGAGGCAGCTTCAAGGTCCCTGGACATACACTTCCCCGGACGGCGCAAGGCTCGGGCAGGCGCTGGTGCCGGTTGACAGGGTCGGAATATATGTGCCCGGTGGTACGGCGGCCTACCCATCAACCGTTGTCATGACCGCTATTCCCGCCAAAGTAGCCGGGGTCGGCCAGGTGATCATGTGCACTCCGCCCGGTCCTGACGGCAAGGTAAATCCATATACCCTGGTAGCTGCCGACCTGTGCGGCGTGGACAAGGTCTTCAGGCTCGGCGGGGCCCAGGCTATTGCGGCCATGGCATATGGTACCGGGACGATCCCCGCGGTCGACAAGATAGTCGGTCCCGGGAACGCCTTTGTGACCGCCGCGAAAAAGCTTGTATTTGGGGATGTTGGAATCGACATGTTAGCAGGCCCCAGCGAGGTTCTGATCATAGCGGATGATTCTGCGATCCCCGAGTTTGTGGCCGCAGATCTCCTCTCACAGGCTGAACACGATGTTCTGGCGTCCGCCTTACTGCTCACTACCTCTCGGGATCTGGCCGGCCGCGTCATAGAAGCGATCGAAGGGCAGATATCATCGCTTCCCAGAAGGGGAATCATCGAGCGCGCTCTTGGCGGCAACGGTGCCATCGTGCTCGTCCATTCCCTGGACCAGGCGGTCGAGATCGCCAATATGTATGCCCCTGAACATGTCGAGATCATGGTCCGGGATCCTCACGCCATAAGCGGGAGACTCCGAAGCGCTGGGACCGTCTTTTTGGGCCCTTACAGCCCTGAGCCGGTGGGCGACTATATCGCCGGCCCCAACCACGTGTTGCCTACCCTGGGGGCGGCAAGGTATCGCGGCGGCCTTGGCACCCAGGATTTCTTGAAGCCCATAAACATAGTGGAATACAGCAAATCCGCGCTCGAGGCCGTAGCCGAACATGCGATAAGACTGGCCAGGACCGAGGGACTTACGGCACATGCGAATTCGGTAGAAGTACGGCTCACTTTCGGCGCCCCCGACGCCGTGCCGATAAGCGTGGGGGCAGTGAGCACCGGGCCGACCGGCGCCTGGTCGGGAGACGACGCGACAGGGGGAGCCGTCGAAGCCATACAGAACAGAAAACGCCTGATCAAGTTAGACGCCAATGAGAGCCCGTATGACATGCCTGGGAACTTGAAGCAGGAGATAGTCGAGGCCCTGGCCCGGTTGCCATTCAACCGCTATCCCTCGGCGGATGCTGACGAGCTGCGAGAGAGCCTGGCGAGGTTACTGGGCGTCAGGGATGATATGATCGTGGTCGGGGTCGGCTCTGATGAGCTTATTCAGATCATCATGCTGGCCTTCAGAGAAAAGGTCAAAAAGGTTGTTACCGTCTACCCGAGCTTTTCCATGTATCGTTACATCGCCGGGGTGGTAGGAATTCCCATAAAGGAGATTCCCCTTGGTGAGGGATTTTCTTTCGACATGGATACCATCGCAGGAGAACTTTCCCGAGAGGATACCCTGGCCTTTTTCTGTAACCCCAACAATCCGACCGGCGGTGTTTATACAGGCGAACTAAAACACATAATCGAGTCCACCCGGGGATTGGTGGTGATCGACGAGGCGTATCATGAATTCTGCGGAGATACGCTCCTCGACAGGGTGTCGGATCGCGTGATCGTCCTCCGGACGCTATCCAAGGCGTTTGGTCTCGCTGGCCTTCGAATAGGCTATGGGATAATGCACCCCGACATCGCAAAGCAGGTAAACCGGGCCAAACTGCCCTACAACTGCAGCGCAATCTCGATACTGGTAGCGCAGAAAGTCCTGGAACACCCGGATGATGTAAGGCGGGTCGTCAACATGATAACCAGGGAAAGGGAAAGGCTGTACAAAAGGCTGGCCGGCCTTGGAGTGGAGGCATATCCTTCATCCGCAAACTTCATCCTCTTCCGGCCGCCGGGGCCTGCCCAGGAATTCCATAAGTCACTGCTCGATATGGGCATCGCAGTGCGCAGGTTCGACAGGCCGGTGGAGTACCTGAGAGTCACCGTGGGACTCCCCGAGGAAAATGACGCATTTATAGAGGCTGTCAGCAAGTTGAGACAGGCATAGCCGGGACGGGAGGCGATACAGGTGAGCCCGAGCTCTCTCTCGAGTCAGGGTAAGGGAACTTCGACCCCCAGGATTGCGTCCATAAACCGCGAAACATCCGAGACACAGGTCAACCTGACGATAAACCTCGACGGCACAGGTCAGTCTTCTGTCGCTACGGGATCTGGGTTCTTGGACCACATGCTCACCCTGGCCAGCGCCCATGGCTTCTTCGACCTATCGCTGGCGGCCCAAGGAGATACCCACGTTGACCTTCATCACCTTGTTGAGGACGTAGGGATCTCCATGGGACAGGCTGTGGACCAAGCCCTGGGCGACCGGGCCGGGATCAGGAGGTTTGCCAACGTAGCACTCCCTATGGACGAGGCTCTGGTGAGTGCTGCGCTGGACATAAGCGGCCGGAGTTGCCTTGTCTTCAATGTCCCGCTGGAAAGAGACAAGGTGGGTGAACTCGACACGGAAGTGATCGAGGAGTTTTTCGCAGCCTTTGCCAGGAATGCCCGGGTTACGTTGCACTTTAACCTCCTGTACGGCCGGAACACCCATCACATTCTGGAAGCGGTGTTCAAGGCATTCGGGAGAGTCCTGGGAGAGGCTGCATCTTTGGACCCGCGACGGGCCGGGGTCCCCTCGACCAAGGGCATTATCTAGTGGAGTGGATCGATCATGATAGCGGTTCTTGACTATGGAATAGGGAATCTCATGAGCGTCCGCAAGGCTCTCATGAAGCTGGGCTGCCCCCCGGATGTCACCAGGGATCCGCGCTCTATTTCACGGGCCGACGCCCTCATACTGCCTGGCGTAGGAGCCTTCGGAGAGGCCATGGATTTCCTCGAGGGGAGCGGGCTCATCGAGACTGTTACGGAATTCATACATAGCGGTCGTCCGGTGCTCGGCATCTGCCTTGGCATGCAGATCCTCTTTGAGAAGAGCGAGGAGTCTCCTTGGGCCACCGGCCTTTCGGCAATCCGCGGGGTCGTGAAAAGGTTTGACTTTACAACGGAATCCCCCCATGTGGCAGGTAGGGCTCCGAAAGTGCCCCACATGGGCTGGAACCGCGTGAAGATCAAGAAAAAGAATGAGCTCTTGGAGTCCATCCCGGATGGGTCCTATTTCTACTTTGCACATTCCTTTTATGCGGTGCCTGAAAACCCCGAAGTGGAGGTCGGCGAGACCTTTTACGGCTACGGTACCATCCCCTCGGTGGTCGCAGAAGGCCTCACCTTTGGCGTGCAATTCCACCCGGAGAAGAGCGGGGACGTAGGACTCGCCCTTCTTAATAACTTTATCAGGATGTGCGGTTGAGATGACAGAGAATTTGCGGCATGCGGGCAAAACGGCGAAAGGCCTGCGACAGTCGAAGGATGACCGGTGGACGTTTCCGCAGGCGATAGATATCCCAGATATCCCGGAGGTCATACCCGCGATTGATATACGCGGGGGCAGGTGCGTTCGTCTCTTCCAGGGAGATTACAACAAGGAAACGGTGTTCTCAGACGACCCAGTCGCTGTGGCGTCTACCTGGGTTTCCCTGGGGGCGACAACGATCCATGTGGTAGACCTCGATGGCGCAGCCTGCGGGCAACCTGTAAACCTGTCCTTGGTAAAGAAGATGGCTTCAGTCAAGGGCGCCCGTGTGGAGCTCGGCGGGGGGCTAAGGACCTTTGACGACGTGAGTCATGCCTTTGATTGCGGTGTGTCAACAGCGATCATAGGCACCGCTGCTCTCCGTGATCCAGGCCTCGTCGGGCGGCTCGTGGAGAGGTTCGACGACAAGATAGCGGTGGCGATAGATGTAAGGGACGGCCAGGTAGCGGTAGCAGGCTGGAAGGAAGACACCGGCAGGAAAGTGGCAGACCTCGCGCGTGCGCTGAAGCTTCTTGGTGTCTCCCGCGCGATTGTCACCGACATAAAACGTGACGGCGCGATGACCGGCCCCAACCTGGATCCGGCCCTGGAGGCGGTAGCCTCGGGCCTTGAAGTGACAGTCTCCGGGGGGATCGCGCGCCTGGAGCATGTCATGGAAATCGCCCGTAGGGCAAAAGTCACATCTGGCATAGTCGGAATGATCATCGGGCGTGCCCTGTACACAGGAGACATTCTCCTTCCCGAGGCGATCCAGGCAGTCCGCGACGTCTGGCTCGAGACTTGATAATGAGTACCGTGTTGACCGGCAACGGACCTTTTGTAAATGCCGTGATCGGCGCGAGAGGGGACCCGGCAAGGACCGGCATGCCTTCGGTTGTCGATTGGGGGTAAAGCCTGTGCTTGCAAAGAGAATCATAGCGTGCCTTGACGTCCAGGACGGGCGTGTGGTAAAGGGCGTGCACTTCAAGGAATTGAAAGATGCCGGCTCACCTGTCGAGCTTGCGGAGTACTATAACAGGGAATCCGTGGATGAGCTGGTCTTTCTGGACATCTCTGCGTCATGGAGGGGCAACCGCACCATGGTCGACGTTGCAGAAGCCGTTGCCTCGCGCGTCTTCATACCATTTACCGTCGGCGGGGGAATCCGGTGTATAGAGGACATCAGCGCCCTCTTAAACGCAGGTGCAGATAAGGTCTCTATCAATACCAGCGCCGTGGCGGATCCAAGCCTCATTTCCGAAGGCGCGCGCAAATTCGGAAGCCAATGCATCGTCGTCGCAATAGACGCAAGGCGGGTAGATGATCACTGGGAGGTTTACACCCACGGAGGGCGAAAGCCCACGGGCCTGGATGCACGAGAATGGGCTATAAAGGCCGTAAGCCTCGGGGCGGGCGAGATACTTCTCACCAGCATGGACACGGATGGCGTAAAAGGAGGCTACGATATAGCCCTTACCCGCGAGATAGCGGAAGCCGTGGATGTCCCGGTGATTGCATCAGGCGGGGCCGGCAGGCTCGAGGATTTCTACGAGGTGCTTACGGAAGGGCTGGCAGATGCTGCCCTTGCCGCATCTGTCTTTCACTACGGCACCTTCAGCATAAGACAGGTAAAGGAGTATCTAAAGGGGAAAGGCGTGCAGGTGCGCCTGTAGGACCCCCTGAGCGGGACGGAGGGACATGACATTGAATATGACATCGAACACGACGGTAACAGGTGCGGGCGACACGATGACGCCGGGAACCTTCGATACGACGGCAGGAAATGCCAGAGATACGGCACCGGCAAATACTGAGCAGAAGCCACGCAACCCTGTCACAGACAGAATTGACAAGCTAGGCCTCTCTTTTTCTCCAGACGGCCTGATCCCCGCGGTAATCCAGGACGAAGCAAGCGGGCGCGTGCTCATGGTGGCATATATGAACCGGGAGGCCCTCGAGAAAACCCTCGAGACCGGCAAGACCTGGTTTTGGAGCCGCAAGCGCAAGGTCCTATGGCAAAAAGGCGAGGCATCGGGCCATTATCAAGTTGTAAGGGAGATCTATGTCGACTGCGACAAGGATACCCTCCTCATCAAGGTAGATCAAAACGGGGTCGCATGCCACGAAGGATATTTCTCGTGCTTTTTCAGGAAAATAGGAAAGAGAGACGAGATCACCGATGCAGGCTGCGAGACTTCTCCTCCCGCCACTTCCGCAATCCTTGACGAGGTCTATCGCGTTGTGAAGCAGAGAAAGGAAAACCCTTCAGAGGAGTCATATACCTCGCGGCTGATGCGGTCTGGCCTCGACCGCATCCTGAGAAAGATAGGAGAGGAGGCCGGCGAATTCATCATAGCATCAAAGAACCAGGTGGAGCATGATATAGTTGCCGAGGTGGCGGACCTGTGGTTTCATTCACTGGTGGCCCTGGCGTACCTGGGAATCCCAGTCTCCCGGGTCTACGAAGAATTACGCAGCAGACGGAAGGGGCCCAGGGAGCTCCCGCAGAGCAGATCATGAGGTTCTCTGATTGATGGGTACCGCCGCGCCGGGCCTCACCCCTTGAGCCCGGTATCCATAAAGCTCTGAATGAATGCGCGCTGAAAGATAGTTGCGCGCTTGTCTTTAGTTTTGAAGTTTTGGCTTTCAATTGTACATGCCACCCCTGTTGCGGACAAGCACACATCTCCCCTTCCAGCCATAGATTAGCACTGTCTCTATCAGTCCCGGCAATCCCCAACAGGCGGCGGGGCATCCCTCTTTGACTAGTGGGCGAGGGACGGCCGCCGACTGCTATCCCAGAGAAGGAGGAGGATTATGAAGAAGGGATACATCAAACGGGTGTTCCCCGGCAATAACACCCCGCAGGGATTCTATTCATTCTATGACCAGATCATCCCGCCCGATGCCAGACGGATTATGATAATCAAAGGAGGACCAGGCGTCGGGAAATCAACGTTTATGTTCAAGATAGGGGAGGAAATGGTAAACCGGGGGTTTGATGTGGAATTCCACCATTGTTCTTCCGATAACGGCTCTCTCGACGGTGTTGTGATTCCAGCGATCGGGGTGGCACTGATAGATGGCACTGCTCCGCATATACTGGACCCGCGTAATCCCGGCGCCGTCGACGAGATAATTCACCTGGGCGATTACTGGGATGAGGTAAAGCTGAGGAGCTATAAGGACGAGATTATCCGGGCCAACGCAGAGATATCGTCCTTCTTCTCCCGGGCATACAGGTTTTTAAGGGCGGCCAAAGCCGTCTACGACGACTGGGAGGCTGCTAACCTGGAGGGCATGGATTTTGGCCTTGCCAATCAGAAAACTGACGCCATAATTAGAGCCTTATTCCATGACATTCCCTCATCGGCCAAGGTCGGCCGCGAGAGACACCTATTTGCAAGCGCCATCACCCCGGACGGGATGATGAACTACCTGGATACCATAGTCGGCCCCTGCAAGAAGAAATATATCATCGAAGGCGACCCGGGCACGGGTAAGTCTACTCTCTTGCAGAAGGTTGCCCGGGCAGCAGTAGAGCGAGGTTTTGATATAGAGGTCTATCACTGCCCATTGAATCCAGAGAAGATTGAACACGTAGTTATCCCGCAGCACGAGGTCGCCCTTACAAAATCTATCGAGCCGCACACCTATACCCCTGCTCCGGAAGATACCATAATTGACCTAAACGAGTGTCTGTCTCCCCGGGTCACAGCACGCAATGCGGAGATAATAGCAGAGGATAAGCGGATCTTTGAGCTTCTCTTTAATAAGGCCATTCAGTTCATTGGGTTGGCGAAGGCCGTCCATGATAGAATGGAATCCTATTACACGCCAAGCATGAACTTTCAGGGCATAAGCGCCCTCCGTGAACGCACCCTTGCTCGCATATTGGCATACGCCAGCGAAGCCGGGGCAAAGATAGCATAAGCCGGCAGTTGGCAGTCCCGGCAGGTGAAAAGAAACGAGAAATCATCTCCGCGCTCACCTGCCGGCCTGCCGCCGGGTCTATTTCCATTTCTTGCCTTTATGCTTGCCCTTAGGTACCACGGGTTTGGATAGTTCGGACTCGGGTATCCGGTACCTTCGCGCTATAGCTTGCCAGCTTGCGCCTGACCTCCTGAGCCGTATGACCATACTCGGGCTTACCCGCGCCCTGGCTGCAATATTCAGGCACATCGTAAGCTCGGGTGCGGGAATTCCCATGTTGAGCCACGCCCAGACCTGAGCCTCGGGTACACAATAGTATACCGATGCAAATTGAACGTAGGCCGTCGGGGCAAAAACCGGAGAAGGTGGCGGCACCGGATGCACCTGGATGCCGGAAGGATAGTAGCCATAATACTGTGCGATGACGTCTACGTCCATTCCCCAGAAGGCCGCCATGGCACTCAGGAATAGAAGGTCTTCCAGGCCCAATTCCCTTGCGGGGGCCGTAATTGAAATCTGGAAAGAGACATTGGATTTTGCCTCAGCGGCCCCAGTTATCTCCAGTGCCTGAAGTAGCCCCGGGGAATGAGCCCGCCCGGGGAGGCTACCCGGAAAGGTGTTGGAGAACGCGCTTGCCACCACCAAAAAACCGGAGATCAGACTCCCTGCGATGATTTTCCTGCGGGTACGGGACCTTCCTTGATTTCCCCTCACTTGAGGCATTTTTCTCGATACCCCCTTATCAGTGCCCTCAAGAACACGTGAAGCTTAGAGCATTCACGACGCTGCGATCCTGCTCCTTATTAGTTCGCGCCCCCAACATAAAATATTCGCGGTCGTACATGGGATTATGACTATCCCCCACCGAACTCCCCTGCAGTTTTTTAGATGGGATAAACATTTTTAATTACCATATTGACTTTATTAATATTGAGCTTTACAATCTTTACTGGGGAAGCTCAATCCACCCGTGGGAGGTAGCGGTTATGATATTTACAATCGGGAATTACCGTGTGGAGATCGTCCGGTTGCCGCGGGAGGAATGGGGAGCCGCCGGAGCCCGTTTTCAGCCTACAGCCGGGACCAACTCCTCGGCTATGGGAAGCTTTGCAGAACGGGACAAGTACATGGATGAAATGCGTTCAAAGGCAATCAGGCTGATCACAGAGAGCGGGATGCCTCTGCCGAGATGAGAATATAATGCGGCTCTACCGGGCCACGGGGGTTGAGGCCTAGGGTCCTGGGGCCGCGGGAGCCCATGGCGGGATCCATAGGGTTGCCATCCTCTTTGTATTCTGATAATATCCGTATAGTGACATTCCGGCTGGCCAGGGTCCTGTTTTCCGGTCCTCCCGTTTTCCGGTCCGGCAAGCCGCGCTTACGGTGTTGGGGGTTTGCCTTTGGTAGAGGTTCTAAATCTGACGAAGCAATTCAACTCGATATTGGCTGTGGACCGTGTCACATTCAGCTGCTTCCCGGGGGAGATATTCGGCCTTTTAGGCCCCAATGGGGCGGGAAAGACCACGACCTTGAGGATGCTATCCACAGCCCTCCGTCCGACCAGTGGCACCGCTAAGGTCGCCGGGTATGACATAGTAAGAGAGCCCGAGATGGTAAGAAGGAATATTGGGGTACTGCCCGCCGACCCGGGGTTGTATGGGCGCCTTACGGCCGCCGAAAATCTTCGCTATTTTGGGCGGCTCTATGATATGGAGGGTGGTACCATCGACCGCAGGATTGCTGATGTCCTTGAAATGCTGAATCTGCTTGAAGACAAAGACCGCCGCACTGAAGGGTTTTCCAAGGGGATGAAGCAAAAGGTGGCCATAGCCCGGGCGATACTTCATGACCCTCCTGTGCTATTCTTTGACGAACCGACAGCGGGCCTCGACGTCATGTCGGCCCGGGCTGTTCACGAGTTTATAGCACGTTGCAGGGATATGGGAAAGACGATTATACTATCGACTCATTCCATGGACGAAGCCCAGAAGCTGTGCGATCGTATCGCTATAATCGCTCGCGGCAGTATCCGTGCCATCGGGACCCTGGATGACCTGCGGTCTGTCTCCCGGGAAAGCAGCCTCGAGGAAGCCTTCGTGAAGTTGGCGGGGGATCACGGTCATGAGCTCTAAGCACATTCTTACCGTTTGGCAAAAAGAAATGCTGGATACCATCCGTGACAGGCGCACCCTGCTCGCAATGGTCATCGTCCCCCTACTCCTGATGCCGGCCATCACCGTAGGGTTCCCGGTGCTTATGGAAAGGCAAGAAGAGGCCGCAAGAAGGCTGGTCTCAGGGATTGCCGTCATTGGCGGGACGAATTCCTCCATACTCATCGGAGAATTAAAGGACTCAAAGGGAATAAGGCTGATTGAATACGCTGACCTCAAGATTGCGCTCCAGGCGATGAAAGAAAACCACGTCCAGCTCGTCGTGGAAATCCCTGAAGGGTTCGACAGGGACATGGCTTCGGGTCTCCGGCCGAAGGTCAATGTCTACTATGAGGGAACCAGGCGTACCTCTGACATTGCGCGCGGGCGCTTTATGGATGCATTTTCAAGGTTCTCTCAAAAGGTGGTGGCAAAGAGACTTGTGGGAATGCATGTTGATCCTGCCATTCTGGTGCCAGCTGAAGTTATATCCGAGAACATCGCCTCAGAGGAGAAGATGGGAGGGCTGTTGCTCTCGATGATGCTGCCCGTCCTCATGGCGATATGGGCATCTATTGGGGGGATGTACACGGCGATTGACGTCGCGGCAGGTGAAAAGGAACGCGGCACTCTCGAATCCCTTATCATTACACCACCAAGCCGGGAGTCTATCGTCCTCGGCAAATTCCTTGCCGTGCTCACTATCTCGGGAGTAACCATGTTGCTGGTCGTGAGCAGCATCGTCCTGGCCTTGAGGCTTGTAAACCCCGCATCGCTCCTGGGCCAAAATGAGGCGCGGTTTGTCCTGCCCATCGGGAGGGCAGCCGTGATGTTCCTTATCGGGCTCCTCCTTGCGGGTCTGTTAGGGGCCATTGAGATTACGTTGAGTATATTCGCAAAGAGCTTTAAGGAAGCCCAGAACTATATCACGCCACTCTACATTGCGGTAATGATACCGGGCTTTTTGACGCAGATCACCTCCGCCGCCGGCGCTACAGCAGGCCCCTTCTATTTCGCCATCCCCGTCGCAAACGCCATAGAGATCTTCAGGGAACTCCTCATGGGCTCTGTCAATTGGATACATATAGGTGTTGCCGCTATATCATCATTTGTCTATGCCTTACTGGCCCTTAACATCGCGATACGAATATTTTGCAGGGAAGACGTGATATTCCGTAGTTAGTCGCGGCCACCGGGCCCCGGCGGGTGTAGCCAGAGCCGTCGGACGGTGCCGCCGAAGTATGGAAATCTAGGCGCGCATGGCCCACGGGGGTTTCGTTTATCCGGTATCCGGAGCTAAAGGAGCTTGGAGAAGATCGCGATCAGGGTAGTACTGACCCCTACTATACTGGTAATGACACTTGCAATAACCCACCGGTGGATGCCCCGAAGCTCTTTTATGTCTTCCCTGAGCCTCTCGATGTCTGTCCGGGAGGCTTTCCTGAGCTCGTCGACGTCCGACCGGGATTCCTTGCTAAGGCCTTCAATGGCTACTCGCAAATCATTCCTGAGAACCTCTATATCCGCCTGGGATTCCTTCCTAAGACCCTCAATGGCTGCCTGAAAGTCATCCCTGAAACTCTCTATATCTGCCTCGGATTCCTTCCTAAGACCCTCAATGGCTGCCTGAAAGTCATCCTTGAGGCTCCCTATGTCCGCCCGGGACTCCCTCCTAAGACCTTCGAGGCTTGCCTGGAAGTCATCCCTGAGACCCTCTATATCTGCCCGGGATTCCTTCTTAAGACCCTCAATGCCCGTCTGGAATTCTTTCCTGACACCTTCAATATCTACCCGGGATTCCTTTCTGAGATCCTCAAGACCTGCGTGGAAATCCTCCCTAAACACCCCGATGTCCTTGCGAAGGCCTTCAATTCCCTTCTCAAGCCCACCGGTTATGCATCTGAGAGCTCTTACTTCGATCTTAAGACCTTCGACATCGCCCTTGAGAGTCCTTACGTCATTTCTGAGTTCAACTATGCTGCCCCTTGGACCTTCGAATTCATTTTTCAACCTGTCGGTATCAATCTGGAGGGCGCGTACATCCATGCGCAGGCTTGATATGTCATCCCTGACCTGGTCACGAAAGTCATTTAGAGCTACACCTATGCTTTCGAGGCGCCCGTCGATCCGCCGGAAGTCTTCGCGTAGCCCCGAGATCTCATATTCAACCCGCCCTAAATACCTGGCCTGCCAGTCAGCTTGCTTGCCATCGGGATCCTCGCCCGCCGCCGCTATCTCCAGGCGAGTCTCTTGATCCTTTAGCTGAGCCATGACCACCCAAACCCCTCCGCCGGCGTAGCTTTACATTGCATTCAACCCCGAGTCCTGACGAGATAATATTACCATATTTTTTCCATCATGTCAACATCAACTGCCCCGGCGTCAGAAGTCAGGGCTCAAGACGGAATGCCTCTGACGGGACTCTACCTCCTTCCCTTCAGCTCCCGGATCAGCGCCGGGACGATCTGGCACACATCACCCACTATCCCGTACGTGGCGATGTCAAAAATAGGGGCGCCGGGGTCTTTGTTGATGGCCACGATTATATCCGATGAACTCATCCCCGCCGTATGCTGCACTGCGCCCGATATGCCACAGGCTATATAGAGCTTGGGGCTTACGATCTTGCCGCTCTGCCCGACTTGCCGGGACTCGGGAGCCCAGCCGGCGTCTACCACCGGGCGCGACACGGCCACAGCGCCTCCCAGGAGGTGGGCAAGCTCTTCCAGCATTTCTAGATTTTCCTTGCAGCCAATTCCTCTGCCGCCCGCGACGATGATCTTGGCATCCGTTATATCGACAGCCTGGTCCTGGTCTTCCTTGACCACTTCAACAACCCTCGCACCGGGGCTGGGGAGATCACAGACAACCGTCAATACTTCACCCAATCTCCCCGGGTCCGGGGTAAGCCGCTTCATGGCCCTGGGCCTGACTGTCGCCATTTGCGGACGTCGATCGGGACATGTCATGGTAGCCATGATGTTTTCTTCAAAGGCCGGGCGCGTCATCAATAGCAACCCTGACCCCTTATCAATGGAGAGGGTAGTGCAATTTGCGATAAGCCCGGTGCCCAGTTTCGCAGCAACCCGGGGCGCCAGAGAAAGCCCAAAGGTTGTGGCGCCGAAAAGAAGGACGTCAGGACGGTACTGGTTGGCCAATTCGTAGATGGCTTGAGCATGAGGTTCCTCCTGGCGGAGAACTAGCTCACGGCTCTGGACTACGTATACCAGGTCCGCACCACTGGCAATCAGGTCGCGAACAACAGCCTCTTTGGTGGAGGCCTCCCCCGCCTGGTCAGCTCCCCACGGGAGGATAGCTGCTAGCTTGCCACCCAAATCGTCAGCGAGCGGGCGCCCACCCCCAAGTAATTCGTATACCACGTCCAGGGGACGGCCCTCGCTTACCTCTGCAAAAATCCATACATCACCCATGATGTCGCCGCGACGGCCGCTGTTCGATCCAAAGCCCTAAAAGCCCGGGAAGTCGCGGCTTCTCTCCTTATACGCATGCATCGTTGGCACCCTCATGGCCCCACCAAAATCGCGTCGTGCGTTTTTATCCTTCGATGGCGTCGCAGACGGAGGCGGGCATGCGGGACTTGAAAATACATCATACGCTTTTGTGCTTCGATGATGCAAGGTACGTACCCCCGCATGAGAGGCTACCTACATTGCCGTCATCAATCGATCGACCAGCAGCCTAGCGACCGCCTCTGGTGACCCTGTCAGCATCTCGGCCCGCCGCTGGCGCTCCGGGCTGAACACCCGGATCACCCTGGTGGGCGAGCCCGCAAGGCCTACCTGTTGTGCCTCTACCCCGAGCTCTTGTGCCCCCCACACCGGGATACCTGCTTTCCGCGCACGCATCAGCCCTCGAAGTGAAGGGACGCGGGGCTGGTTTATGCCCTTCTCCACGGTCAGGAGCACGGGGAGACATGATTCTATAACATCATAGCCCCCATCGGCTATCCTTTCCACCCTTATAGACTCCCGGGTCAAAGACTCAACTTTGCGTACCCTCACCAGGTGTGGAATTCCAAGCATCTCAGCCAGTTCGGGCCCCACCTGCGCCGTATCGCCGTCAGTGGATTGCCTGCCGCAAATGACAATGTCTACCTTCGCCCCCGTCGAATCTTCAATTCGCCGGATGCCCCTGGAGAGGGTATATGCGGTGGCTAAAGTATCCGCCCCGGCAAATGCCCGGTCGCTCAATAGCACCGCATCGTCAGCTCCCATTGCGATCGCTTCCTCGAGTGCTGAACGCGCTTGAGGCGGCCCCATTGTGATTACAGATACCCTGCCCTTTTGCCCGGAAGACGACATCCGCTCACGCAACCTGAGAGCTTCTTCGATTGCGAACAGGTCGAAGGGGTTTACCACAACGGGAATGCCCTCGCGGATGAGCGTGTTGGTCTTGCGGTCCACCTTGACGGCGGAGGGATCAGCCGGCACTTGCTTTATGCAGACTAGAACATGCACCGATTCAGGGCCTCCAGTTAGCTATTTGTAATCCCCTTAGCCTGGCCCGCCTTTCGCCGCGCAGCCTCTCTCAAGACCTGGGGACCGATAATCGAACGTTGTATCTGGTTGGTGCCTTCATATATCTGGGTTACCTTTGCATCCCGCATGAGCTTTTCAACGGGGTAATCACGCATGTAGCCGTAACCCCCGAAAATCTGCACTGCATCCACAGTGACCTTCATGGCCACATCTGAGGCAAATACCTTGGCCATGGCGGATTCCTTCGAAAAATCCCTGGCGCCCGCGTCTATCATCCTGGCGACAGAATACGTCAGGGCCCTTGCAGCCTCTATCTGAGTCGCCATGTCAGCGATCATGTGCTCTATGGCCTGGAATTCGCCTACGGGCTTGCCGAACTGGACCCGTTCCATGGCATATGCCGCCGCAAGGTCCAGAGCGGCCTGGGCTATTCCGACAGCCTGAGCCGCAACCCCGGGCCGCGTCCGGTCCAGGGTGCGCATGGCGACTATGAACCCCTTCCCTTCCCGGTCGAGCAAGTTTTCCCGGGGTATCCGGCAGTCCCTGAAGGCCAGTTCGCGGGTAGAGGACGAGCGTATGCCGAGCTTCTTTTCCTTCTTGCCGAATTCAAAGCCGGGCGTACCCTTCTCTACTATGAATGCGGTTATGCCCCGAACCCCTTTATCCCGGTCAACCGTAGCAAATACCGTGTATACCTCGGCCTCGCCGCCGTTGGTTATCCATTGCTTGGTTCCGTTTAGTATGTAAGAATCGCCGTCCCTGACAGCCGTCGTCCTTATATTGCCGGCATCCGACCCGGCATCCGGCTCCGTCAGGGCAAATGCGGCAAGACGCTTCCCCGAAGCGATGTCGGGGAGGTACTTTTGCTTCTGCTCCTCTGTGCCGAAGAGCAATATCGGAAACGCCCCGAGGGCACTTGCAGCATACGATGTGGCGACACCGGCGCAAGCTCTGGAGAGCTCCTCCATGACCAGGCACTGCTCGAAGACGCCCCCACCCAGACCACCGTATTCCTCAGGAATCCACACCCCGAAAAGGTCGGACTCGCCCAGCACTCTCATGATTTCCCACGGAAATTCTTCGGCTTCATCAAGCCTGGCAGCCTCGGGCAGGATTCTCTCCCGCGCAATCCTGGATGCCAGGTCCTTGATCATCCTCTGTTCTTCAGTGAGGGAATAATCCACCCGCGGTCCCCCTTTGTTATTGGATGCAGGTACAATGCAGTATGAGTGTACCATCCGGGAGCCTTGTATGTCAACATGGAGTGGCGCAGCATGAGCGTTTGTTCACAACACTCGACCTTCCGTGGAATCTGTATTCACCAGCCGTGATGAACTCCCGTTTCCCCATGGTGATGCTCTCCCGCCCCCGGGTTTTCCCAGCCTACCTATACTTACCATCCAAGCATTGACAGAAAATACAATCTACTAAGGGTTGAGGGATACTGCATCCATCTACTGTCTAGCTGGCATGGGTGATTAGTATTTCTTCTTTTTCACAGTCTCGCCGGTGCGCTCTATGAACTCCACCGCCTGGTCATATCGCCTGAGTGAGAGTCCCACGAACAGCGCATCTATCACGCAAAGCTGTGCCATCATGGACGGCATCCCGCCACTCCCGAAGGGGGTCTCTTCGGCCGCCGTGAGTAAGAGTATATCTGCAAGCTTCGCTACAGGAGATCGGCTGTGGTTGGTGATGCAGATGATTTTGGCACCCTGGGCCTTGGCCATCTCAAGGGTATCCACGATGTCCTTTGTGCTCCCCGAATGAGAAATTCCTACCACGACATCATCCTGGGTCAGCAGTGCCGTGGAGACAGCCTGCATGTGAGCCTCGGTATATACTTGTGAGGAAATGCCGATACGAAGCAGTTTGTAGTAGAGGTCCTGGGCAGTCAGCCCGGAGACGCCGATCCCGTAGATGTTAATCTGCCTGCTATTCAGGATTGCATCTATTGCCTTCGCCAGGGCTTCAATATCCAGAATCCCCAGGGTATCGCCGATGGCCTGCATGTTTGCCTGAAAAGCCTTTCTAACGGCCGTACCCAGATCATCCGCGGGGTTTATGTCCTCATGGATATGCTTGCTCGGTGCCACCAATTCCCGTGCCAATGCTATTTTGAGTTCCTGATAGCCGCTATAGCCCAGGAGGCGGCAGAAACGAATAATCGTGGCGTCGCTCGTCTCAGTAACCGCCGCAAGATCAGTAATTGACTGGTAAATCACCCGCTGCCCATTTGCCATGACGTAGTCGGCGACCTTTTTCTCCGCGGGTCGGAGGGAAAGGTATATCTTTTTTAGCCTGGAAAGGCAGCTGGCTACAGAAAAACCCTCATCTATGAGGTATTCTTTAGTGCGAGTAGCGCTCAAATGATATCACCTGCCAGCAGAGGCCGCCCGGTCATGCTGGTCATACTGGACGAACCCTGGAGATATATCGAGCCAGCAATGCGCGATTGTATTCGTCCGAATCGTCCAGGTTGCTGCTTATCAGCACGGGCGGGTCAACACCCCGCTCAATGAGGTTCTCCGCCACCTGGCACATAATCGCGTCTATGATCGCTGCCCCTATTACGGTCGACGTAGGGCCTACACGACCGGGAAGGCCCGGCAATTCGATTGCGGCATCTCCCGAAACCCCGCAGTTGTCTATAACAAGGTCGACCACGTCGCATAGCTTCGTCCGGCCGTCAAGTCGTGAGGACACGCTCTTTGAATGGGCAAGGGAAGTAATCCCGATAACCTTAAGACCATGCTGCTTCGCCTCGATAGCCATCTCGATGGGAACAGCGTTACGCCCGGAATTCGATATAACAACCAGGATGTCTTTTGAAGATATGTTTATAGTTTGAAACAGCGCTTTGGCATAGCCAGGCAATCGCTCGAGTAGGGTTCCTTTTATTGTGCTTTCGTGGATCATCAGTCCGGGGTCCAGAATCGCATTCACGCATGCCAGGGTTCCGGCCCTCATGTAGGGCTCCTCAGCCAAAATATGGGAATGTCCCGAACCGAAGAAGTGCACTATTCCGCCTTCTACGATAGCATCGGAAATCCACCCGGCTGCTTGCTCTATTGCCGCCCCTTGAGTTTCCTCAACCTTCTTGAGCAGTTCATGAACCGTTGCAAGATAGCGCCTCCAGGACACGAGGAATCCCCCTTGACGAAGTTCAGGTTCTTGCGCTAGCTGGCAGTTGGTTAGCTGATTCGTCGATCGGCCTGCCACGCAACGGCGGCCGGTGCGCCGATGGCGACTAGTACGCCGGTTCCGTGCCTTATAATTCTCCGCCAAAGTGTGAATTCCTTCAAAGGCGCATGTGTCTCTTGGAAGTTTTCCTTCATGCTAAAAGATTGTTCCCGGGGGAGTTATAGATGGCAAGTATGAAGTGAAATATTAGTTTCTCCCTGCGTACAGGACCCCGTAGGGCCTGGTCGACGCCGGGCATAGCTTTACAAAGGGCGCCGAGAGAATCGCGCCCGCATCCATGTCGAAATATGCTGCAAACTCGGCGACCCGGGCCTTAACGGTCTCCCAATCCGGTTCGCTAAGCTCCTGGATGATGACGCCCTTCCCCAGTTTCGACGGGTCAATAGCTCCACGGATGTATATCCTGCCTCCATGCATTCCAGTCCCCATGAAAGCGCAGGAATGGCGAACCCCGGGCGGGAGGGTGAGCCCGAGTAGAACAACCTCGCCTCCGGCCATGTACTCAGCAAAGAAATCGCGTGCTGTCCCGCCAATGACTACCGTTGGGCGCATGTCTCGGTATTCTTTCATATGGATCGCCGAGCGACACCCTGCGTCGCCCTTGACAAAGATCTTGCCGCCCCGCATCGCCATGCCTAGCAAGTCACCTGCATTGCCATGCACGACTATCTTTCCAGAATTCATGGTATTGCCCAACCCGTCCTGCGCATTTCCGAAAACCTCAATGGACGGACCATCCATGAATGCCCCGAGATCATTCCCGGGAGTGCCGAAAATCTTTATACTTACCCTTTCCACGAGACCGGTCCCGATATACCGCTGGCCGGTTACCCCGCGCAGCACAAATTCCCGGGCGCCCTTTGCCACACCCTCCCTCAACATCTTATTGAGGTCACGGTAATAAACGCCTGACGTATCAATAGAAAGTACCCTGTCGGAGAGCGCACTGTCCTCTCTCAACATAAATCATCCCCCACATTATGCCTCGTCATCCTGGCGGCCACTATACTGCCCTGGCTCATCCAGCACCTCTGACGCCGAGGGTCTCGAGCTCCCACTCTTCGAGACCAACCCCCCTGAGGTGAAGACGGTTTCCTCGAACGCTCTCAATGGCGTTTATGCCCATCCCGCCCAGCATCTCCTTGATCTCCAGGCTCCATGCCTTTACGAGGTTTACAAGACGCCGGGTCGCGATGTCGGGGTTAAGCCTCTTTGCCAGCACAGGATCGGCCGAGGTGATGCCCCAAGCGCACTTTCCCGTGTAGCATTGCTGGCACAGGGTGCACCCCATGGCCACAAGGGCGGCGGTGCCGATGTAAACCGCATCGGCGCCGAGAGCGATAGCCTTTATGACGTCCGCGCTGGATCGAAAGCCCCCGGCCGCAACCAGGGATACCCGGTTTCTGATGCCCTCTCGCCTGAGCCTCCTATCGACCGCGGCAAGCGCAAGCTCAATGGGAATTCCCACATTATCGCGGATAACCTTGGGTGCGGCACCAGTCCCTCCCCTGACACCGTCAATAGCTATGATGTCGGCACCGGCCCTGGCTATGCCTGAGGCAATCGCCGGAGCGTTGTGGACGGCGGCGATCTTCACCGATACGGGTTTCTCGTAGTTTGTAGCCTCCTTCAAGGCATAGATCAAAGTCGAGAGGTCCTCGATGGAGTATATATCATGCTGCGGAGCCGGAGACAACGCATCCGTGCCCACCGGGATCATCCGGGTCTCAGCCACAAGAGGGGTTACCTTTTCCCCGGGGAGGTGCCCGCCGATGCCGGGCTTTGCTCCCTGGCCAATCTTTATCTCCACGACTGCGGCCTGGTTGAGATAGTCAAAATCTACGCCAAACCTTCCGGATGCGCACTGGACAATCACGTTCTTGCCAAAGCGCCTGAAGTCCCTGGGCCATCCCCCCTCCCCTGTGTTGCAGAGGGTCCCGCATTCTTCCGCGGCCTGCATTAACGCGAGCTGCGCATTGTAGGTTATGGCCCCGTAAGACATGGCGCTGAAAAGGATGGGCATCTCGAGCCTGACCTGCGGCGCAAGCTCCGTCAGGAGCCGCCCGTCAGCAAAACGAAGCCTGTCAGGCTTCGCCCCGAGAAAGGTGCGAAGTTCCATCGGCTCGCGGAGGGGATCAATTGAGGGATTGGTCACCTGGCTCGCATTCAGGAGGAGGTGATCCCAGTAAATCCGGTAAGGCTTGTCATTTCCCATCCCGGTCAGGATCACACCCCCGGTCTCGGCCTGCCTTTTTATATCCATGAGGTGTTCAGGGCGCCAGTTGGCATTCAGGCGAAAATCCCTCTCGCTCAAACGTATAGTGATGGCCCCTGTCGGGCAGTATGTAGCACACCGCTGGCAGCCGACGCAGCGATCGTCTGCCGAGACTATGGCGTCATCTTCCTCATCGTAGGCATGCACATCAAAGCTACATTGCCGCACGCATACCTGACAGCGAATGCACTTCTCGTTGTCCCTTATGACCGTAAAATCGTTCAATACATGGCTCCTCATAGACGGCACTCCTATCTACTCCAGGCTCGACGATTCCTTCAAAAAGCCTCCCTATTACCGGCTCCCCCCCTTGTACAGCCCAGGTCCTCTCTACATCGGGACAGACGAGCCTGATCGGAGCTTCCTCCGATGCCAGGAAAAGCAGATCGCCTTTGGACCCGGCTACCAGTGGCCTCAAGTTTATCCGGTCGCGGAGTCCTATCATCTCCCCCTGGTGGGCGATTATCACCGCAAAGGGGCCGTTCATGAGAAGGCTCCCATAGACCTGCCGCAAGGCAGTGTAGGTTTCGCGGTCCGGGCTGGGCATCCGGTCTATATCCTGCCACAGCGGGGCTGCAAAGACCTTAGCCACAACAGAGATTGGGAGCCCATGTTTTCTCACCAGGAGGTCTGTAGCATAAGCAATGACCTCGGTGTCGGTATGCATTGAACAATAGTATCCATACATCTCCAGGAATGCCCGGTTCGTTCCATAAGACGATATCTCGCCGTTATGTACCACTGTCCAGTCCAGGATGGAGAAGGGATGAGCCCCTCCCCACCAGGCCTGGGTGTTAGTGGGGAAACGTGAGTGCCCCGTCCAGAGATAGGCCTGGTATTCGTCGAGACAGAAAAACGTCCCGATGTCCTCCGCATGGCCCACGCCCTTGAAGACCCCCATATTCTTGCCGCTAGAGAATACAAAAGCCCCGTCGATCGAGGTATTTATAACCATGACCCTGTCAACCACATAGTCATCCGGGGTGAGCGCAATAGCTCCGTCCGGGGTGGGCGGAATTGCTTCTTCCTGCAAAGGCTCCACGAAGTAGCGCCACAGGATCGGAGCGTTGGCAATGCCGCGTGTGTTACGCGTGGGTATAGGCTCCTGAGCCCCGATCCTGAACCACTCTTGCAGTGCGCGCTCGGTTTCCTCCCGGGCGCGCTGTGTCTCGAACATCACATGTAGCGCGTATTCTTCAGGATGCTCGGGATATATCCCGTAGGCCGCGAATCCCCCGCCGAGGCCGTTGCCCCTGTCGTGCATATTCGCCATGGCCTCGATTACGTCGCGGCCAGACATTTTCCCGCCGGCTGTATTCATGACGCCGAATATCCCGCAATTTGCAATAACCTTGTCATCATTGAACGGATTTGTGATCCTGTCCAGGTTTCTCACACCGCACCAGCCTCCTCGCTCCGCCACCACCCGGCTCCGACTTGGCCCAGAATCATGCCCCGGCGGATGGGGCCGGGGAATAGGCCAATCCCGGGGTCCCTCAACAAGCCAACCTTGAATGATTCGCAGTTAATCTGATTGGCCATGCACCCGACTATGACGCCCGCGCGCTCGACCCCAGCACCGATACCGATCATTCCTACCACCTTGTTGTCACGGAGCACTAGCTTACGGTAGAACCTCATATCAGGTTTTAACTCATAGAGAATCTCCCATTTGGTGCCTGGTTCGCTCTCCTTTGGAGGGTCAAAGATCCCCGCTGACACCGCAGGCAAGCCGAAGAAATGAAAGGCATTCATCGCGAGCCCCCCTCGAAAGGCCGTCGGCTTGCCAGCCATGTTGAGCCCGGCGATCCGTCCTTGGAGGTAAGCGTTAGGCCATATGGGAATAGCCCTGGCCGCTCCGGTCAGGAGGTCCATTCCGATAGCGACATCCCCGGCCGCATACACGCCCGGCATTGTGGTTTCCATTCGTCCGTTCACAAAGATCCCGCGCCCTGTGGCCGGGTGGCTGCAGGAATCGCCGGCATCGGGTTTGGCCAGGTCTATCCGCGGGGAAACCCCGGTAGCAACTATTACCATATCGCAAGGTAAAGCCGTCCCGTCTTTCAGCACAACGGCTCCCGCCGATCCCGCGGGACCCGCGACAATCTCAGAAGCCGCCTTGCTGGTCAAGATATCCACCCCGTTCTGAGAGAATAGACTCGCGACGATATCTGAAGCAGCCTGGTCCAGAACCGGCGAAAGGATCCGGGGCATGAACTCCACAACGCTGACCTTGAGGTCGAGCCTCGCAAGGGCTTCCGCCGCCTGGAGGCCGATAAGGCCGCCGCCGACGATCACGACATCTCTCACCCGTGGAAGATACTCCCTTATCTGAATCGCATCCGCCAGAGTTGTAAATGTGAATACGCCGGGCAGGTCAATCCCTGAGATAGGTGGGAGGGCCGGGCGCGCTCCGGTCGCCAGCAGAAGCTTCTTATAGTGGATCTCATCGCCGGACGCCGTCGAAACAACCCTGGCCGGGTAGTCCACTCCGGTTACTCTAACCCCTAGAATGGCGTTGACGTTCATTCGGCGATAAAAGTCGCGCGACCGGTAGAGAATCCCGTCCAGGTCCCTTTCGCCTGTGAGGTATTGAGATATCAACGGCCGGGAATAGACAGGAAAACCCTCGTCAGATATAAGGACGATTGAACCCCCGGAATCCAGCTCCCGGATTGCCTCAATTGCCCCTATGGCCGCCACTGAATTGCCAACGATCAGGTATTCTGTCGAAAGGCCCGGCATCAGAAATCACCCCCGCCTGGCGCAGCCACAGACCCGTCCCGCGCGGTCCGAGTCTCATCCCGCCTCGCCCGAGATTCATCCGGCCCGACACCAGGCCTGTCAAGGACGAGGGCGACCTCGGCCCCGTTTGACGCGACCTCGGCGACACCGGGGGTAGCCCCAGCCCCGGAGAACTCAGCAAACACAAGGGCTTCGTTGGGGCAATTCCTTACACATGCAGGTATCTCTTCGCCATCACACATGTCGCAACGAGCTACCAGGCCCCTCGCCTCGTCGCGTGCGATAGCCCCGTACGGGCATGCCAGCACACAGGTCAGGCAGCCGATGCACTTATTCTCATCAAAGGCCACCTTGCCATCTCCGTCAACGTAAGTAGCACCCGTAATGCAGGAATAGGCGCACAAGGGCTCTGTACAGCGCCGGCATTGAAACCCGAATGAAAGGGCCCCATAGCGTTCGACCCGGATCCTGGCAGTAGCGCGCGGCTTCTCACGGCGAAAAGCCTTTATGAGGTTTCGGGTTCTCGAGTGCTGCACGAGACAGTAGACTTCGCAAAGTCCGCATCCCATACAGACATCGGGATTGACATAGACCTTCTTCACACCTTCCACGCGCCTTTCTGGCAAAACAAAATCCCACCTGCGTGACGTCCTTGAAAACAGTCGTCATCGACAGGTGGGACCACATCGCCCCTTAAATGTCTGCCACGCCGTTGTGGCTGGTAAAATTAATGATATAGCACGCCGGCCTCTATGTCAAGACGGAGTATACAATTCCCTGTGGATAAAATTCCCTGAGGCGTTGTCATTCCCGGCGGATGCCCTATGCTGCCCCGCACCTGACAAAAGTGGCGATCCCCGAGGCATCCATCCCGGCAAGCCCGAGAGACTCCGGCGTCCTGCCCGTCTTCCTGTAATCCGTCTCCCGTATGAATGACGCCGTGTCAATGAGGAAGTCTATAGTAGGCGTCGGGACTCCAAACATCCTCCCAAAGCCTGCGATAGGCACAAGTCCCATGGGCACGTCCTCAGTTATGAACCTATCCGGAGCCTGGCTTGCTGATGCGGGGATATTCCGCGTTTGGGGCAATGGCTTGAACATGACTCCGCCGTATGCAAGCTGCTCAAACTCCTCGACTGAAAACGGCCTTAGGCCCATGGCCTGAATTACCGATAGCCTCTCCGTCTCGGCAAGGTGTTCTATCCGGTCTATCGTGGGCGACTTCCAGCTATGGAAGTCGGCTCCGATAACCTCGGGTGATTCTATGCGCCCCAAATTGAAGATATATTTGACCACATGCAGCATTGGGTTCGGATTGTTCAGCCCTACCGTGAGGACGTCCTCCCATGCGATGACCTCCGGGAAGGCCTCATTCAGAGCATCCACGGCCTTCGGAGTATCGGTCGCGGGAAACGCGGCAACGGGCAGCGCCTTCTTACGAGCCTTTATCCCCGCATGGGCCGGCTCGATCAACCTGGTGGCATAAGGCATGCTGATGGCCTCGGCCAAAACTACCCCCCGTGTGTTTGGATAGCGATCAAGGATCTTGCGGAATACCAGGGTGCCCCCCACGTACCCGGGGAAGAGAGTGACAACCTGTCCCGCCCTGAGATGCGGCGCAACCTGTTCCGCTACAGCTTCGTGAGCATTGGCGGGTACCGCAACCAACAATACATCTGAAGAATCTACCACCTGCCTTACATCCGTCGTGGCACATCGGATCTCTGCAAAACCTGCCATCACAGGCCCGCTCATCTTGATCCCGCCCCGCTGCCTTATGGCCTCAATGGGGGCCGGGTTGCAATCATAAATACCGGAAAGGTTGACCCCCCTGAGAACCAGGTCACCGGCCATCGACTGTCCGCCGTTCCCTGCCCCGATAACGCCAAACCGCCTCATTTCAAGTCCTCCTTTTATCTGCACTTCTTAAGACCCCATTAGATTGCGCATCGTACAACAGGTCTTGCACAGGATCATTCGGACGGGGGAATGTTAACCAGCGTCTGGCGTCGCCGCCGAAGTGCCCCTGAGACCCGGCTTACGACCAGGATAATTGCAAAGAGTCCCAAACCGATGATATCCGTCGCAAGCCCCGGTTTGATGAGCGTTAGTGCCGCTACAATCAGTAGCGCCCTCGCTATGCTTCCAATAGCTCTATCTCCCATCCAGCCCTCAATACCCATGGCGAGGGCCCAGACCCCAATGATCGCCGTTACCGCGGCCCACATGATGTTGCCTAAGCCCCCCTGTGCCAACAGCGGAGGACCATAGACGAACATGAACGGCACTATGTATGCAACGAGGCCCAGCCTTACCGCCGTAACCCCCACCCTCATGGGATTAGCCTTGGCAAGCCCGGCACCGGCATAAGCCGCGAGGGCGACGGGTGGCGTGATCGCCGAGATACAGGCATAATAGAAGATAAACATATGAGCGGCCAGTGGAGAAACCCCGAGTTCTATAAGAGCCGGTGCGGCGACAGCGGCACATATCAGATAAGAGGCCGTCGTAGGTAATCCCATGCCGAGCACCAGGCTTGCGACGGCAGATAAGACCAGGGCCGGGAGCAGATTCCCATGGGATAGGGCAAGGACCACCTGAGCAAACTTAAGGCCCGCCCCCGTTAAGGAGAGTACACCGATGACTATCCCGGCACACGCACATGAGCTTATGATCCCTACGGAACCTTTTGCCCCGTCATAGAGCGCAGATATTATCCTCGCAAGCCCCATTCGAGTCTCGCGCTTAAAGGCAGTCACAACTATAACCGAAGCTATCGCCCAGAGAGCAGCCCGGATCACGCTGGCTCTGAGCACCACCAGGACGAAGATGAGGACCAGCACTGGCGTTACAAGGTACCCCTGGGTCCTCAACACATGCCTGACGGACGGGAGTTCATCCTTGGGGACACCTTTGAGGCCGTATTTGCCAGCCTCAAGGTCCACCATGAAAATTACGGATAGGAAATAGAGCACTGCCGGGATCAGCGCAGAAGTTGCTATCTTAAGGTAGCTCACCCCTATGAGTTGCGCCATGATGAAGGCTGCGGAGCCCATGATGGGGGGCATGATCTGACCGCCGGTGGATGCCACAGCCTCTACCGCCCCTGCAAAGGCCGGTTTGTAGCCGATTCTCTTCATCATCGGGATCGTAAAGACGCCGGTTGAAACGACATTGGCAACAGAATTGCCCGAGATGGTTCCAAAGAGCGCGCTTGCCAGGACCGCGATCTTCGCCGGGCCGCCGCGTTTGTCACCCGCAACTCCCGTGGCGAAATCTATAAAGAATTTACCTGCCCCTGTCGCATGAAGAAATGCACTGAACAGGAGCAGAAGGAAGACAAATTGAGCGGAGGCACCTAAAGATACGCTGAAAATCGCGTCAAGACCCGTGACATAGCTTACAATCCTTGACCAATCGTACCCCCGGTGGCCCAAGATCCCCGGCAGACACCCCCCATACCTGGCGTATAGAAGGAATAGCGCAGCAAAGGTGGGAAGGATAGGCCCAGATGTGCGCCGTGTAATCTCCAGGACCATGATGACAAGCGCCGCGCTGAAAAAGAGATCCCAGGCCGTTGGAGCCACTCCTATACGGTAGATCAATTCCTCCATTTCCACGCTGAAGTAAACCGCAGCCGCCACTGCAAGAAGCGCCATGGCGATATCAAGCACTGAAGGTCTTCCCATGGGCGACCGCTTGGTTGCGGGATAGAGGAGGAAGACCAGCACGATTCCAAACGCCAGGTGGATATTGTACAGGATCCATGGTGTAATGGGATTGAATCCCAAGAGGTAGATATGTACGAGGGACATTGCGACGCCTATAGCGACTACCAACTTGCCGAAAATCCCCTCATTCTCGCGGTCCAACTTTCTCACCTCACCAAGAAGGCATTCTCCGGGCTTCCTCGCGTTTATAGCTCTAAGTGGTCACCTGTGACAGCTGTCCGGCCACGCAATTCGTCTGGCGACTACAATAGCTGTCCGGCTGCGCCAATTTGTCCGGCAGTGCAATCTACTGCGGAGGCAGGAGCCTCTCAGGTATCTTGATGCCCTTCTCGCGATAGTACCTCAAGGCTCCGGGGTGCAAGGGTACCGTGCTGTATTTGATGCCCTCGGCGAACATTTGCGCGGCATTGGGATCCACCTTCGTCAGCGCTTCCTTGTTTTCAAAGGTTGCCTTTACCAGGTTGTACACCAGGTCATCAGGGAGATCCTTATCGGCTATCGCTACGTTCCAGAATGTGACGGTGGGCACGTCGCCCTCCTGGTACTTATAGGTACCCTTGGGGATTACGCCTGCCGAATAGTAAGGGAATGCCTCGGTTATCTTGTCCAGGTCCTCTTTCGACAGCCCTATATGCCGCACCTTATGGGTCGTCTCGAGGTCCAGCATAAATGGCCCGGGAAGCCCGGTAACCGCAAACCCTGCATCGGCGGTGCCGTCCCTCAGCGCATCAACTGCCGTGTTGGTGGGCAGGCTGCTGATCTTCTTGGGCGTGATTCCCAAGAGCTTTAGGACATCCCTACCGGCTACATCACTGGTGCTGCCAGGCGCTCCAGTCGTGATGCGTTTTCCCTCGAAGTCATAAATGGTCTTGATGGGACTACTCTCAAGGGTATAGATGTGCAGCACGCTGGCATACATTGGAAATATAGCCCTTATCCTATCATGCTTCTTGCCCTTGGCCCAATCTAAACCATTCCACCCCTGATATGCCATGCTCACAGTTGTAAATCCTAAATCCATCTTTCTCTGCTGGATCAGCTGGATGTTCGTTGCAGGCCCTCCGGTAACCTCGACCGAAATGTCTACTCCTTTCACATGTTCACCCATGATCTTGGCCCATCCGCCACCCCAGACGAAATATGTTCCCCCCACGCTGGAAGTACCCAATGTCAGCCTGGTCAGGGGGCTTGCGGAGACGGGGCCGAACACGAGGCCGATGAGCCCTATCATCAATAGCAAGCTCGCCATCAAGTGTCCTGAACGTACAGGGGACTGTCTAGTCACTTCTATCCCTCCTCGTATCGTTTTCGGTCAGGGAGATAAAACGCCGCCTTTTCATGTCCTGAGGAACTTGAGGAACGCCCGGAGAACCCAAGGATTTATCCTGTCGCCCGGTTCAACAATTAGGTGCTCGTATGCACCATCAACTTACAACGATCCCCCCTTACTACCGACTTGGTCAGAACCACTGGCTTGCCATCTTTCTGGAAGTTTATCCTCGTAAGAAGCAAAGCAGGCATCCCCCGCCTTACCCCGAGGAGTTCAGCCTCAAATGAATCAAGCACCACCGGCTCGACATATGTCTCAGCCTCGTCCAGGGAGATCCCGTATCCCTGTTTGAGCAAATCGTAAAGTTTGCCCGGGAAGTCCCGCGCAACCAGGTCCGGACAAATCGATAAAGGAATGTAAGATTTTTCAATGACAACCGGTTCGCCATTTGCGAGTCGCACCCTTACGAGTTCAGTAACCTGATCTTGTGGAGAAAGCCCTAGAGGCTCTGCAACGCTGGGAGGGGGGGAAATTATCTTACGATCTACGGTCCTGTGTTCCTCGCCGACTTCCGCTGGCAGGAAGAAATGGACCACATCGCCGCGTATCTTGGGCTCGGCCACAAACGTGCCCTTGCCTTGCTTTCTATAAAAGAGGCCCTGTTGAACCAGGTCAAGTATGGCGCGGCGCACCGTCGACCTGCTGAGCCCCCATTCCCGGGCTATCTCCACCTCATTCGGCAGCTTATCACCAGGCTTGAGTTCCCCTGAGTCAACCTTTGCCTTGAGGAGTTCTTTGAGCTGGTAATACAGGGGAATACCGCTGTTTTCATCCAGTCTCAACTTAGGCCCTCCCTGTAAAACTCACCGGCGGCTTCCTATAAAGCGCCGGTAATCTGCCGCACACGTTCTGATAGCCGGGCCCTGGCTTGATCAAGACGATCTCGCCTCGCCTGCGCCCGGTCTCGGCACTCCTTCAACCTCTCCTCGGCATTGGACACCATCCGCCTCACCTCAGCCGTGGCGGGGCCCCCTAATGAGTCTCGTACCTCGACATTGCGCTCGGGTGCAAGGACGGACTTAAGGGTGGATGGATTGATATTCAGTGCCCGGCCGGCAATATCCCTGGACACCTCATCGAGCATCTCGGCGGTAATATCGCTTGCCACAAGCCCGGCAGATACGGCCCTGCTTACGAGGCTGGCCACTATCATGTGCGCTACACGGAAGGGGAGGTCGCACTCTCTTACCAGGGTGTCTGCAAGCTCCGTTGCCGTGCTGAAGTTCCTCGCGGCCCTTTCTGCCATGATGTCGCTGCGGACCCTTAGGGACGAAAGCGTCGCGGACATCAACCTCAGGGTAATACTGGATTCGTCCAGGCCATTCCACAAGGAGGCTACACACTCCCCCGCCACGTCACGTGAATGGCCGAAGGGCACATTCTTAAGGCAGGCAAGAGAGGAGATGAGCGCGCCGTAAACGTGAGCAGCCTTAGACTTACAGTGCTCCAGGGTTATCGGGTTTTTCTTCTGGGGCATTATACTGCTCACCGCCGCGACGCTGCCGTCCAGGTCGATATATGAGAATTCGTCAGTATACCACAGGTAGAGGTCCATGGACAGCCTGCTTATGTCGGTCATCATTATAGAAAGGGCCGCGAGGAGCTCCGGCACCCAGTCGCGCGATGCTACCGCGTCGAGGGAATTCTCGAGAATTCCGTCAAAGCCCAGGAGGTCCGCCGTAATCTCCCGGTCTATTGGGAACCCGGTCCCTGCGAGCGCTCCTGCGCCAAGGGGGCACTGGTTTATGGTCTCATAAGCGGCCTCCAGGCGCTTTGTGTCCCTCTCGAGAGCAGAAGCCAGGGCGCACATATAGTGGCCAAACGTAATCGGCTGAGCCGGCTGCAGGTGCGTATACCCGGTCATAACCGTGGTGAGGTCGCGAGAGGCTAGCGTCAGCAATTGCCCTCTAAGCTGGATTACAAGGTCCAGGAGATCGTTGAGTTTGTCTCTGGCAATCATGCGATCGAGAGTCGCATGTAGGTCATTTCTACTTCGCCCGGTATGCATCCGGCCGCCGACCTCCGGTCCGGTCCTTTCGATCAGCAATCGTTCAATGTTGAAGTGAAGGTCTTCCACAGAAGGATCCAGGTCGGCCTCACTCAGCCCCTCCGCCTCCAACGATTCGAGAACAATGAGTATTCTAGCCGCCACATCCTTCGGTATAATGCCGGTGTCCGCCAGCATAACCACATGGGCCTTGTTGATCTGCATCATGTGACCAAAACCAAGACGAAAATCCCTCTCGATTGCAGGCCTGAATAACAACTCCGCTACTTCTTTCAATGGTTGCGAGTTGAGCCTTTCCCTCATGTCTATGTCCATCTGTCGCTGGCCTCCACATTAGCTGTAGTTTTGAATACGGCGAAGGAATGTGTACTAATGTTTATATGTACGTACATATTCGCGACAGTGCCCTGGATTCCTCCTATCCATTGCCCAAAAAGCTATTATAATTGCAGAAATGTGATCCAGTGGGAAGCCGCCAAGCATTTTCCTATCCCGCCCAGTGTGGTATGATTTGTCTTGGGCGAAAGCCGATAGCCGCTGAGGTTTCAGACGGAGGCGAGGAGGTTCGCAGGGCCATGGTTGAGCCGCGGGTGTTGCCAGTCGAAGAGATGGTCTCGGAGGAGGAGTTTACCGACCGGGTGGAGATATTGAGGGAGCTCGAGGACTGGTACCGCAACATAAAGCGCAGGATCTCCAGCAGCTTGGCGCTCATCTCCCCTCGCAGGATGGGCAAGACCGCCCTTCTCGACAGACTGGTCAATACAGTCTTCTTCAAGGACTATGACGTCGCCCCCTTCTATTTCAAGATGAAACGTGAGGAAACCACGCTCCGGAAGTTCCTCCTGGAATACTACACCACGTTTTTCAGGCAATACATCGCATACATACTAAAAGACCCAGCGCTCTATGGGGACCGGGGGATGAAGCTCAGGGACCTGTTGAAGCTGAAGACAAACAACGAAAAGGTCCAGTATGTTCAGAGAGAACACCTGGCCAGATTCATTGAAAGGTATGAAGGGTATGACTGGCAGGATGCCCGTAACCACTGGGAGGACATGATCGCTACCCCTGAGTTTCTCGGGGCAATGCTAGGAGTCCACGTGGCCGTTATCATTGACGAATTCCAGGACATGAAGTTCTACATCTACGATGCTGAGGATGAGAAGGAAGTCGATCCAGAGATCCACCGGCCCACGGACCTCACCGCCACATACGACCGCAAGTCCCAGAGCAGGCGTGCGCCGATGCTTGTCTCAGGCTCTGCTGTGACCATGATATTCCGCACTGTCATGGGAGGACCCCTCGGAGGACGCTTTGGTTTTAAGTACCTCAAGCCCATGGCAATCGAGGACGGCGCTACCCTGATAAAGAAGCTCCTCAGGATGCGAGGCTCCGACATCACTGATGAGCTGGCCATATACCTGAGCTCCCAGGTGAACGGTCACCCATACTATGTCTATTGCTGCGCTGAATCCGATTGTCCGGATAAGGACTTTACCACAAAGGAAGGCATCGACAGGGTCGTCGAATATGAGGTTACAAGGGGCAAGATCTTCGGCTTCTGGGAGACCCACTTTCAAGAGAACCGAAAATACATAAACCAGGACAATGACATAGAGCTCGGGAAGAAGATCATCTACTACTTCACCAAGTATAACAATGCCCCTGTAGACATAGAGGAGATTGCGGGTAAGCTCAAGGTGAGCAAGTATGCGGTGGAGGAGAAGATAGAGAAGCTCTACCAGGCAGACCTGGTATACAGGAGTGACTTCAAGTATTACACCTTCAACGACATCATGCTCATGCGGTATATCCAGCACCGGTATGAGAATGAGTTAAAGGATGTCGAGAAGGTGGACTTAGGGCAGCAGGGGCTATTCAACTATGTCAAGGGCAAGTTCCTGGAGATGGTGGTCCAGAACATAATGTCCAAGTTCAATAACGAGGATCTGGACGGGAGACTTTTCGGCCATCCGGGAGAGGTGATCAAAGCTCCTCTCTTCAGGGCACGTGGGGACATGGTTGTGAAGCTTCCTTCTTCCGCGGAGCACCAGGTTGACGCATATGGAGATTATGAGAAAGACGGGGTAAAGCACATATGGGTAGCAGAGTGCAAGTATCGTAAGGATGAGCCCATGACGAGCAAGGAGGTAGAGAAGGCCATTGAGGCTGCGGGTGTGGTGAAGGTGATTCGCAATGCCCGGGATATGAAGGTGTGGCTTGTATCTACAGGCGGGTTCACCAAGGATGCGCTCGAGCTGATGAGGGAGAATGGGTGTCTTTTCTCAGGGCAGGATGAGATAAACGAGATAGCGAGGCTATATGGCATAGGGGTAAAGATTGTAGAATTCCAGTGATGGGCCCGCAGGGGCCGCCCGGGGGATAGACGCCCGGTGCCGAGATTCAGTTCCAGTAGCGGGCACAGGAGGCCGGTCTGCTATTGTCGCCTGCGTGTGGCCTGGTCTCTGCGGCCCAATTAACCCGATTAACACGGTGGCCAAGTTGACATGGGCGGGACGGGATGCCTGCCGCCTTTAGGACCAGCTCCCCCCGCCCCTCACGTTAAACGTGGTTCGTCATGCGCTCAAGCCGGGCTACGCTCCGACCGGACTATGGCTAGACTATAGCCGGGCCATATCCCGACGCCGACACATACCCGCTATACCCCGCTAGAACCACACCTCAGCCAGGCTATACCCCGGCCGGCGGCTGCGGGATCACTCCCTCCCTCATCAAAAGCTGGGTCATCCCCCTCGACCTCTTTATTATCCCGCTCGCCTTCTCATACAGCTCGTCCTTGCTCAGCTTTACCCTCGCCACTCCCTGCTCTATCGCCTTCAACCCTACCGCTACCGCCTCCCTCGGGTATACCTCCCACTCATCCATCGTAGGAAGCAAATACTCCTCATGTATGCCCTTGTCCTCTGCGCACTTCGCAAGCTCCATCGCCGCCGCTATGCACATCTCATCCGTTATCGTCTTCGCCCTCACATCAAGCGCTCCCCTGAATATCCCCGGAAACCCAAGAGAATTGTTCACCTGGTTCGGAAAATCTGACCTCCCCGTCGCCACTACCCTCGCCCCGGCCTCCTTTGCCTCCCACGGCCATATCTCAGGAATGGGATTGGCACACACAAACACTATCGCATCCTTTGCCATGCCACTTATCCATTCCTTCTTCAAAGTATCAGGCCCTGACTTGGATAGCGCTATCACCACGTCCGCCCCTTCCATCGCCTCCGGTATCCCGCCTTCTATACCATCCGCATTCGTCTTAACGCACATCTCCCACTTCTCCTTGTGGGTGTCCTTTAGCTCTGTCCTGCCACGGTGAAGCGTTCCCTTGCTATCGCACATGATGATATTCCCCGGTGTCGCACCTGCAGCAATTATCATCCGCGCCGTGCAGATGTTAGCAGCCCCAGCACCTATAAGCGCTATCCTTACATCCTCTAGCCCCTTCCCCACTACCTTCAGCGCATTTATCAATCCCGCAAGGGTCACCGCAGCTGTCCCCTGCTGGTCATCATGCCACACAGGTATCTCCATCTCTTCCCTCAGCCTCTCAAGCAAATAAAAACACTTGGGCTGCTCTATGTCCTCTAGGTTTATCCCCCCAAAGGACGGCTCAAGCCACTTGACTGCCTTGATTATCTCCTCCGGGTCCTTTGTGTCAAGGCATATGGGAAATGCATCTACTCCCCCGAGATACTTGAACAGCATGGACTTGCCTTCCATGACAGGCATCCCGGCCTCAGGCCCTATGTCCCCAAGCCCAAGCACCCTCGTCCCGTCTGTCACAACAGCTACCGTGTTCCACTTGTTCGTATACTCATACACAAGCTCCTTGTTGGCCTTTATTGCCTTGCATGGCTCTGCAACCCCCGGGGTATACCATATCGCAAAGTCCTGAAAATCCCTGATGATCCCCTTGGGGCTCACCTCGATCTTGCCCCTGTAAAACGGGTGCATCTTCATGGCATCCTCTGCAGGCTTCTTTGCCTTGGCCAATAGCTCCTCCTTGGTAATCACCCAAAACCCTCCCAGAATCTAATTTCAGGCCCACAGGCCCCATTCAGCCTATCCGGTACTTCCTCACGCCTTCCTCGTAGAGGTCGTTGCCGTATATGTCGTTCACCACAACACAGGGAAAATCCTCTACCGTAAGCTTCATGATCGCTTCCGGGCCCAGGTCCTCATACGCCACAAGCTCTGAGGCTTTGACCGACTTTGCCAAGAGTGCCCCGGCCCCTCCTATGGCTGCAAAGTATACGGCCTTGTACTTGACCATGGCGTCTTTCACAACCCTGGACCTCATGCCCTTGCCAATCATCCCTTTTAACCCATGCTCCATAAGCAGGGGCGCATATGAATCCATCCTGTAGCTCGTGGTCGGACCCGCTGAACCAATGGCCTTCCCTGGCTTTGCCGGAGTGGGACCAACATAGTATATGACCTGGCCCCTTATGTCCAGCGGAAGCTCCTCCCCCTCCTTGATGAGGTTAACAAGCCTCTTGTGGGCCGCATCCCTCGCCGTGTATATCACCCCTGATATCCTCACGTCATCCCCGGCCTTAAGCTGCGCTACTGTCTCATCTGTAAGCGGAGTTACGATCTTGACCGCCACCCGTCAACCACTCCCTCCATCTCCATACCTCACACAAAACCTGCCGCCCACTTAGAATACATCACGGCCCGGCCTCACAATCCCTTGCCAGCCAGGGATGTATCACCGCCCGGCCTCACAGCCCCCTAGATTACCGCGCTCTCATGCGGGCCAACATGACAGTTCAAGTTGACAGCCACCGGCATGCTTGCAATGTGACAGGGCGAATACTCGATGTTGACCGCAAGCGCCGTGATCCTCCCACCAAACCCCTGAGGCCCTATCCCAAGCTTGTTTATCTCCACAAGCAGCTCCCTCTCAAGCTCCGCATACATGGGGTCCGGGTTGTGCGAGCCCACAGGCCTTAAAAGTGCTCTCTTGGCAAGAAGGGCTACCCTATCAAAGGTCCCCCCTATCCCAACCCCAACCACCACAGGAGGACATGCATTGGACCCCGCCTTCTCTACCCTCTCCACAACAAACTGCTTTACACCCTCCACCCCGGCAGCAGGAGCAAGCATGGCAATTCCACTCATGTTCTCCGCTCCCCCGCCCTTGGGAGCTACCGTTATCTTCAGATTCGTGCCGGGAACTATGTCCACGTAGATCATCGCAGGCGTGTTGTCCCCGGTGTTTATCCTCCTAAAGAGGGGGTCGTTGACCATGGACTTCCTCAGATACCCCTCTTTATATCCCTGCCTTACCCCCTCGTTGATCGCCTCATACAGGTCTCCTCCCACAAGGTGAACATCCTGCCCGAGCTCGACAAAGACCATGGCCACACCTGTGTCCTGGCATGCAGGCACTCCTTCTTCCCTCGCGATCCTGTGGTTTTCGAGGATCTGCTTCAGAACCTCCCTGCCTACCGGGGATTCCTCAATTTCTAGAGCCCTCTCGAGCGCAGCGATGGTCTCGCGGGGGACATTGGAGTTTGCGCTTATACACAGCCTCTTTACCGTAGATGTCACCTCTGCCACGGAAATCTCCCGTAAGCCGCAAAAACCCACATGACCGCCTCCTGTC
>DUSO01000180.1 GCA_012842565.1 Bacillota bacterium
ATGCACCGCAGGCTCGAGGATATCATCCCGGATGACGTCAAGGAGCTCGGGGCTCACAGACGGCACCGGGGCATAGGCACCCATCCCGCCCGTATTGGGCCCGAGGTCACAATCCAGAGCCCGTTTGTGATCCCTGGCCGGCGGCAATATCGCATAATCCCTGCCGGCCACCAGCGCCATGACGCTCAACTCCGGTCCCTCGAGGCGATCCTCCACCACAACCGACAAACCGGCATCGCCAAGGATCCTGCGCCGCATCATTGCATCAATGGCCTCACGTGCCTCCTGAGCCGTCTTGGCCACAACGACTCCCTTCCCGGCTGCAAGCCCGTCGGCCTTCACCACAACAGGCCGCCCCTCACCCGCCCTTTGCCTTATGAATTCCTCCGCCCTGTCAGGATCGTCAAAGGCCTTGTAAGGAGCGGTGGGTATCCCGTACCTTGACATGAAACCCTTTGCAAAGACCTTGCTGGACTCGAGCCTCGTCCCGGCTTGGTCCGGCCCGAAGATCAGGAGACGGCGTTTGCGGAATTCGTCAGCTATCCCCGCAGCAAGGTAGGCTTCCGGCCCCACTACTGTGAGGTCTATGCCATAGGCCTCTGCAAAGTCCGCAATAGCCCTGACGCCATACCTTGCAGCGTCCACGCACCGCGCCATCCTTTCGATGCCGGCGTTGCCGGGCGTAGCGAGGACCTCACCGATCTGTGGATCCTGTTTCAACTTATACACGAGGGCGTGCTCACGCCCCCCGCCGCCCACTACCATTACTTTCAAGTCCCTCGCCCCTCCCGTGGAACCAACCCCACCCCATTTACGACTCTTCCGCGTGCGGGCGGAGCCGGCGTCAAGGATCAGTGACGAAAGTGCCTCTTATGTGTGAAGACCATTGTGATACCGTGTTCAATGCAGGCGTCAATCGACTCCCGGTCACGGATGGACCCGCCGGGCTGTATGATGGCTGCGATCCCCGCATCAGCCGCTACGTCCACAGTATCCCTCATCGGAAGAAAGCCGTCCGATGCCAGGACCGCCCCACGGGCCGCATCCCCGGCCTGTTGGATTGCGATTCGTGCAGCCCCGACCCGGTTCATCTGCCCCGCGCCGATCCCGAGGGTGGTCTGGTCCTTTGCCAGCACAATGGCATTAGACTTGACATGTTTTACAACCTTCCAGGCAAAGATGAGATCCCTCCACTGCGGATCACCCGCTACAGAACCCGCTACCACCTCGTATCCGCCGGGGTCAACGCCTGAGGGATCGAGCTCCTGGGCAAGTATGCCCCAGATTGTCCGGCGTAAGTCGTAGCCCGCTGCAAGGGCGGCGCCGCCTGCCGGTTTCCCCTCGATCTGAGAAGGCTCCCCCGCAGCCTGCGCCGGCTTTGCGGCAGCCTGCACGGATTTCCCGGGGAGTGGGGAGACTAAAAGCCTCAGATTACGCTTCTTCTCGAGGATTTTAACGGCATCTTCGTCGAAACCGGGCGCGATTATCACCTCGAGGAATGTCTTTGCCATCTCCTCCGCGGTATCTCTGTCAACCGGCCTGTTGAACCCCACTATTCCTCCGAAGCTCGACACGGGATCCGCTGCGTAGGCGGCCCTGTAGGCGTCCGGGATCGAGCCGCGGGAGGCCACGCCACACGGGTTCATGTGTTTTACGATAACGCAGGTAGGATCATCGAACTCAGCAACGAGTTCATAACAGGCACTTGCGTCGGCTATATTGTTAAAGGAGAGCTCCTTCCCCCGGAGTTTCTCGAGACCGGGTATGCTGCCGGCCGGACACTTTCCGTGCGAGTAGAAAGCAGCCGCCTGGTGAGGATTCTCCCCGTATCTTAAATCAAGCGCCTTACGCAACGGCAGCACCATGGCCTCCGGGAGCGCCTGCCCATCCACCGTTGCAGGTGGCTTTCCCGCCCCGCAAAGCCCGGCGATAAGCCCCGCGAAATACTGCTGTATGGCGGCATCGTAGAGTGCCACGTGCAAGAATGCCTCATAGGCCAGCCTGAGCCTGGTCTCCCGGGAGAGAGAGCATTCATTTGCGGTAAGCTCCTCCAGTACGGCTCTGTACTGCCGGGGGGAGGTTATCACCGCCACATCCTCGAAGTTCTTGGCAGCAGCCCTGATCATGGTCGGACCGCCGATATCGATATTCTCGATTGCGCAGGCTTGGTCCGCATCCGGTCGCGCGATTGTCTCCTCGAAGGGATAGAGGTTGACAACCACGAAATCTATGGGACCGGCCCCCAGCGCCTCCAGCGACCTCATGTGGTCGGGGCGGGACCGGATCGCGAGAATACCGCCCAGGATGGCCGGGTGGAGTGTCTTAACCCTGCCGTCCAGCATTTCAGGGAATCCGGTGACCTTCTCCACGGGTACCACCGGGATGCCGGCCGAAGAAAGCGCCTTCTCCGTCCCCCCGGTAGCAACGATCTCAACCCCCAGCCGGGAGAGGCCACCGGCAAAATCCACGATTCCAGACTTATCAGAAACGCTCACTATGGCCCTCTTCTTCCTGTCCACGGGGATCACCCTTTCGTACATCCTTGCCGGATGCATGAATTCCCGTCGCACGGTACACCAGGCGGCCCGCCATCTGGCGCGCCGCGTGGAGCGCGAATCCTCACCCTCCGCCCTTCTATGACGAGCCTTCCCTCGGCAAACAACTGGATGGCCTCGGGATATATCTCATGCTCCTGGCGGAGTATCCTCTCGGCCAGGGTCTCAGGGGTATCATCCTCCAGTACGGGGACGGCGCGCTGGAGGATGATGGGCCCGGTGTCGACGCCCTCGTCGACGAAATGAACGGTGCACCCGGAAACCTTTACGCCGTAGCTAAGGGCCTGCGCCTGGGCATTCAGCCCCGGGAAGGACGGCAACAGCGCGGGATGGATGTTCATTATGCGGCCCTCGAAACGCTTTATAAAAGCCTTGGAGAGGATGCGCATATAGCCTGCCAGGACCACGAGGTCCACGCCCCTCTCAACGAGAATGGAGGCTATGGCATTGTCGTGATCCTCACGCGAGCGGAAACGAGAGCGCGGGAGGGCAATGGCCTCCACCCCCCTCTCCCGAGCGCGGGCCAGGGCGGGGGCGTTCTCCTGATCGCTCACCACTACCAGGACCCGGGCTGAAAGCCTTCCCTCATCGATGGCATCCATAATGGCAACCAGGTTAGACCCCCTGCCGGAGGCCAGGACGCCGAGGCCGAGCCTAGACAATCTCGACACCGCCCTCTCCCTCGACAATCTCCCCGATTAAAAACGCTTCCTCGCCGAGATCATGCAAGGCAGCCATCGCGGCATCCGCCTCCGGGCCGGGCAGGATCACCACCATGCCCACCCCCAGGTTAAAGGTCTTCAGCATCTCCTCATGGGAGATATTCCCAAGCCTTTGGACCAGCGAGAAGACAGGGTGACGGGGCCACGATCCCCACCTGATCCTGGCCCTGGTACCGGCTCTCATGGCGCGGGGCACGTTCTCTATCAGCCCGCCGCCGCTTATGTTGGCAATGCCATGCACCTCACAGCGCTCAATGAGCCCGGCGATTGCGCGGGCATAGATCCTCGTCGGGCGAAGTAGTTCCTCTCCCAGGGTCGAGCCGAGCTCGGGGACGTAGTCTGTAACCTTCATCTTCGCGATTTCAAAGAACACCTTGCGGACAAGGGAGAACCCGCTGCTTTGAAGGCCGCTGGACTTGATCCCGATTATGGCATCCCCGACCCGGACCCCGGAACCATCGATGAATCTATCCTTTTCAACCACTCCCACGGCAAAACCGGCAAGGTCATATTCGTTGTCGGCGTAAAATCCCGGCATCTCTGCTGTCTCACCGCCGATGAGGGCGCAGCCGGCCTGGCGGCATCCCTCGGCAACCCCGCCTACCACCTTTTCGGCCACATCGGGAGAGAGCCTTCCGCACGCGAAGTAATCAAGGAAAAACAGTGGTTCCGCCCCGTGGCATATTATGTCGTTCACGCAATAGGCCACGGCGTCGATGCCTACAGTATCGTGTTTATTCATCATAAATGCGATTTTGAGCTTCGTCCCGACGCCGTCGGTTCCTGATACCAGGACCGGCTCCCTGTATCTCCCGACCGGCAGGACAAAGCCCCCTCCGAAACCGCCCACGCTGGCCAGGACCTCGGGGCGCATTGTCGAGGCTGCCAGCCTTCTCACCCGACGCACGGTCTCATAGCCGGCCTCGATGTCAACGCCAGCCTCCTTGTAGGTAACCGCCTTCCGGGCTTGATCTGCCCGCCCCGTCTCAGGTTGTCCCGCGCAACTCCTGTTTTCCATGTTTTCCATGGCGATTCCCCCGATCCGCAAGTCCTGGTAAGAGCAATTTGCCCGCCAATGAACAGGGCGCCCGACCAAAGCCTTCAGCAAAGCTCTGTCGGATACTCGCCCGTAAGGCATGCAAGGCAGAGCCCTTTAGATGTACCAACAGCAGAGATGAGTCCGTCCAGACTCAGATACCCCAGTCCATCCGCCCCAATACGCCGCTGTATGTCGCCGGTGTCGAGTTGCGCGGCGATGAGCTGACCCTGATCTGAAGTGTCTATTCCATAAAAGCACGGGAACCGGATGGGCGGTGAGGCGATGTACATGTGGACACTCCTGGCCCCGGCGGAACGCAACATCCCAACGGTCTTGGCACTGGTCGTGCCGCGGACTATGGAATCATCGACAATCACAACACGTTTGTCCCTGACGAGGTCGGAAATGGGGTTCAACTTGATCTTTACACCCATCTCCCGCATTTCCTGGGTTGGTCTTATGAAGGTGCGGCCGATATACCTGTTACGCGCAAGCCCGGTATCATATGGAATACCTGCCGCCTCGGCAAACCCTATGGCAGCGGATATGCCTGAATCAGGGGCGGCTATGACCATGTCCGCATCCACGGGGTATTCCCTCGCCAGGGCCTCGCCAAGCCGCTTCCTCACAATATGGACATTACTGCCCTCTATGATACTGTCGGGCCGGGCGAAATAGATGAATTCAAAGACGCACAGGGCCTGCTTCCCGGATGGCACGGCCTGCGATATCGTAAGCCCCTCGCGGGTGGCGCACGCCATCTCGCCGGGGCCCAGATCTCGTATGAACCTGGCGTTCAAGGCGTCCAGAGCGCAGGTCTCGGAGGCAAAAATGTATGCATCCTCCATTTCCCCGACTACAAGAGGCCTTATGCCGAGAGGATCCCTTAGAGCGATGACCCTGTCAGCTGACAGGACCACGAGAGAATAGGCTCCCACTACAGACTGCATCGACTGTATCAGAGCGCTTTCGATGTCCCTCCTGCCCGAACGGGCCAAAAGGTGCAAGAAGAGCTCACTATCGCTGGAAGACTGCAGGATCGCCCCTTCTTCTTGCAGGGCCCGGGACAGGGAGCGCGCATTGACAAGGTTGCCGTTATGAGCGACGGCGATGGTGCCAAGCCTGCAGGTGCCCAGGATTGGCTGCGCGTTTTCCAGCCGGCTCCCCCCGGTTGTAGAATACCGCACATGCCCGGCTGAAAGGCAGCCGGGCAGCCCCGAGAGGTCCTCTCCCTTGAAGACCTCGGGAACCAAGCCCATCCCCTTATGTATACGTATTGTCGTGCCGTCTGACACTGCTATGCCTGCGCTTTCCTGCCCCCTGTGCTGCAAGGCGAAGAGGCCGAGGTATGCCAGCTGGGAGGCAGCAACAGATGGGGACCGGCCGGCGACTGCGAATACCCCGCATCCCTCACGGGGCTTGTCAAACCCCCGCTCCATCGTCTCCACCCCCGCTATCGCCCCGGTCCATGTCATCGAAGATGGAAGGAATGGCGCCCTCCCACGCATCTCTGAGCCTGGATACCGGGACTTCGAACCTGGTGAGACCCTCGCCTGTCTTAACCTCAACTGCAAGGGGGGACCCCCTGCCCTTTACCCTGCCGATTGCTCTTACGGGGACGCCCATGCGGCGGGCCTCATCATATATCGAGGGGAGTTCCTCCTCTCCGGCAGATACGAGGGCACGGGACTGGGTCTCGCCAAAGAGGATGAAATCAGGCCTGCCATGGCCTTCCACCACGACCTCAGCCCCAAAGTCACCCGGGATACAGCACTCCGCCAGCGCAACGCCGAGGCCTCCATCGGACAGGTCATGGGCGGATCTGACCTTTCCCTGAGTGATCAGCGAGCGCACAAGAGCCTGCATCCGGCCCTCCAGCTCGAGATCGACCACCGGGGGTTTGCCGCGCGCCTCACCTGTAACCATCTCCAGATACTCGCTCCCCCCGATCTCGCCGCCGAGCTCAGCCCCGCTGCCGGCACCCGGGAGATCGCCGGGGGATTCAGGCCCTACCAGGATGATCACGTCCCCCTCCCGGCTGAAGGCCGAGGCGCATGCCCGGGAGACGTCCTCGAGCCCGCCCACCATGCCGATCACCGGCGTGGGCCACACTGCGGCCCTGCCATCTCCGCATTCATTGTAGAAGCTCACATTCCCGCTGACCACGGGTATAGAGAGAGCCCTGGCGGCATGGGCTATACCCTTCACACATTCCTGGAACTGCCAATAGACATGGGGCTTTTCGGGGTTTCCGAAGTTAAGACAGTCTGTTATCGCAAGGGGCCTTGCTCCTGTCATACTCAGGTTACGGGCAGCCTCTGCAACCGCCTGCATCGCGCCCCTCCCGGGGTCGAGGTAACAATACCTGGCGTTGCAGTCAGTAGTCACCGCTATGCCAAGCTCCGGATGCCCAGGGCCCTCCCTGATGAGGGTTGACTGAGCAGCGCCCGCATCGGGATCCTCAAAGTAACTGCCGCCCGGGAGGACGTGTTTTACCCGCATGACACAGGCATCGGACCTGCCAGGACCTATGACGGTATCGGTTCCCACTGAATAGTCATATTGTTCATACACCCAGCGCTTGCTGGCGATGTTAGGGCGCGCGAGGATGCTGAGAAGCGCCTTTCCCAGGTCCTGGGGCTCCGGCACTCTGGCCGGGTCGAGTTCCTGTAAATCCGGAATATAGTCGGGCCTCTCAGCCGGGGGATCGTAGACGGGCGGGTTTACCAGTGAGCCCACGGGGACCTCGGCCACAAGCTCCCCTTTGTCAAAGAGCTGGAGCATCCCGCTATCTGTGACCTCCCCGACCGGGGTCGCGTCCAGCCCCCACCGCCCGAAGTGCTCCCTGATCTCCTCGACCTTTTCGGGGCGTGCAACGATGAGCATCCTCTCCTGGGACTCTGAAAGCATGACCTCATACGGGGTCATGCCAGCTTCACGCCTCGGGACGAGGTCCAGGTTGATAACCATACCCGTCTTTGACTTGCCCGCCATCTCAGATGCAGAGCTGATCAGCCCGGCCGCCCCCATATCTTGTATCCCCACGACCAGCCGTTTCTCTATTACCTCGAGACATGCCTCTATCAGGAGCTTGCCGGTAAACGGGTCCCCCACCTGGACTGACGGTCGGTCCTTTTCGGAATCGCTCCCAAGCCCCTCCGATGCGAAAGCCGCACCGCGAATGCCGTCGCGCCCCGTCTTGGACCCGACGACCATGACTACGTTCCCCGGTTCGCCGGTAATGCCCCGGGCTATGGTAGATGGATCCCTTATAATTCCAACGCACATCACGTTCACGAGCGGATTGCCCTTAAACGGCCCGTGAAATGCTACCTCTCCCGCAACAGTCGGGATGCCCACGCAGTTCCCGTAGGCTGAAATCCCTGATACCACCCCGGCCATCAGGTACTTTACAACCTCGTCTTCCGGCGGGCCGAAACGGAGGGAGTCCAGGAAACATATGGGGCGAGCCCCCATGGTGAAGATGTCCCTGAGTATGCCCCCAACCCCGGTTGCCGCTCCCTGAAATGGTTCCACGGCCGAGGGGTGGTTGTGGCTCTCCATCTTGAGGACGACCGCCACCCCGCGCCCGATGTCGACGATGCCGGCGTTCTCGCCCGGACCCTGCAGCACATGGGGGGCCTGTGACGGCAGGAGCCGCAGGTAGGCTTTGGAGTGCTTATACCCGCAATGCTCCGACCACATGGCACTGTAGAGCCCGAGCTCGGTCTCATTGGGCTCCCGCCCGAGGGTCGAGGTGATGAGCTCATATTCTGAATCGCGAAGCCCCATCTTTCGCCAGAGTTTACTTGACGACTGAGTTACCACTGCCTGTACCTCCCCGGGGATACCGCCACCAGCGGGCTACGACAAGAGCGAACGGAAGATGACGAGCCCATCTGTTCCTCCCAGTATCTCCTCCGAAGCACGTTCCGGATGGGGCATCATGCCCAACACGTTTCCCTCTTCATTGCAGATGCCCGCGATGTTGTTGAGGGAGCCATTGGGATTGTGGGCTTCGTCAGGATTGCCATTGCGGTCGCAATACCTGAAGACTACCCGGCCTTCGCCCTCCAGGCGGTCCAGCGTATCCTTGTCCGCGTAGAAGTTCCCGAGCCCATGGGCTATCGGGAGCCGGATGACCGTCCCCCTGTCGAAGAGCCGCGTAAACGGGGTCGAAGTATTCTCTACCCGCAGGTGCACTGGCTTTGAGACAAACTTGAGACTCTTATTGGGCAACATGGCTCCCGGGAGTAGCCCCGCCTCCAGCAGCACCTGGAATCCGTTGCAGATTCCAAGCACAAGGCCACCCCGCCTGGCATGCGCTATCACTTCCTCGATTATTGGCGAAAACCGGGCTATGGCCCCCGCCCTGAGGTAATCACCATAAGAAAAGCCGCCTGGCAGGATCACGCAGTCTACATTGTGGAGGTCTCTCTCCTGGTGCCAGAGAAACCTCATCTCATGCCCGGCCAGGGCACCGGCAAAAAAACAGTCGCGGTCGCAGTTAGACCCGGGGAAAACAACCACGCCAATTTTCACTGTCCTCTCCCCCCACCATCAGGCTCCGAGGTAAAGGCCAGGCCTTGCGGCCGTCATTTACTGCCCGTCGCAGCTGCGGGCGGCCGCTATGCCCGGGGTACCTCCCCCGGTCAGGCCCGGGAGACCTCGATTTCGTAGTCCTCCATCACCGGGTTTGCGAGCAGCCTGCGGCACGCCTCGTCAATCAGCCGCCTCGCCTCCGCCTCCGAATCCGCCGTGAGGGTTATATCCAGGAGCTTGCCGCACGACACCTTGCTTATGGCCTTATACCCGAGCCTCCGGAGCCCGCCCTCGATGGCCTTGCCCTGGGGGTCCAGAATGCCCTTCTTCAACTGCACCTTCACACTAGCGCGCCATTCCATGAGCCAGTTCCACCCGCCTCACGACTTCCTGATAGGCTTCCTCCACCCCGCCCAGGTCGCGGCGGAAGCGGTCCTTGTCCAGCTTTGTAAGGGACTCCTTGTCCCAGAGACGGCATGTGTCCGGCGAGATCTCATCGGCCAGCAGTATGTCGCCGTCCGCCACGCCAAACTCGAGCTTGAAGTCGACGAGGCGCAATCCCGCCTTGTCGAAAAATTCCGTAAGATGCCTATTGATTTCGAGGCTCATGCGCTCTATGACGGCTATCTCCTCACGGGTAGCGAGGCCGAGTGCGAGGATATGGTAGTCATTCACCATCGGGTCACCGAGTTCGTCACTCTTGTAATATGTTTCAAATACCGGCTCCCTCAGCGAAAGCCCCTCCTCGAGCCCCAGGCGCTTTGCCAGGCTCCCCGCAACCACGTTTCTCACCACGGCCTCGACCGGCAGTATCCTGACACGCCGGGCTGCAATCTCACGCCGTGATATCCAGCCCCTGTAGTGCGTCGCAATCCCGCAGGACTCCAAGTATTCGAACGCCCTGGCAGTTATGGCCGCACAGGCCTCACCCTTGCCGCCGATGGTGCCCCTCTTCTTGCCGTCAAAGGCGGTGGCATCATCTTTGAATTCGATGATGACCGTCGAGGGATCGTCGGTTTCATATACCACCTTGGCCTTGCCCTCATAAATGCGCCCTTTCTTCACCACAGCACCGCCCATTATAACCCCAACCTCCTCATGATCTCATCCACCCGGCAAAGCATGTCCTCATAGGAGAATAATCCGTCAAGCTCCTCCCTGGTGAGGCGCCCCATTACGTCAGGGTCTTCCATGAGGAGATCCTTGAAGGGCCTGTGTTCATCCAGGGCCCGGAGCGCATTCCGCTGGACTATCGCATAAGCGTCCTCGCGCACAAGCCCCTTTTGGACCAACCCGAGAAGCACCCGTTCGGAGAAGATCACGCCCCGGGTGAGCATCAAATTCTCCTTCATGCGTTCCTCGTCCACCGTGAGGTCCTTCATTATCCCGGTAAACCGGCGGAGCATGTAATCTATGATTGTGGTGCTGTCCGGAAGGATCACGCGCTCGACCGACGAATGGCTGATGTCTCTCTCATGCCACAGGGCCATGTCTTCAAGGGCTGAGGCGGCATACCCCCTGACAAGCCGGGCAAGCCCCGAAATCCTCTCGCATAGTATCGGATTCCTCTTGTGAGGCATGGCGGACGAACCCTTCTGCCCGCGCCGGAAGGGCTCGCGGGCCTCGGATATCTCCGTTCGCTGCAGGGCCCGTATCTCAGTCGCAAACTTCTCGAGAGAGCCCGCCACTATGGCAAGTGCCGTCACAAACTCGGCGTGACGGTCACGCTGCAGAATCTGGGTGGAGACGGGAGCCGGCGTAAGGCCGAGCTTCTTGCATACATACTCCTCGACATAAGGGTCGACATTGGCGTAGGTGCCCACGGCACCGGATATCTTGCCGACGTTTATGGCATCCCGCGCCTTCTCGAGGCGCGCAAGGTTTCTCCTCATCTCGGAGACCCAGACGGCGAGCTTGAAACCGAACGTAATCGGCTCAGCATGTATGCCGTGGGTCCGCCCTATCATCACGGTATGGCGGTATGTATTGGCCTTCTCACAGAGTACCGAAAGGAGGTCCTTCACGTCCTGGATGATCACGTCGCAGGCTTCTCTCATCATGAGGGATAGGGCGGTGTCTACAACGTCGGAAGAAGTCATGCCGAGGTGGATAAACCGGGAGTCCTCGCCGACATTCTCTGCAATGCAGGTTAGAAATGCTATGACGTCGTGGTTGGTGACCTTCTCTATTTCCTCGATTCGCTTGACATCAAACCGGGCTCTTTGCCTTATCCGCGGCGGCACGTCCTTGGGGATGCGACCCAGCTCGGCCCAGGCCTCACAGGCAAGTATCTCGATCTCGAGCCACTTGGAAAACCTGTTCTCATCGCTCCAGATGCGGCGCATCTCAGGCAATGTATATCTCTCGATCATCAGAGCCCCTCCATACGGCCGCAAACCCTTACGGCCGGAAAATGATCGTGCGGTGCCCGGAGACAAACCTGACGGGAGAGACAGGCGCAAAACCATTGCGGGGAGGCAGTTTTGCTCTTCCGGGCACCGCCGGGCGATAGAAATGTTCGCCTTTTGGACTCCTTCTAACCCAATATTAGCAGCTCAAGCAGGCCGTGTCAACCATTTTCCGAACATTTTTAGCTCCATCTAGATAAAAAGTTCGGCTGATTTGCTCTCACTTCTCCTTCAACAGATCAATTCCTCTCCGGGCGCCGATTTTCTCAGCCTGCGTCCTTCGCATTTCAGCGAGGCGGGATGCGATCTCGGGATATTTCAGGGCAAGGATCTCACACGCAAGCAGGGCAGCATTCTTGGCACCGTCGATTCCCACAGTCGCCACAGGGACCCCGGGAGGCATCTGGGCTATGGACAAGAGCGCATCGAGCCCGGAGAGCGCCCCCGCCTTAACAGGTATGCCGATAACCGGGACAGTCGTCCAGGCCGCCATGGTGCCGGGGAGATGGGCTGCGAGCCCGGCGCCCGCGATTATGACTTCGATCCCCCGGTCCTGCGCGGTCCTGGCATATTCAATGGCCAGGGCGGGAGAACGGTGGGCGGAGATGATATTGGCCTCATATTCGACTCCCATGGAGTCAAGGGTTTCTGCCACCTGCCGCATGACCGGGATGTCGGTCTCGCTGCCGAAGACAACGCCGACCTTTGCACTCATGACATGACCGCCTCCCGCACCTTTGGGCTGGCTCCCGTGTGGGGCACCGGTGAACTCCCCGGGTGTTCGAGGGGCACTCCCGACTTGCAGAGCGGGCACTGTGACGGGTCATAGGCCTCCAGAGACAGGCGCACAATGGGTTCGAATCTAAAGGGGAACGACACGGCGCCCCCGCTCCGGTCGACCAGGGCCCCGACCCCTACCACCACGCCCCCGTGTCTTTCAACGGCATCGATAACCTGCCTTGCCGACCCGCCTGTCGTAATCACGTCTTCGACTACGAGGACCCGCTCACCGGGGGAGATGGCAAACCCGCGCCGGAACTCCCGTCCGTCGCCGTCGCGCTCAGCAAATATCGCCCGGGCCCCTGGCAGATGGCGGGCGACCTCATAGGCGACGATGATTCCCCCCATGGTAGGCCCGGCAACACAGGAAACGCCCTCGTTAGAGAATCGCTCCGCAAGCTCACGGCAAAGCCTCTCGGCATAGAGGGGCCTCTCGAGGATCCTGAATTTCTCCACGTAGATGCTGCTGTGAAGCCCCGACGAAAACACGAAATGCCCGGTCTGGAAAGCCCCAACCTGTTTCAGGACCTCAACTGCTTCCTCTTGTCTCATGACATGCGGGCGCCGGAGTCCGCTGCAATTGCGCACACGCGACCACACGCGGCCGCCGTCGTTTTACGAGCGCAATTTTACACGACACCGGGCGCCCCTAACACCTCCTGTTCCGGCGATCATATGCGTCGCAAATCTCGTCGTAAATACTGAGGCAGGCCCCCCTGGGGTCACTGGCCCGCGTTATCGGGCGGCCGACAACCACAAAGTCGGCCCCGGCCCGGATAGCCTCCCCCGGGGTGGCAACACGCCTCTGGTCTCCGGGATCCTGGCCGGCCGGCCTCACACCCGGAGTGACTATAAGGAAATCCGGGCCGGTCATATCCCGCACCACCTGGACCTCGCCGGGGGACGCAATCACGCCGTCAAGACCGGATGAGAGGCACATTCCCGCACACTGGGCCACGTGCTGCTCGACGGTCCTGGCTACCCCGAGCTCCCGGGAGAGCATGTCCTGGTCAATGCTGGTGAGGAGCGTCACGCCGAGGAGCCGCGGGCGCCTTATGGCCAGTTCATCCGCAGCCGCCCTTGATTCGGCAACGGCCCTGGACAGCATCTCCCTGCCGCCGCTCGCATGGAGCGTCAGCATGAACGGGGCAAGTGACATGACACTTCGTACCGCCCCCGCCACCGTGTTGGGTATATCATGGAACTTGAGGTCCAGGAAGACCTCCGCCCCCATATCCCGGAGCCTTCTCACAGCCTCCGGGCCGGCCAGGCAGAATAGTTCAAGGCCGACCTTGAAGAAGGGCGTTATGTCTACAAGCCTTCTCGCCAGGTCAAGGGCAGGCTCCAGGTCATCGAGGTCAAGGGCTACGATTACTCCGGGCTTCATGCCCTTTGGATCTGTGATTTTCTCCATGCTAGACCCACCATCTCCTCTACGGATAGGATCCCCCTTGCGGCCATGTAGCGACGTATGCCATCCGCCACATCGACGGCACAAGTGGGTCTCACGAACGACCCCATTCCAACGCTTACAGCAGTAGCACCTGCCAGGATGAATTCCAGGGCGTCCTGCCAGGTGACTATGCCCCCCATCCCGATCACAGGGATATTGACCGCCCGGAATACATCACCCACCATCCTTACGGCCACCGGCCGTATGGCCGGCCCGGAAAGCCCGCCCGTTATGTTTGAAAGACGAAATGATTGGTTTTCTACATCGATGGCGCACCCTGCAAGGGTATTTATGAGCGAGACCGCGTCGGCCCCGCCCATCTCGGCGGCCCTGGCGATGGCGGCGATATCAGTCACGTTGGGGGAAAGCTTTACGATGAGGGCCCGGCATGTGGTCCTCCTGGCCATTCGCGTGAGGTCATAGACTATTCCGGGGTCACGCCCGAATGCCATCCCGCCTGAAGCCACATTGGGGCAAGATACGTTGAGCTCTATCCCGGCCACGGATTCCTCCTTGTCCAGCCTCGACAGGATGATCTTGAACTCTTCAAGGCTCTCTCCTGCCACGTTGACGATGACCGGGACCCCGAAGGCGCTCATCCGGGGCAGGTGTTCGGAGATAAACCTGTCAAGGCCGGGGTTCTGGAGGCCTATGGCATTGAGCATACCGGAGGGAGTCTCCGCTATCCTTGGCGGCGGGTTGCCACCGCGCGGGAGCAAGGTTATGCCCTTGGCGACGATCGCCCCCAGCCTCGAGACATCGAATAGCTCAGCATACTCCTCGCCGAAGCCGAAAGTCCCGGATGATACCATAACCGGATTCTTCATCACCATAGACCCGATCCTTACCTCCAGGGAAGGATGGGTGACCTCCGTGGAAAGACCGGCAGGCCGGGCACCCCGGCTTCCCCGGAGGGCGCCGGGAAGATACTCCCCGGAGATCGCAGTGCTGCCCGCAGCCCTCGAAGCCCCCTCGCCAAAAGTGTAACCCCCGACGTTTACCAGGTCGCATGCATAGAAGACCGGGCCATCCTTGCACACCCGCCTCGGCCCCTCTCTTGTGATGCAGGCGCATCCTAAGCAGGCGCCCACTCCGCAGGCCATCCTCTCCTCCAGCGACACCTGGCAGGGAATCCCGTGACGGTTGAATCTCGCTGCAAGAGTTGCCAGCATGGGAATAGGGCCGCAGGCGAATACCCGGCCCCAACCGGCCTCCGGCATGCCTGCCAAGGCGTCGATGGCAGTGCCGGCTACCCCCGCGCTCCCGTCATCTGTCGCAATGACCGTATGGAATCCCGCCCGGCGGATATCCTCCACCCCGAGGAGGAACTCGCGTGACCTGGCCCCTATTATCGCCGTCCCGCTTGTCCCGCGGGCTTTGAGCTCCCGGGCAAGGAATATGAGGGGGGCCACCCCGGTGCCGCCGCCAACCATGAGGACCGGCCCCTCGACCCCGTCAAGGTCAAAACCATTCCCAAGCGGGCCGATCAGGTCTATCCGGTCGCCTGCGACAAGCGAGGAGAGATATCGTGAGCCGCGGCCC